>CAZUBT010000008.1:0-61463 GCA_964618815.1 uncultured Desulfobacterales bacterium | reverse complement strand
GGAACGAGGAAAAAAACAATTCCCTGTCAAAAAGTACGCTTAAACCGGATGAACCATAAATAATTCAGGTCACAATGGTCTTGACAACCGGATTCAAAATAAATATATAAATAGATATTGATATATTTATTTTAATATTTTCCGGGGATGATTTCTCTTTGGTCAATAACCTGCCCTCAATGGCCTTTTTGGCCAAAAGCCTGGCGGATGAAAATCGGCTGAGAATCCTGCTGTCATTGGGGAACGGCAAGAAAGCCGTGTCTCATCTGGTGGCGGAGCTCAACCTGTCCCAGCCCCTGGTCTCCCACCATCTCAAGGAATTAAAACGCTCACTGCTGGTCCGGGTGGAGCGCCGGGGCCCTTTTATTTACTATGAAATGGCCGATCGCCGTATCCTGGAGATCCTCCAGGGTCTGGACGGACTGGCCCGGGATTTACTGGCGGAGAGAAATACCTTTTAGCCGAGGACGGCGCCGTGATGAGCACAAAAAGTTTGCAACAACTGATGGAAGCTCTGGACCCGGAGGAAGCCCTGGCGCAGATTTCCCAGGCGGTTAAAAAGCTGTGGGCCGTGGTGGAGGAGGAGGCCAGGCTGAATTTTGTCAACAGCCTAATGGGAGACTTGCCTGAGGACAGGGTAGGCAGCCTGGTGCATCTCTGACTGGCCACCTGCATGGGCGAAGGTGTCGATCCCACTCAGATGTGCCAGAGTTTAGTGGAAAAAGTGGCCCGGGGCCGACAGTTGCAGTCGGAAACGGACCCCGGCCTGTTGATGCTGTTCGAAGACTGGCTGGAGGAGCTGGAAGGGGAAGTAGTTCCTTGGGTCAAAGAGAGCGGCAGGCGTGAACCCCGGGAGTTGGCCCAAAAGTTGGGCATATCCGAGGCCGGCGCGGCTTTTCTGTTGCGCAAGCTGCAACGGGAAGGAAGGTTAAGTTAAGGGGGAAGAGGCCCCTTTGCCCGCTTTTCGTTTAAAACCCTCATGGGATTGAGATCATGGGACTTAGAAAAGCTCTATTATCGGCCCTCATGGCCCTGGTGATCGCCGGAGTCGGCCTGTGGTTCACCCACCGCCCCCTGCCTCCCCCTCATGAGGCTACCCAGGAAGAAGTCCGGGGGGAGGCGGCCCGGGGCGGCTACCATCTGATTACCACGGAAGAGCTGGCCAGGGTTTACCGGGAGGACCCCACAAACCTGCTGCTGGTGGACACCCGCCAGGATTGGGAATACCGCACCGGTCATATAAGGGGCGCGGTGAATTTTCCCATGGAACCCACCCGGTGGGATCGTTGGAGGGCCCAAGGTCCCCTGATCGCGGTGCTGGAACCTCACCGTAATAAGGCCATCGTCTTTTACTGAGCGGGCCTTGCCTGAGTCCGGAGCGACGCCGCGGCCCGGGTGGCCGTGAAATTGGGTTATACCAAAGTTTACCGGGACCCCCTGGGCTTTCCCGCCTGGGAGCAGCAGGGATTGCCGATAACCCGGGCGCCCATGAGCCTGTGCGAGTCGCCGGGGAGCGCCGCGCCCGCGGGACTGCCTTCGGGCCTGGCCTTGCTCTGGACCATGTTGGGGGTCTTTGCCGGCGGTCTGGCCCTGAACCTGACCCCGTGTGTCTATCCCCTGATTCCCATCACCGCCTCCTATTTTGGCGGCCGCAGCGGCCAGGGCCGGGGTCGCCTGGTAGCCCACGGTTTGTTATATTTAATGGGGCTGGCCGTCACCAATTCCGTCCTGGGCGTGGCCGCGGCCTTGACCGGCGGTCTCATGGGGGGCCTGCTCCAGAGTCCCTGGGTCCTGGGCGGGGTGGCGGCCATTTTGATGCTGTTCGCCGCCAGCCTCTTGGGCCTCTGGGAACTGCGCCTGCCGGGGAAGCTCACCCAGGCCGCGGGCAAATCCTATGCCGGATACGGCGGCAGCCTGTTCATGGGCTTGACCCTGGGAGTAGTGGCTGCGCCCTGCATCGGCCCCTTCGTCCTGGGGCTCCTCACCTGGGTGGCAAGTATAGGGTCCCCCCGGTTCGGCTTTCTCATCTTCTTCACCCTGAGCCTGGGACTGGGACTGCCCCTATTTGTACTGGCCATGTTTTCCGGCAGCCTGAATAAGCTGCCCCGCTCGGGGGAATGGATGCTGTGGGTGCGCAAGCTCATGGGCTGGGTCCTGGCGGGCATGGCGGTCTATTTCATCCGGCCCCTGATTGCCGAGGCCTGGTGGGTGGCCCTCCTGGCCGGGGTGATGCTCCTGGCCGCCCTGCATCTGGGGGCGCTGGATCGCACCCCCGCCACTTTGCGGGTTTTCCCCTGGCTTAAGAGCATCGTCTGGTCGGCAGGTATCCTCACCGCCGCTTTCTTAGTGGGTTCCTGGGCCTTGCAAGGCCCCGGGGTCGCCTGGCAGCCTTACTCGGAGGCGATCCTGGACACGGCTCGTATTCAGAAAAAGCCGGTGATTATTGATTTCTACGCCACCTGGTGCGCGCCCTGCCGGGAACTGGAGGAAATTACCTTTCATCATCCCGAAGTGGTGAAGCAGGCCCAGGATTTCGTCATGGTCAAGGTGGATTTAACGAAAAAAGGCGATCCCTCGCATCAGCAGGCCCTGGGCCGGTATGCGGTGAAGGGCGTCCCCACCGTGGTGTTTCTGGATGGAGACGGCAAGGAATGTCAAGACCTGCGCCTGGTGGATTACCTGCCCCCGGAGCAGTTTCTATCCCGTCTGGCAGCGTTTAGGACCACCGGTTTATCACAGCCGAAAGGAGATTAACCGTGCTCAAAGTCAAATTTTTTCTCAATGACCCTTGTGGTATGACGTGAAAGCAATTTCAAGAAATGCTCCCCGGGCTGGGAGAGAAGTATGCCGTCACCATAGAAACTGTGTCCCAATCCAGGGATGCATATCGCCGCGAGGAATACCAAAAATCAGGTTTGCCGGCAGCGCCGGCCGTTATGGTGGGTGAAGAGGTGGTAGTCCAAGGGGCCGCGGTTTCCCAGGACCGACTGGAGGAGGTCATTCGCCGCCATTTAGCCGTGGCCTGAATAATGCGGGCCAATGACGGGAACCCCTAATACCGTTTTCGGTTATCGGTTTTCGGTTAAAAAGACCAGGATTATCAGCAAATTGAAACTTAAGTTTGTTGTATTGGAAACAGAACTTGGTATAAGGAGAAGCCATGGTCAAAGTCAGATGTTTTTTAAACGAGCCCAACGGTAAGCCGTGAAAGCACTTCCTGAAGATGCTGCCCAGTTTGGGGCAGAAATATCCCCTGGAAGTGGAGTGGATCTCCAAGCCGCCCGGGGCCTACCAGACGGATGAGTACTTCGAACTGGACCTGCCCGTGGCTCCGGCCATCATGGTTGAGGAAGAAATCATCATAGAAGGCTCCGATGTCCCGGAAACGGCCCTGGAGGCGGCCATCCGCCGGCGCCTGGGTCTGCCGGAATTGGAGGCCCCCAAGGGGTTCTTCCGGCGGCTATTTGGCAGGTAAAGGGCTGGCGGGATGGAGAGCGGGTTAGCGGTTCGGCGGTTTGGCCGGTTAGGTTATGTTATTTGCTGCCGGAACCACTTATAAGCTAATAACCTAATAACCTAATAACCAAAAGCCAAAAGCTAAAAGCTAACTGTAATGACAATAGTTTTTAGCATACATTATTGTGCTTGGGTGAAGGAAGATAATCCATGAGAATCCATATCCAAGCTGCTTTGACGCTGTGCATAATCGAATGCTAACGTTAGATGTCATTACAGCTAACTGCTGACTGCTAAGAGCTAAACCGCCGAACCGGTTTTCCCCCGGCCCTCCCCGGAAATCCCTTCATAAGACCCTATCCCTGGAATATACTAACCACATGAGCGAAAAAATCCGCGCCCTGGGCCTGTTCTCCGGCGGTCTGGACAGCATGTTGGCCGCGGCGCTGCTCCGGGCCTTGGGGATTGAAGTCACGGTAATTACTTTCGTCACCCCCTTTTTTGGGGCCGACCGTGCCCGGGAGTCCGCCGCGCACCTGGGCCTCCCCCAAAGGGTGGCGGACCTTTATGAACAATTCCGGCCCCTGCTTTACGCGCCCCCCCACGGTTGGGGCCGGGGCCACAACCCCTGCATCGATTGTCATATCCTGATGCTGCGGGAGGCCGGGGCCATTATGGCCGCACAGGGGTGGCATTTCCTGTTCACCGGCGAGGTTCTGGGCCAGCGGCCCATGAGCCAGCATCGGAACGCCCTGAACCTGGTGGCCAGGGAATCGGGGCATCCTGACCTGGTGCTTCGCCCCTTAAGCGCTAAGCTGCTGAAGCCCACCCGGCCGGAGCTGTCCGGTTGGGTGGACCGGGAGCGGCTCCTGGACCTCAACGGGCGCAGCCGCAAGCGCCAAATGGCCCTGGCTACGGAATACGGCATTACCCAATATCCCGCGCCCGCGGGGGGGTGCCTCCTCACGGACCCCAGGTATGCCGTCCGCCTCAAGGAACTCCTGGCGCAACGGGGCCGGGAGGTTACCCGCCAGGAGTTGGAGTTGTTGAAATGGGGACGGCATTTTCGCCTGCCCGGGGGGGCCAAGGCGGTGGTGGGGCGGACCCAGCGGGAAAATGAGGCGATTCTAAGTCTAAAAACTCCGGGGGACCTGATCCTCAAGGTCCTGGACCATCCCGGCCCCCTGGTTTTGTTCCCCGAAAGCGCCGTCCCGGAGGACATCAAGGAGGCCGCGGCCCTGGCCGCGGCTTACAGTGACGCCCCTACAGGAATTCAGGTATCCGTGGCCGTGGAGCACGACACCGGCCGGCCCCAGATCTCCCTCACCGTTTCTACCAAAGACCGCTTTAAAGAATGGCTTATCTGAGTAAGTTGTCAGTTGCCTTTGGTCATAACAATTCGCCATCAAACGTAATTTTTTTCGTAGGGGCGAATCTTGTATTCGCCCTAAATTGGAGGGCGAACACAAGGTTAGCGCCTACCTTTTGATACCTTTTGAATGCGAATTGGTATCAGTATGCATCCTCACACCTACTTACCGATAATCGAGAACTGAGAACTGTCAACTAACAACTAACAACTAACAACTAACAACTGCTCTATCCCCCAACTCCCGGCACAGCCTCGGCAGCAGGTGGTCGAAGTCGCCGTTGGACATGATGAGGACCACGTCGCCGGACCGGAGGCGCTCCAACAGTCCCGCCAGCAGGGCGTCGGTATCGGGAAAGTAGAGGGCCTCCTGCCCCTGGGCCGCCAGGTCCTCAACCAGCTTGACGGAGGAGAATTGCTCTTCCGGGGGGACCTTCCACAGGTCCGGGGGTTCCCTGACCAGGATGAGGTCCGCGTCCTTAAAGGCCCGGCGGTAAGGCTCCTGAAAGATACGGCGCCGGGAGGTGTTGGTGCGGGGTTCAAACGCAGCCACTAACCGCCGGCCGGGATAACCCTGGCGCACCGCGTCCAGGGTGACGGCCACCGCGGTGGGGTGATGGGCAAAATCCTCCAGCACCAGGATACCCTGGAATTCCCCGGCCGGCTCCAGGCGGCGCTTTACCCCCTGAAAACCCGTTAGGGCCGATTTAAGGGACTCCGGCGTCTCCCCTAACTCCGCCATGACTCCCAGGGCCGCCAGGGTGTTGAGGACATTGTGAGTCCCTAAGAGGGGCATAAAAAATTCCCCCCACTTCTCCCCTGCCCGCCAAACCGTAAATTCCAGGCCGCCGGGCCCGGGGCGGATATCCGCGGCGCGCCAGGTTGAATCCTGGTTCAATCCATAAAAACTTGCCGGCGCCCCGGATCGGCCCACCACTTCCCGAACCAGGGGCGCGTCCCCCCAGGCCAGTACCCGGCCGCCGGGCTGAATCTGCTGCAAGAAATCCTCAAAGGCCCGGATTACCTGGTCCAAATCATGATAGATATCCGCGTGGTCGAACTCGATGGAGGTGAGCACCCCTAGATGGGGCTTAAAATGCACGAATTTGGGGCGCTTGTCGAAAAACGCGGTGTCGTATTCATCCCCTTCCAGGACCACGTAGGGGCCCTGGCCGGTGCGGTAGTTGGCCGCGAAATTACGGGCAATGCCCCCCACCATGAAGCCCGGGTCCCGGCCCGTGGCATACAGCAGCCAGGCAATCAGGGCCGTGGTGGTGGTCTTGCCGTGGGTGCCGGCCACCACGATGGATCGGCGGTCCCCCACCAGGAAGCGATTCAGGGCCTCCGGCAGGGACAGGCGGGGCAGGTCCAGGGACAAGACGGCCTGGGCCTCGGGATTTTCCCGGCGGATGACGTTGCCCACCACCACCAGGTCCGGGGCAGGGTTCAGGTTTTCCGGGGCGTAGCCGTTCAGGATGGGAATCCCCAGGCCCTCTAAAAAGGTGCTCATGGGGGGGTAGGCGTGCTCATCGGAGCCGGTGACTTGGTAGCCCTGCTCCTTCAGGATGCCCGCCAGGGCCGCCATGCCGGTGCCGCAGATGCCCAGGAGGTGGATGTGGGGGAGGTCAGTTTGCATGGCTCTTAGGAACAATTTTGGCTAGCCTTAGGCTTATGGCGAAAAGAAGATTTACCACAGAGGCACAGAGAGCACAGAGAACAATTATGGTTCCTCTGTGTCCCTTTGTATTCTCCGTGTCTCTGTGGTTAAAATATTTTCCGTGTATTTTCATACAAAAGCCTGTGGTTATAATTTGGGGTCAAACCCGGAAGCTTTTGGAAAATCCCAGTGCCCGGGACGCGGCCTCATGAAACCTGGGGCGGAAGGCCTGAATTTTGGCCTTGTCATCCCGGCCCAGGTGCACCCGGTTGGTTAGCAAGATTACCACCTGCCCCAGTTCCAGGTCCAGCCAAAAAGAGGTGCCGGTGAACCCTAAGTGGCCGACGCTTTGAGGTGAGAAATAGCGGCCGGCGGAGCACTGGGTGGCGTCGGGGCTGGGAATATCGAAGCCCAAGGCTCTCCCGCCGGGGACCGGGGTGAGGAAGCGGCGCACCAGGTTGGGATCAAAGGGTTGCCTTGTGCCGGCGGCCTCCCCCTCATAGGCCCGATATAAGGCGGCCAGCAACTGGAAAAGTTCCCCACCCTTGCCGAAGAGGCCCGCGTGCCCCGCCACCCCGCCCGCGGCCCAGGCGTTTTCGTCGTGCACTTCCCCCGCGCGGGTGCGTTCTGGAATCAGTCCGGTTTCGGTGGCCGCGTAGGTGCGGTCTGCGGTCTGCGGTCTTCGGTCTTCGGTGGTTAGAACCCCCTGGGATCGGATGGGCAAAGGATTAAATCCCAAGGCTTTCAGCCCTAGTGGATGGTAGATTTTTTCGGCGCAGAAGCGGTCCAGAGTCAGCCCGGACGCGTCTTCCACCACCGCGGCCAACAGCATGAATCCCAGGTCGCTGTATAGGGTGACGGTGTCCGGGGGGTGGTCCAGGGGAGTAGCCGCGGCCAGGCGGGGGAGCAGCCGGGGGCGTTCCCGGGAAGGGGCCTTAAGGATTTCCTGGTAAAATGGGCGCCAGGCGGCCAGGCCGGACCGGTGCGTGAGCAGGCTCCGGATGGTGAGGGGCCGCTTGTCCTCCGGCAGCCACGCTCCCGGCAGAACTTCCCCCAGGGAAGCGTCCAGCGCCATTTTCTCCTCGTGGACCAAAAAGAGCACGCAAAGCGCGGTGGCCAGGGGCTTGGTGAGGGAGGCCAGGTCGAAGATGGTTTCGGAAGTGACTACATCAGCGTCCGGTTCTTGGGCAACCCGGCCCGCACATCCCTCCCAGAGCAGTTCTCCTTTTAGCCCCACCAAAGCCACCGCAGCGGTATAGACGCCCTGATGCAATCCTTCTACCAGGAGGTTGTCAAGGGGAGACCAGGGGTCAGAAGCGGTTTGGGTCATCTTATACCAAGTTCTGTTTCCAATGCAACCAACTTAAGTTTCAACTTGCTGATAATGCTGGTTTTTTTAACAGAAAACCGAAAACCGAAAACGGTATTAGGCAGGTTGGCGGGATACTATAGGGAAAAAATCTAACCACCAAGACACTAAGAACACCAAGGGCCACAAAGAAACCGTTTATTAGCGTCCTGGAGTCATAAGGCGCCAATAATTATTCCTTGGTGAAACTTTGTGTCCTTTGTGTCTTTGTGGTTAATCTTTTCTCTTTTCTCTATCCCTCAACTTTTCTCCAAAGCCAACTCAATCAACTTGTCCAGCAGGGCCGGGAATTCCAGGCCGATGGCGTGCGCGGCCTGGGGAAAGAGGCTGGTGGCGGTCATGCCGGGAATGGTGTTGGTCTCCAACACGTAAATCTCCCCATCCCGGACGATCATGTCCGTGCGGCTGTAGCCCCGGCACCCCAAGGCCCGGTGGGCGGTGAGGGCGCACTCCTGGGCCTGTTTGGTCAGCTCTGGGTCCAGCCGGGCCGGGCAGATCTCCGTGGAGGCCCCGGGGAGATACTTGGCGTCGTAACTGAAAAAGGCGTATGATTCCGAAGGACAGATTTCCACCAGGGGGAGAGCCAGGAGGTCATGGTTTCCCAGGACGCCGCCGGTGACTTCGGTGCCGGTGAGGAATTCCTCCACCAGCACCCGGTGGTCGTACTGATAGGCGGCCTCCAGGCCGGCTTTAAGCTCCTCCAGGGTGCGCGCGATGGTCACTCCGATGCTGGAGCCTTCGTTCACCGGCTTGATGACCACCGGCAGGCCCAGCGCGGCTTCGATTTCCCGGGGGCCGGGGGCTTCGGCCTGGTCGAAGTACAGGGCCCGGGCCACCTTCAGTCCCGCCTTTTGGTAGAGGTATTTGCTCAGTTCCTTATTCATGCCAATGGCCGAGGCCAGGACCCCGGAGCCTTGATAGGGGATTTCCAGAAGGTCCAGCAAGCCCTGCATGGCGCCGTCTTCCCCGCCCCGGCCATGCATGATGATCAGGGCCGCGTCGATCTCCTTGGCCTCCCGCACCAGCTTCTCCAGGTCATCCTTGGGGTCGTAGCGCTTGATGTCGTATTTGTCTTTGTCCAGGGCGCGATAGACCTGTTCTCCGCTCTTGAGGGAGACTTCCCGTTCCGAGGATTTACCCCCGGCGATGAGGGCCAGCCGCATCTTCTTCATAATTCCCTCCGGAAATGGTTGGGGTCCATAAGGTCAAGGGGAGTGAGAGTCAGGGGCGCAAAAATCTTCTCCTCCAGGGCCAGGGTCTTCATGGCCATAGCCGCGATGCGTCTCAGGGCTTCATCGGTGCGGCCGTAGCGCACCTGGAGGTCGGCAATCCGCTCCTCCAGGGTCACCACCCGGGTATGGAGCACCCGTTTGTCGGCGTAATTGACCACTTCCACTTCTCTCATCAGGCGTGGGTCGGCGGACCCGGGATTTAAATAAACATGCTCCCGCACCACCTGGGCCAGCTCTATATACCCCAGGTCGGCCAGCATCGCCGCGCCCCACTCGGCGTGATTATGAGGCGTGCCCAGGCAAGGGGTCTTGCCCAGGTCGTGGAGCAGGGCGCCCACCTCGATAAGGCGCAGATGGAGGGAAAACCCCGCAGCCGCCAGGCTCCGCCCCAAAAACACGGCCACCTCCATCACCAGGAAACTGTGCTCCCGGATGTTGGGCAACATGCCATGGGCCTCCATCAAGGCCAGGCATTGGCGCCGGGACGGCAAGGTTATAACCGGGTCCTCTCGTAAATGGAGCAATTCAGTTAAAGTGCGCATACCAGAAAGTCTCTTGAAGGAAGGGTTGTGGGGACATCGACTGCTTCGCCCTCCCTTAAAAACCCATTTCCACTCCTTGTTTCAACTTCCTTAAGAAAGTTATCTATGTGATAAATCTGCCTTCGGAAAGATCACATTGGAAGAAGGATCACCGCTGCTACCAATTTGTAGCAAAAACCTTCGAATGGTTCCCCAAGGCTTATAGTCAAAAGGATTCTCTCATTGCCTCCTAATCCTGCTTTTGTCAAAGCATGCGTGCCAACGGGAAGATGACTCAATCTTCTTTTCCATCGTGGATCGGTAATTGCCAAATCGTAAATTCTACCCCTAAAATCAAAAAATGCCCTCGTCTTTCGTTTTTCTTCGTATTGATCAATGATCCATCTCAAATTCTCGGGTTGAACAAGAGCCAAAGAAACCTCCGCAGGTTTATCAACAAACGTATCGTAAGCCACTCGATCCGAATAATTACCGAATAACTCCGGACACTGAACTAAATGGGAATCTAAAAGATTAAGATATTTCTTAGAGGCGGGCCTTTCCAAAAGTCTCCATTTCCTACCGGAAATCAAATAGTTTTCTGGTTGGTGAGGTTCTGGTTTGTAATGGCCAAGTTCAACCTCTAATAGATCGAGCACCTGTGGTTCTGATCCATCAGGCAGTCTGTAATGTCTGAAATCAAGTTCCCCCGAAGAGGATGGCCCAATCGGTCTTATCCACCCATTCCCGTCTATCCTAAGACCGGCAACGCATCTTCCCCCATGCTTAGAAGAATTTGCCAAACAAATAAAACTGACGGTCGGCATCCATGCCTCATCTATAAATGTATTATTTTTATATTACCCCACTTTGAACCAAGATATTCGGCAACAAGCCTCCTATGACATTTATCGGCCTTCGCTTCGCTGCATAAGAGAACGGTATGGACTTCAAAGAGATTACGATCCAGATTGATATCTACTTGACGATCAGCCATTAATCTATTGAAAGTTTCCTCATAATTCGTCCAATTGCATTTCTTCTTTTTGTACGCATCAAGAAGCTCCTTTGTGGGAGCCAGCATCGGCTCATGTATATAATCCGCGTTGCAGATTTCCTCTAAGAAGAATCGCAAATCATCCTTTTTTGTAAACCCGGCAAGCTGAGAAGTGTTGTTCAGTCTTACGTCGATGAGAAGCCGGACCTCCAGGTATTTTAATTTTCCAAAGAAGTCCGCGGCTTTTCTGCCGGCAAAACCGATCGTATAGATTTCCAATGATCCGTCTCCTCAAGATTTACAAACATCGACATCTGGATGGGGATGCGGTCAGGTTCGATCTCCAAGCTGCCGTCGCCGCGTATATGCCTCACCTCAATGTTTCTTTGCACCAAGACCCGAGCTACTAAGAGGCGCCGGTGACACTCAGTAGGATCCTCCTCGCTACACATAAGAGCAATATAACAGTTCTTTCTTAAACCTTCTTCCAGGCGGGCAAGACCTTGGAGAAATAACCGGGATTCCACCAGACGACCGTATAATACATAACCCTCGGCATCATAAAATTCTTCCCCGTCGGGTCGGCCTCCCAGTTCTCGGCCAAGAAACAGATATATTACCCCATCCCTTTGTACTGCTGCTTCAAATTCATCTCGGTTAAACTGTGGGACATATTGGGAATAAGGTTGTGATCTAATATCAACTATGACTTGTATATTATGGCGTTGAAGCAAGGCAAGAAAATTTTCAAGTGAATGATTGGAGTGACCTATAGTGAATATTGACCACTTTCCTTTAATATCACTTCCATCCATTAGAAATATTTCCTTTAAAAAACTTTAAGAAAATACCGAGCGTTCAGGCCAATTCCTCCAATAAAACCACCGCGTACGCCGCGATGCCCTCCTCCCGGCCGGCGAAGCCCATGCCTTCGGTGGAGGTGGCCTTGACGTTCACCGCATCCCCTTCCAGACCCAGGGCCGCGGCCAGATTGGCCGCCATCAGGGGGATATACGGGGCCAGGCGGGGCCGCTGGGCCACCAAGGTGGCGTCCAGGTTTACGGGCCGCAACCCCCGGGCCTCCACCAGGGCCATGATGCGCCCCAGTAAGATGAGGCTGGAGATGTTCTTATAAGCCGGGTCCTTATCGGGAAAATGGGTCCCCAGATCCCCGGCCCCCGCGGCCCCCAATAGGGCATCCCCCACCGCGTGGCTCAGCACGTCCGCGTCGGAATGTCCCAGGAGCCCCAGATGATAGGGAATCTCCACCCCGCCCAAAATGAGGCGGCGGCCTTCCACTAACCGGTGTGCATCATACCCGATCCCGATTCGCACGGGGCTTACTCCTCAGCTTGCGCACCAAGGGAAGCATGGCCTCCGCCAGTTCCAGGTCTTCCCGGGTGGTGATCTTCAGGTTCAACGGAGAGCCGGGGATAACCGCCACCGGCAGGTTCAGCTCTTCCAGCAGCGATGCCTCATCGGTGCCGTAAAGGTTGCGGCTGTAAGCCTCCACAAAAGCCCGCCACAACAGGGGCGCCTGAAACGCCTGGGGGGTCTGAATCTGCCAGATGTCCCGGCGTTCCAGGGTTTGGATGACCCGGCCCTGGGAATCCACCCGTTTCAGGGTGTCATGAGCCGGGATGCCCAGGATGGCCGCGCCGTGCTGCCGGGCCCCCTGAATCACCCGGCGGATTTGCTCCTGGGTAATGAAGGGCCGCACCCCGTCATGCACCAGGATGATCTCCAGGTCGTCCTCCCGTTGGAGGGTCTTCAGGGCATGATAGACGCTGTCCTGACGTTCCTTGCCCCCGGGGACCAGGCGCAGCACTTTTTTGAAGCCGAAGGGGGCAATGACGTTTTCCTGACAATTTTCCAGTTCATCCGGGTGGACCACCACCACGACTTCCCGGATTTCTTTGGCCTTTTCAAAGACTGCCAGGGTGTTAGCTAGGATGGGTTTGCCCGCCAGGGTAAGATAGGGCTTGGGGGTCTTGTGACCCATGCGCACCCCGAACCCCGCCGCGGCGATGATCGCGGCTATCATGATCTTCCGTCCTTCAAGGGACCCTGGCCGGACACCCTCCCCGCCCGGCCCGGCAGGCGGATTAAGCGCACCGGCGCGATGGGAATACTCTCGGGGCGCTCCATGAGTTCCCGGGCCCAATCCTCCAGGCGGAAAAACTCCACCCCGCGATCCCGGCAGCGCCTCAACAGGCGGGCGAATTCCCGGCGATACGGCCCGCCTTCCACCTCCGCGTGAATGGTAAGCACCTGGGGCGCGGCGCTTTCCAGGCGCTTGAGGATCAGGTCGGTGAAATCCTCCGGCCCGCAGTCGTTAAAACCCAGGAGTTCATCCAGGGTGGGCAGGGTGGTGGGAATCTCCAGGACCGTGGAAACCTGGTCTCCGAAACCGGGAAAGTACGGGGCATACCCCCGGGTGTCGCTGCCGTAAAGAAACCCCTGTTCAGCCAGCACCCGGCGGCTCTCCCGGCTGCACTGCCAGCCCGGCGCGGCAAAGGCTCGGGCGGCATGGCCGGTTAACGCGGTAAAGGTTTCCTGGGCCAGGCCGATCTCCCGGTGGATTTCCGGCCCGGCCAGCTTTAACAGGCGATCATGCCAGCGCACGTGGTCGTAGCCGTGAAGTCCCAATTCGTGGCCCGCCGCGGCAATGCGCCGGGGCAAATCCGGGGCCGCGGCCCCGATCAAGGGCGCGGGCAGCAAGGTGCCGTATAACATGGTGCGCAGACCGTACATGGCGGGAGCCCGGGTGCGCCACATCTTCTCCAAGAAACCCTCCTGGCGGAACACCCGGAAGATGGCCCGGCCGCTGTTATCCGGCCCCAGGGCCAGGAAAAAGCTGGCTCGGACCCCCTGGGCCGTGAAAATCTCCAGCAGGGCCGGCACTCCCTCCAGGTAGCCCTGCAGGGTGTCCACATCTACTTTTATTGCCAACCGTGCCATAGTTGTAGTGATCAGTGGCCAGTAATCAGTGATCAGTGATCAGAATCAAACCGGCTTATTATTCCCCCCTTTTCTAAAGGGGGGTTAGGGGGGATTACGCAGTATCGCCCTGTGGTTAAAGTTTTCAGGGTAGTTGTTAGCGTTGCCAGTTAACTCGCATCCGAAAAAGCTGAAAGCTGATTGGAAAGCTCCAATAACTCACTGATCACTGATCACTGATTACTAGTTACCTGCCACTGACCACTGGCCACTACTTTTCGCCTCCTCCAGGAAGGAGTCCAGGGTGATTTTCAGTGAGGTGATGAGGTCCGTTTTGGGTTCCCAGCCCAGGAGCGTGCGCGCCTTGCGGATGGAAGGCTTGCGGCTGGTGATGTCCTGGTAGCCCTTGCCGTAGTAGTCTTCGTGGGGAATTTCGACAATCTCCGAGAAGGTCTCGTCGTTGCGGTGGTCCGGATGCTGCTGGAACAGGTCCCGGAGCATATGGGCCAGTTCCTTCACCGAGGCCTCGTTGTCGGGATTGCCGATGTTGAAGATCTGGCCGTCCGCGGCCCCGCCGGGGTTGGCAATAATGGTCATGAGCGCGTCGATGCCGTCTTCCACGTAAGTGAAGCAGCGTTTTTGATGGCCGCCATCCACCAATAGAATGGGTTCACGCTGGAGGAGGTTCAAGATGAATTGGGTCACCACCCTGGAGGAGCCTTCTTTGGCCGCATCCAGATCGTCCAGCTTGGGGCCGACCCAGTTGAAGGGGCGGATCATGGAAAACTGTAGCTTGCCCCCCTGGCCGTAAGCCCAGATCACCCGGTCCAGGAGCTGTTTGGAGCAGCTATAGATCCAGCGCTGCTTGTGGATGGGGCCCAAGACCAGGGTGCTGTCGTCTTCGGAAAACTCCCCATCCGGGCACATGCCGTAAACTTCGGAAGTGGACGGAAAGATGATGCGGCTGCCGTATTGCACGCACTGGCGCACGATGCGCAGATTTTCCTCGAAGTCCAGTTCGAAGACCCTCAAGGGGTTTTTCACATAGGCCATGGGGGTGGCGATGGCCACCAGGGGCAGGACCACATCGCATTTCTTGATATGATATTCGATCCATTCCTTGTTGATGGCGATGTCGCCTTCCAGGAAGCGGAACCGGGGGTGGTCCAGGGCATGGTCCAGTTTGTTGGAGTAGAGGTCCATGCCGAAGACATCCCAATCGGTGGTATGCAGTATCCGCCGCACCAGGGCGTTGCCGATAAAGCCGTTGACTCCCAGAATCAGGATTTTCATGGGTTGGTTGCCTTAATGACGATTTAATTTATTGAGGCTTATTGTAGGGGAAAAGGCAAAAAGGGGAAAGGGGGAAAAGGAAAGAAAAAAATATGGGCATATAATAGGAATAGATTAGAGCCTCTTGCAAAATTCAGTTTCCTGCCGGTTTGTGGGCAAGTTATCCAGGAAATGTAGGACAGCCGCCCTCGGCTGTCCCCTCCGGATGCACCGCCGGGGGCGGCTTATTGCTGTTTGACTCCTCTTCCCCCCTTCTCCGCTTCCCCGTTTCCCCGTTTCCCCGTCCCCCCCCCTCTTTCACTCTCCCAACCGCTTGCCCACCAGGTAATTCCAGGAGGCCACCACGGGGCCCAGGAACTCCGGTTCTCCTTCCCATTGGGCCCGTTGGATGAGGAAGTGGCCATTGCCTGTGGCCACCAGCAGCCCTTGCCCGGACAGGCCCGCCAAGACGTGTCCCGGGGGACCCGCGGCGTGGTTCGGGGTATGGGATGGGGCCGCAAAGGGCTGTCCCTCCCAGATCAAGAGCTTCTTCCCCTGGAAATAGGTGAAGGCCCCCGGATAGGGATGGGTCACGGCGCGCATGAGGTTATAGACCTCCATGGCCGATTTGTGCCAGTCGATGCGGCCGTCTTCCGGCCGGCGGCCGCCGAAGTAGGAGGACTGGCCGTGATCCTGGGGGATCCGGGGCGCCTGGCCGGCCCGCAGCAAGGGATATGCCTCACGGATGACCTCGGCCGCGGCCACGGTCATGTGGGCAAAGAGGCTGAGCGCGGTGTCCGTCAGGCTGATGGCGATGCGCTGCTGGGCCACCATGTCGCCTTTGTCCGGTTTCACCTCCATGTAGTGCAGGGTCACCCCGGTTTCCGTTTCGCCGTTGATGAGGACCCAATTCACCGGACAGCGCCCCCGATATTGGGGCAGCAGGCTGCCGTGAAGGTTCAAGGCCCCCAGGCTGGGCAGCTCCAGCAGGGGCGGCTGCAGCATGTGGCGATAATAGCAGGAAAACAGCAAATCCGGCTGGAGTCCGGCCATAGCCGCCACAAAGGCCGGATCATTGGGGTCCTGGGGCTGATACACCGGCAGGTAATGAGAGTAGGCCAGGTCCTTGACCGACGCGAACCAGATATTCTCTTGGGGATTATCCGCATGGGTCACCACCGCCGCGATTTCGTCGCCAAAGGCGGCACACATTTCTATCAAGGCTGATAGAAAGGCATGCCCCGGATTGTGATAACCCATGAAGATGAGGCGCATTTTAACGCTTTCCCATTTTTTTCATTCTCGTTCCCAAGCTCCCGCTTGGGAACGCCGATGGAGCCGAAGCTCCTGCTTCGACAACAGGGTGATGCTATACGTCGGCGAATTTATGAAAGAGAGCGCAGGGCTTGGGAACTCGAAAAGATGTCCGGTCCCAGGACCCATACCTCCTCTCAACTGTGGTCAGGAAGGATTTCTGTTCCTTCCCCCAAGGTCTCCCGAATCACATACCGGGGCCGCTGGCGCACTTCCCGGTAGATGCGGCCCACGTATTCGCCCATGAGGGCCAGGCCCAGGGTGTTTAAGCCCACAAAGACAAAGAGAATGGCGAACAGGGTGAACACCCCTTCCACTTCCGGTCCCACAAAGATCCGGCGGATGAACAGGAAAAGCCCGAAGGCCAGGCCCACCAAGGCGATGGCCACGCCCATCAACCCCACCGCGTGGATGGGCAGGTGGGAAAAACCCGTCATCAAATCGAAATTGAGGCGGATGAGTTTAATGAGGCTGTACTTGGATTTGCCCCGGGTGCGCTGGGCATGGCCCACGGGGATCTCCGTCACCCGCTGGGCGAAGAGGTTGGCCAGGGCCGGGATGAAACTGGAGGATTCGTGGCATTGATTGATGCTGTCCACCACTTCCCGGCGGTAGGCCCGGAGCATGCAGCCGTAGTCCCTGAGTTTCACCCCGGTGACCCGGCTCATGAGATAGTTCACCGCCATTGAGGGAATTTTTCGGAACCAGGAATCATGGCGGTCTTCCCGCCAGCCCCCCACGGAGTCATAGCCCTCTTCCACCTTGGCCACCAGCCGGGGAATCTCTTCCGGCGGGTTTTGCAGGTCCGCGTCCAAGGTGATCATCACCTGGCCCCGGGCCGCCTGGAAGCCTGCGAAGATGGCGGGATGCTGCCCGAAATTGCGGTGAAACCGGAGAGCCCGAATATAGCCGGGATATTGTTGGTAGAGTTCCTCCAGGAGCTGCCAGGACCGGTCGGTGGAGCCGTCGTCCACCAGGATGATCTCAAAGGGTCGATTTTGGGCGGTCAAGGTGCGGATCAGGCGCTCCCCCAGCTCCCGGAGGTTGTCTTCCTCATTGAACACCGGAATGATCACGGAGATATAGGGCTCCGGCAGAGAAACCTGAGGGGTGGCGACCGGTTGGGGCATGGCCTGGTTTCCTTTCAAACTGCTATTGAGGTGAGGGCCAGGGGTTAATTAGTTGCCAATTGCAGGTAATTCAGCCGTGGCCCGGTTATTTTACTAATACTGACCACTGATAACTGACCTCTGGGCGTTGATACCACGTTGAAATCAAAAAGTAACAAATCTAATCCGTAGGGGCGCATTTAGGTGTACGCTCTATGGGGCGGACACGCAGGTCCACCCCTACAAAAAAATATCCCATTGCCGGGGTACTGAAAAAAAGGTCCACCGGCTCGTAGCCAAGTGGACCAAAGAGAGCCGCGGAGCAGGCCGTAAGCCGAGTTCTGTGCCGGGTTGCCCCGGTGATGATCATTCCTCTATGACCCTGGTTGCCCAGGGCCTCCAGCGACCTACCCGGGAGCTTCAGGCGGGCCACCCTCAAACGCTCCCCTATTTGGTCTTGCTCCGGGTGGGGTTTTCCTAGCCGGCAACGTCGCCGCCGCCGCTGGTGAGCTCTTACCTCACCTTTTCACCCTTACCGTGGACGTACCACGGCGGTCTGGTCTCTGTGGCACTTTCCCTGGGGTTGCCCCCGCTGGGGGTTACCCAGCACCCTGCCCTGTGGAGCTCGGACTTTCCTCCGGCCTCCTTACCGGCCGGCGATCATCTGGCCTGCTCCGCGATCCTTTGGTTCAAAGTTCAAAGTTTCAAGGTTTCAATTATTCCCTATCCTCTTTTATTTTACATGGCCCGGCCTTTTCTGGCAATGGCCCGACGGCGCAGGGTAAAGGTCATTTCCTGGCGGCCGCCAAGAAAGATGAAAATGTCTTACGCCAAGACGCAAAGACCCGGAAGAAAACATGTGGAACCGCCGCCCCCGGCGGTTCGGACCCTATGGTGCGCGGTGCGCACCCTACATTTGAGTCGTCTTCGCCCGTCCCTGGTCTTTGCTGACAGCTTATTTGTTGCCGAAAACCGCAAACCCTAATTAGCCGCTTCTCCCCCTTGCAGCTCATCCAGCCAGTAAAGCATGCGCTGGCAGTGGGGGCACTGGAGAATCTCCTCGCCTTTTTGCAGGTCGATAAATTGTTGGGGCAGGACGTTCATATTGCAGCCCAGGCAGACCCCTTCCCGCACCGGGGCAACGGCGGTGCCGTTGCGGCGTTGGCGGATAAATTCATACCGCTTGAACATGGGCGCGGTTATCCCTTTGCGCAGCTTGCGGCGGACCTCCTCCAGGGAGGCTAACTGCTTTTTCAGCTCCTTTATCTGACCCTTGAGGTAAACCTGCTGCTGATCCAGAAATGCTTGTTGTTCCTTGGCCTTCCGGTCTTGTTCGGCTATCTCCCGAGTCTTGGCCTCCATGAGATCCATGATTTCCAGGATGCCGGTTTCTTTTTTATCCCGCTGATCCTCTTTAAAAGCGATCTCCTTGAGCATGGCTTTGTGTTCGATGTTGCTCTTGATCTCCATCAGGCGTTGGCGGCTCTTCTTGATACCTTCCTCCATGTCAGCCATTTCCGACTCCAGGCTGCGCCGCCGGCTTTTCAGGTTCTCCAGGTCCTGGCCGAAGGTGGCGTAGCCCTCCTTAAGTTCCCGAAGCTTGTCGGTTTCCGCGGCCAACAACTCCGGCAACCTCTCCAATTCCTGGGTAACATCTTTGATTTCCCTATCTAAATCCTGCAACTCCACAAGGGTTTTTAACTCCGGTAACAAAGTTTGACCTCCATAATTGGTTGATTATGAGGCTATGGCAATCAGCCCCGGTTCCTGCTCCAACGGACCGCAAGAGCCTGATAAAACCGGGTTGCAGTAACCTCGTGAGGCAAAAAGGTTAAAAGACAAAGTGGTTTCCCGGCCCATGATCATGTCGGCCGGAGGCCTTGCCCCCGGGATGTTCCGGTTGGTTTAAAGGTAATGGAAAGGCCCGGCGGTCTCAGTCGCGGTTAGGACCTCCACGTCTAGCCCCGCTTCATGGAAAAAAGCCTGCAATGCCTGGGCCCAGGGGGCCATGAACACCACTTCGCTGGCGAAATGGCCCACCTCCATGACCGCGAAGTCTGCCATCTCCGGAGGCGCCTGATGATGGCGCACTTCTCCGGTAATATATATTTCGGCGCCCATTTCCTGGGCCTTTAGGATAAAATCTCCGCCGCTGCCCCCCAACACCGCGGCCCGCCGAAGTTGCTCCCGGGGCCGGCCCCAGACCCGGACGCGGCTTACCCGGAAAATTTCCTTGACCCGGGAAATCACCTGAGGGAAAGGCCGCGGCTCCGGCCAGTCGCCCACCCGGCCCAATCCCAGGGGGCTTCCGGAATTTTTTAACGGATACAGGTCATAGGCCGGTTCTTCGTACGGATGGACCTCTTTTAAGCTCTTTAACGCGGCCTGAATGCGGCTTTCCGGGGCCAGCATTTCCAGCCGGGATTCCACCGCCCGGGAGAGTTTCGCCGTTTCCCCCCGGAAAGGCCGGGCCCCCGCCATGGGCCGATAGGTGCCCTGACCCCGCCCGGCATAGGAGCAATGGGAATAGCGCCCGATAATTCCCAGGCCCGCCCCGGCCAGGGCCTGGAGCACCCGGTCTTCGTAACCACCGGGCACGAACACCGTGAGCTTGTATATGGGATCCTCGGCGGTCTGGGCCAGCACCTTTACATCGGTGAGTTCCAAGAGTTCCGCCAGATAATCGTTGAGCCCCCGGGGAGCCACATCCAGATTGGTGTGGCAACAGACCGCGGCGATCCCGGCCCGGATCAGGGCCGCCAGCAGTCGGCCGCCGGGCTGATCTTCCCGCACCTCCTTCAGGGGGTGATAGAGCAGGGGATGATGGGTGAGCAGCAACTGCGCCCCTCGCTGTTGGGCTTCCGCCACCACCCCGGGGGTGGCCTCCAGGGTCACCAGGACCCGGTGGATGGGAGCCTCCGGATGCCCCACCTCCAGCCCCACCCGATCCCCGGGCATGGCCCAGGTGAAGGGATAATGCGTTGCCAGACAATTGATGATCTCTTGTAAAGGTACGGTCATGGCACAGAAAAAGGGGGTGCGCATACAGCACCCCCTTTGGGTCAGGCTTTCAGGGACTCCCAGAGTCCTTGTCGTTTCAGTAAAATTCTCAAGTTCCTCAAGTAGTTGGTGGGCCCACCCGGATTTGAACCAGGGACCGTCCGGTTATGAGCCGGTTGCTCTAACCGCTGAGCTATGGGCCCGAAGGTATTTTCCATCCCAGGGGGCCTGGCCGGGTGTAATGTCGGCAAACGCACCCTACTCTTTTAATTCTATGAGATATTTCAAAATTTTCAAGTCCTGGATCAAGATTCCATGAAGCTCTTGAGCCGTACGCTCCGGGACGGGTGCCGGAGCTTGCGCAGGGCCTTGGCCTCAATCTGCCGGATGCGCTCCCGGGTGACTGCAAAATCCCGCCCCACTTCCTCCAGGGTATGGTCCGTCTTTTCCCCGATGCCGAAGCGCTTGCGCAACACCTTCTCCTCCCGGGGCGTCAGGGTGGACAGCATCTTCCGGGTTTGGTCCGCCAGGTTGAGATTGGTCACCGCTTCCATGGGGGTGGAGATCTTCTTGTCTTCGATGAAATCTCCCAGGTGGCTGTCTTCTTCGTCCCCGATGGGAGTTTCCAGGGACAGCGGTTCCTTGGCGATCTTTAGCACCTTGCGCACCTTCTCCAGGGGGAACTCCATCTTTTCGGCGATCTCCTCGGGGGTGGGTTCCCGCCCGATCTCCTGCACCAGGTAGCGGGAGGTGCGGATCAATTTATTAATGGTTTCAATCATGTGCACCGGAATGCGAATGGTCCGGGCCTGGTCCGCAATGGCCCGGGTGATGGCCTGGCGGATCCACCAGGTGGCATAGGTGCTGAATTTATAGCCCCGTTCGTATTCAAATTTCTCCACGGCCTTCATCAAACCGATATTGCCTTCCTGGATGAGATCCAAGAATTGCAAGCCCCGGTTGGTGTATTTCTTGGCAATGCTCACCACCAGGCGCAGGTTGGCCTCCACCAGCTCCCGCTTGGCTCTTTGGGCCTGGTACTCCCCCTTTTCGGCCTTGGCCAGGGAGGCCAACAGGCGGGTCCCCGCCATGCCCGCCTCATGTTCCAACCTTCTCAGGCGTCTCTGGGCCTGAGTCCAGGCCTCCTCCAACTCCGTCAGGCGTTCCGCGGGCACTCCCGCCGGCAGGGGGGGCTGGGGATTTTTCTTCCGTTCCCGCAGGAGCTTTTTAAATCCCGTCATGGATAACCCCAGGGGCCGCTGGCACCGTTCCATCCTTTGCTGACATTCTCTGACCGTATAGCCTAAGCCTCGGAGCCGGTCCAGAATCCCCTCCAGGTGGAACCGATCCAGACGCAGGCTCTTCAACAAATCCGCCAGGCGACGGCGAAGATTGGCCAGGCGCTGTTCTATCTGGGTGCGAGCCTCATTATTCCGGGGCAAGGCCGCCAGTTCCTGGTGATACTGGCGCATCCGTTCGTCCATGGCCCGCACTTTCTGGAGCAACTTGAGCACCCGGGACTTCTGGGTGGACAGATCCAGGTCCGGGGCATCCTCATCGAAATCATCCAGGACTCCCTGGGGAGAGAATTTCTCCTGCTCCACCCGGTACGCCAGGGCTATGATGGCTTTAAAGGAACACGGCGCCTCCAACAGGGCGTGGAGCACCGCTTTTTCTCCGTCTTCGATGCGTTTGGCGATCTCCACTTCACCTTCCCGGGTGAGCAACGAGACCAGGCCCATCTCTTTGAGATAGAGGCGCACCGGATCATCCAGCTTGGCGCTGGCGTCCCCCTCCAGGCCCAGATCCCCCCCCCCCAATTCCAGGGGCGCGGCGATGGTCAGGCTGGAAACGTCAGAAGACGAAAGTTCCAGATCGTCGAAGATGAGGATGTCCTTCATGGAGTCGGAGTAGAGATCGGAGGAAAGGGAGTCGTTCAGTTCGTCCACGGCAATCAGGCTGTCATCATCCCCCATGGGCATAATTTCCGAAAACCCATCTATTCCCATTCCCTTGTTCATCCATTTTCTCCTTTAGCAGTGGGCCTGATTTTTAGTGATTCCAGTTGCCGGTCGATTTCCTGCCGCTGAACCAACAAGGCCGTGACCTCTTCCCCACCTTCGGTCAGGGCTTTGGCCAGCCGCTCCTTCAGAGCTTGCCGGGCTCTTTTGAGCCGCCGGATGCTGAAGTCACGGCGCCAATCCGCGGTCAGGAGATCCACTTCGGGACCGCTGTCTTCCTCCTCTCCCAAGGTTAAAGCGCAAATCTGTTGCCTTAGCGGTTCATCTTCCACGTTCTGGATCAACAGACCGTGATCCAGGAGGCCGTGTTCCCGGTAACCGCCGATGATGATCTCCAGGACCCCCTTGAACTCCTCGTCCTGAAATTCCAGGACCCAGTCTTCCAGTTCTTCCAGGGACACGGTGTCCGGATGCCTGAGGACCCATTTCAGCAGGCCCTTTTCCAGGCTGATGGCCAGGCGGCCCGCGGGGGCCAGCCGGGTCCGGGTCACCGGGGTAAAAGAGCTAAGGCTGCGGCTTAAGGCGGCTTCGTCCACCCCCAGGCGCTCCGCGGCCACTTTGAGCCACAGGCTCTGCTCCACCGGGTCCGACAGGGCCTGAAAGTAGGGCTTCAACTCCTCGGAGATGCGCACCCGTCCCTCAATATCCGGACCGTGTTCCTTGACCAGCTCCTCTAAAAGATAAGCAAACCAGGGTTGGGCCTTCTCCCAGGGAGACTGGAAAATCTCCACCCCATGCGCGAAGGCGTAAGTGTCCGGGTCCAGCCCCGGCGGCAGCGGCAGCACCCGCACCGGCAGGCTTTCCTGGGCGAAGAGGGGAAAGGCCCGGCGCATGGCCCGGCCCCCGGCCGCGTCCCCGTCAAATACTAACACGACCCGAGGAGCCAGGTTCTTGAGCAGCCGCACCTGCTCCCGGGTGAGGGCCGTGCCCAGGATGGCCACCACGTTGGCAATGCCGTGGACCCGGAGCGCCAGGAGGTCCAGGTAACCCTCCACCACCAGGGCCGCGCCGGTCTGCCGCAGGGCCTCCTGGGCCTGGGGCACGCCGTAGAGTTGCCTGCCCTTGGAATACAGGGGGGACTCCGGGGAGTTGAGGTACTTGGGGTCCCCCGCCCCCACGATGCGGCCCCCGAAGGCCGCCACCCGGCCCTGGCGGTCCAGAATAGGAAACATCACCCGGTCCCGGAAGCGGTCGTAGAAGCCCCCCTGGGGTTTGGCCACCAGGAGGCCTAGCTCAGCCGCGGCTTCCAAGGAGATCCCCCGGTTGGAAAAATGGCGCTTCAAGGAGTCCCAGCCTTCCGGCGCGTATCCCAGGCCGAAGTCCCGGATCACCTCCTCGGTCATGCCCCGTTTGGCCAGGTATTCCCGCGCCGCCCGGCCCTCCGAACTTTTCAGGGTGGCCGCGTAAAAGCTCTGGGCCTGGGTGTTGATCTCCTCCATGAGGCGGCGTTTTTGGGTGAGCCGGGCGCCTTCCGGCCCCAACTCTTTCAACGTTAGGGGAATTCCGTAGCGTTTGGCCAGTTCCTGGGCCGCCTCGAAAAAGCTCAGGCGGTGAAATTGCATCATAAAGGAAATGACGTTCCCCCCCACCTGGCACCCGAAGCAGTAAAAGATGCCCTTGTCCGGAGACACGGTGAAGGACGGCTTGGTCTCCGAATGAAACGGGCACAGGCCCAACAGGTTCCGGCCCTTTTGCTGGAGCTCCACGTACTGGCCCACCACCTCCGCGATGCCCGCCGCGTCTTTGATCTCCAGGAGCTTGTCTTCGGGGATTAGGGCCATTTAAAAGCCAGTTTTCTGTTTACGGTTTTCGGTTAAAAGCCCATGATGGTGGGCATTGCCCACCATTTTCCTTTTCCACTCGTTCCCAAGCTCCTGCTTGGCTCCGGCAACATCGGTGGGGCGGGCCTCCGTGCCCGCCTAAAATAACTTATCGAGTAAGGCCGGTTCCGGCGGGCAACGGAGGCCCGCCCCACCAAGATCACTCCTTCACTCGTTCCCAAGTTGCACCTGGGAAAGCTCTTGCGGTCCAGGCTGTGCTTGGACAGTTCAATTTTTAAGAGTTAGATGAAATTGCTAAGCCAAGCTTTGCGCCCAATTGCGTTCCCAAGCTCAGATTGGGAACCATATGAGTATAGGCTATTAATCCAAATATTTTATTGCCACCATTGAAACATTTGTCTCTGTAATCGGCACTACAAAAAAACTTGTCTTTCCACCAAACCCTGTCGCAACCCCTGTATTGGTTTCCATATTAAGCGGCATTATAGCATCGGCTCCTATTTCTTTGGCCTTTTCTCTTATTCGAGCCATTGCCGTGGTAGACTTTTCGGCCTTGCTTTCTAAGATGGCAATCTGCTTATAGGGGCGGGAAGGAGGTTCTAACAGAATATCAACTCGCGTTGTCGATGGGTATTTTACTCCCGACTCTTCAAGCATTGTAGAATGAACACAGCCAAGGCAAACGAAAAAGATTACGATTAATAACCTTTTTATCATGGCATTCCCCATTTCAATTAATAAATCCGATCAGGGCCAAGTTTGCCGTGGTTGTACATAGTGTATTCTCTTATCGTATTCAAGCTCTGTTTGGGAAATTTCGTGCCAACGTTGCAACAATTATTTAAGTCTCAACTTGAACAGCAAACTCGGTCCATTTGGCGGTGTAACCTGGCACCTCGTCTTCTAACTTTAACTGGTGGATTCCATATTCTGCTAACAATTCTGGATTAAGTGGCAATGCCGCGAATTTATTATGATACACTTCTAATAAGATTTCATTTGGCCCAGGCGTAGAAAGGACACCGATGGCACTTATAGATGTATTGTGGTCTTCCGTCATTTTACGCTTCGGGCCATATCTCATGCCTGTAGCATATGGGCTAATCGCTGGATTTATCGGAACTTTAATATCAATTTGCTCTAAACCATACATTGCAACCCTTATCTCATATGGGTCAAGATGACCAACATTACGTCCGCGATCGAAGAGCACCAAAATGCTTGGATAAATACCCTGCGATCTTGCTTTGATTTGAGCAGAAGAATCATAGATTTTCTTTCGCACGCGGTGCCCAGGAGTATTGGTTCCTTCCTCGTAGCCGCGTTCTTTTGAAAGCCGATATGATTCTTGCTCTTCCTTATTTCTATCAATTTCTTTGATTTCTACAACAACCCGTTGCCCATCAATAGTTAGCCAATAATCTGGCGTTTTGGTTTCCTCTCTTGGGATGCGGTCATACTTAATTCCTGAATTAGCACAGTATTTTTCAAAGAAAGCCTCGCTTTCCGTCATAACAAGTTCCCCTTGACTCTCAGTTTAGATCTCTACTCCCTCAACTCCACCACCGTTACCCCGGGGTTCTCCTCGCCGTGGACGGCCTTCACCAGGGCATGGCGCTTCAAATGCTCATGCACCGCTTTCTTCAAGCGCCCGGTGCCGATGCCGTGGATGATGTCCACCCGTTCGGCGCCGTGGAGCGTGGCCTGATCCAGCAAGCGGTCCACCAGGGGCAACGCCTCATCCACCCGGAGGCCCACGACGTTGAGGCTGGACAAATGCTCCGGGGGCACATGATAGGTGGGGGCCATCCGGCCCCGGGCGGCGGCCCCGGGTTCCGCGCCCGGGGTCACCTCTTCAGGTCGGATGGTGAGCTTCACCTGGCGCACCTGGACCTTCAGGCGGCCGTCCTTGGGGCTGATTTCCAAAATCTCCCCGGTAAGCCCTAAGGCCGGCAAAAAGACCTTCTGGCCTTCCCGGAATTGGGGCGGCTCCGTGGGCGTCAGCGGGGAGTCGGGAGTCAGGTCCTTAAGGAGTTTGGCCTGGAGTTCGGAAAATTCCTGCCGGAGTTTCCCCCAGGGTTCGCCCCCCTGGCGCAGCCTTTTCAGGATGCCCTTGAATTCCCCCTCCGCCTGCTTGATGCGCTCCAGGGCCGCGTGCTTTAAGTCGCTCTCCAGCCGCCGCCGCTCGTCCTCCAGGTCCCGGCGCAGCTTCTCCAGGTCCTGCTGCTCTCGGGCCAGTTCTTCTTGGCGGGCCCCCAGTTGAGATTCCTTGTGAGCCAGGTGCTGCTGCGCGGCCTCCACCTCCGCTAAGAGCCGGTAGGTCCGGAGTTCCTCCTGGTCCAGGAAGGACTCCGCCATGGCCAGAATCTCCGGGTCCAACCCCAATTCCCGGGCGATCTTCAGGGCGTTACTGGCCCCGGCCACCCCGTAGGCCAGCCGGTAAGTGGGCCGCCGGGTCTCTTCATCGAAGATCACCGCCACGTTTTCGAACCCCGGGGTCCGCTGGGCAAAGCCCTTGAGCACCGGCAAATGGGTGGTGGCCGCGCCGTAGGCCCCCCGCTGGTAAAATGCCTGGAGCAGGGCCAGGGCCAGGGCGCCGCCTTCCGTGGGGTCCGTGGCGGTGCCCAATTCATCCAGCAGGATCAGGGCCCGGCCCGGCATGGAGGCCAGCATGGTGAGGGCCCGCTTCAGATGCGCGGAAAAGGTGCTGAGATTTTGGCTAAGGTCCTGGGGGTCGCCGATGTCGGCAAATACTTCGTCAAAGGGGCTGAATTCGCTGCCTTCGGCCACGGGAATGGGGATGCCGCTCTGGACCATGAGGGTCAACAGGCCCAGGGTCTTCAAAGCCACGGTCTTGCCCCCGGCGTTGGCCCCGGAGATGATGAGAAAGCGGCTTTCCGGGGTGAGCTTGATATCCACCGGCACCGCGGCCGCAGCCCCGGCGGGGTCCTTCTGGCGCTTAACCAGCAAAGGATGCCGGGCCTGGCGCAAATCCACCCCATTCCGGCGCCAGATGGGTTCCCGGGCCTTGAATACTTCGGCAAAGCGCGCCTTGGCCTGGATGGCGTCCAACTCCGCCAGCGCGGCCAGGGTCTCCCGGAAGTCCTCCAGGTGCCCCCGCACCAGGTCCGTGAGGCGCCTGAGCACCTCCTCCTCCTCCCTTTTTTCCCGGTTGCCCAGGAGGTTCAAGGCATTGTTGTGCTCCACCACCGCCAAAGGCTCCAGGAACAGGGTGGCCCGGGTCTGGGACTGGTCATGAATGATGCCCGGAATCGCGCCTTTGTAATCCGCCTTGATGGGGATCACGTAGCGCCCGTGGCGCTGGGAGATGGTGGGGGTCTGAATGGCGTGCCGGTACTCGTCGCCGAAATAGGTCTGCTTGATCTGGCGATTCACCGCGTCCCGGGTCTGGGTCAGTTCCCGGCGCACCGCAGCCAGGGCCGGGGAGGCTTGATCCAGGATGAAATTGTGGGGGCTGATGCACTGCTGAAAGGTTTCCCGCAGGGCCGGAAGGTCGTGAAGTCTGGCGCTATGAACCCCCAGACGGGGACCCCGGTCTTCCTTCAAGGAAAGGTGATGCCGCGTCTCCTTGGCCAGCCGCAGGGCCAGGAGCAGGTCGTTGAAGGCCTGGGGGGGCAAAAGGCTTCCCCGCACTAAGGACTTGGCCAGCCAGGGGGAGAGGTCCGGGAGGTCCGTTAAGGGCAGCAGCCCCTCTCGATCTTCCAGGTCTTGTAACTCGTGGATTTCTTGGAATTTTTCCTGAATGGCGGGCAGCCCGGCCAGGGGCCTGAGGTTCCCCAGAAAGTCCCGTCCCAACCCGGAAATGGCGTATTGCTGGACCACCCCCAGGAGTTCGGGAAATTCCAGGGCGGTCAATGTTTGCTCCCCCATACCGCTCCAGATTATTGTGCTGGTTAAGGTTGGAGAATCAGGAAGGCAGACGCCTCCGGGCGATCTCCTGGATCAGCTTGCCGTCCGCCTGTCCGGCCAATCGGGCCATGGCGGCCTTCATGACTTTTCCCAGGTCTTTGGGGCCGGTGGCCCCCACCTCCTGAATGATCTGAACCACTACCGCGTCGCACTCTTCCGGGCTGAGTTGCGGCGGTAAAAAAGAGAGGAGGAATTTTAGCTCCTCCTCTTCTCGGTTGGCCAGGTCGGGACGCCCGCCTTTGCTGTATTCGGCCATGGCTTCCCGCCTTTGTTTTGCCTGACTGTTAATGGCGGTCTGGAGTTCGTCTTCCGTGAGGGGGCGTTTTAGTTCCACCTCCCGGTGGCGAACCGCGGTTTTCAGCATCCGCAAGGTGGCCAAGGCCACGCTCTGTTTGCCTTTGAGGGCCTCTTTGAAGGCCTCATCCAGCCGCTGCTTTAGGGAGTTCATGACCCCTCAATTTTCCGCAGCTTCTTCAAAGCCCGTTTCTTGGCCGCCAAAATCTTCTTTTTCCGTTTGATGCTGGGTTTTTCGTAATGTTCCCGCTTGCGAATCTCGGAGAGTATCCCTGCTTTTTCGCATTGTTTTTTGAAGCGTTTAAGGGCGACCTCGAAAGGCTCGTTGGTTTTCACCCTGACGCCGGGCATTCATCTCGCCTCCTCCCACTGGCAGATCCACCTGCATCCCATTTCCTCTTCCAAGCCGGCTCGGAGAAGACCAGGACCTTCAGGTGATGATTCCATAACCGGATATTTTTTATCATTTATTTCAAGTCTGTCAAGGGGTTTTATGGGCAATTAGCGGTTAACCTTAAACAGCCATTAAAAAAATATAAAAATTTCCCAAAAACTTATAATCTACTTAAATCCGCCGGCACCTATACCCAAGGTTTTTCGAGGATGGCGGGGAGACCCCGCCCCTACGAAGCGCTTAAGTAAACAGTATTAAGCCTAACCCGGACAAGCCGGAACCAAAAACCTTCAAAGATTTACCACAAAGGCACAAAGGACACCAAGGAACACCAAGAAATATTTTTCTCTTTGTGAACCTTTGTGTTCTTTGTGTCTTGGTGGTTAATTTTCTGCCTACCGAACATGGAAAAGCCGGAACCATCTTCACCTCACCCCATGGCGATTTTTCGCAGGCGGATGGAGGCCGGGGTCACTTCCACCTGCTCATCGTCGTTGATAAACTCCATGGCCTGCTCCAGGCCGAATTGCCTGGGGGGCACCAGGCGCAGGGCCTCATCGGTGCCCGCGGCCCGGATATTGGTCTGTTTCTTCTCCTTGGTGATGTTCACCCGCATATCTTCGCCCCGGGCGTTTTCCCCCACAATCATGCCCCGATACACCGGGTCCCCCGGCTTCACGAAGATGGTCCCCCGGGGCTGCAGGTGGAAAATGGCATAACCCACCGCCTTGCCGGGCCGGTCGGCAATCATGGCCCCGTTGGGCCGGCCGCTGATCTCCCCAGCGTAAGGAGTAAATCCCACCACGATGGTATTAAGCAGCCCGGTCCCCCGGGTATCGTTCAAAAACTGGCCCCGAAAGCCGATCAGGCCACGGGATGGGATTTCAAACTCCAGGCGCACCCGGCCGAAGCCGTGATTTACTATCTTGACCATGCGCCCATGGCGGGCGGCCATCTTTTCGGTGACAATCCCGATAAAAGCCTCGGGAATATCCACCACCGCCAGTTCCAGAGGCTCCGACAGCACCCCGTCCCGCTCCCGGGTAATGACCCGGGGTTTGGAAAGCGACAGCTCGAACCCTTCCCGGCGCATCATTTCAATGAGCACCGCCAACTGCAACTCGCCCCGGGCGCTCACCCGGAAGGCGTCGGTCTTTTCCGCCGGCTCCGCCTTGATGCTGACATTGTAAAGCACTTCTTTGTCCAGGCGCTCTTTGATGTGCCGGGAAGTCAGCAGCTTGCCTTCCCGGCCCGCCAGGGGGGAGGTATTGACGGAGAAAACCATGGAAATGGTGGGCTCTTCCACCACGATGCCCGGCAGCGGCCGCGGGTCTTCCGGATCGCTCAGGGTGTCGCCGATAAATGCCTGGGGCACCCCGGCCACCGCGGCCAGGTCCCCGGCTTCGATTGCATCCCGCTCCACCCGGTCCAGCCCTTCAAAGCTGTAAATCAGGCTGAGTTGGGTCTTGCCGGCCATTTCGCCCCCCTTTAAGAGGGCCGCTTCCCGGGCCCGGCGAAGCGTGCCGTTGACGATTTTCCCCACCGCAATCAAGCCCACGTAATCGCTGTAATCCAGGCTGGTGACCAGAAACTGCAAGGGCGCGTCCGGGTCGTAGGCCGGCGCCGGAATGGCCGAAAGGATGGTCTCAAACAGCGGGACCAGATCCCGCCCCGCCCCTTCGGGGTCCGTGAGTGCGATCCCGGCCTTGGCGTTGGTGTACAGCACCGGGAACTCCAGTTGCTCCTCGGTGGCGTCCAGGTCGATGAACAGGTCGTAGATCTCGTCCAGGACCTCTTTGGGGCGCCGGTCCATGCGGTCGATCTTGTTGATCACCACGATGGCGGGCAGCCCCTTCTCCAGGGCTTTGCCCAGGACGAACCGGGTTTGGGGGAGGGGCCCTTCCGTCGCGTCCACTAAGAGCATGACCCCGTCCACCAGGTTTAGGGTGCGCTCCACCTCCCCGCCGAAATCGGAATGGCCCGGGGTGTCCACGATATTGATTTTGACCCCTTTATAGACGATGGACATGTTCTTGGCCATGATGGTGATGCCTTTTTCCCGCTCCAGGTCCATGCTGTCCATGACCCGTTCGGCCACCTGCTCATTTTCCCGAAAGATGCCGCTCTGCCACAACATGGCATCCGCCAGGGTCGTCTTCCCATGGTCCACGTGGGCAATAATGGCAATATTTCTCAAATCTTCACGAACTTGCATGACTATCTCCTGGAAAGGCCTAAAATCCTCGGCCCAACCTGTTCTTATAAATTTTTCGGGTAGTATAAATCCGGAACGGCTGTAGGATTACCCGGAAGCCAAAGGAGGCCTTTCAAACCTTAATTAAATACTTGGATGATTATTTAAAGATACCGGAAAATTGGGGAAAATGCTGTAATTATTGTCAATGGAGAGGCCCCCGGGCGGCTTGACCTCTGGCTTCGTGGTGAGGTATCTTGGTGATAGGAAGTTCCAAGCCCCAGTCGTCGAACGGCCAAATTTATTTTTTGACAAGGAGACCGGCATCAGTCATCATGTCGAATATTGCTAATTTTGGTGAAGTTTAAAAGGAAAGAATGATCGAACGCCATTTCGATATCCCCTTTGTCGCTAATCTCGCCCTGCGGGAAAAACAGATACAACAAAACTACCGCCCCATTATCGCCGTCCATAAATGGTTCGCCCGTCGTCCGGGGACGCTGTTTCGTGGCCTGCTGCTCTCGGAATTTGCCCCTCCTCCCCTGCACACCTCCTTCTATAAGTCAAACAAGCTTAGCGGGCTTCGCATAGCCGATCCCTTCATGGGCGGCGGCACACCCCTGATCGAGGCTAATCGGCTCGGCTGTGAGGTCGTTGGATTCGATATCAACCCCATGGCTTACTGGATCGTGCGGCAAGAAATTGAACACCTTGACCTTATTGCTTACCGTTATGCCGCCACAAAGTTACGAGAGGAACTGGAAGACAAGATCGGCCATCTTTACCGCACGAGGTGTTTGAAATGCGGTTCGACTCAGGCAAACGCCAAATATTTTTTATGGGTGAAGACCCAACCCTGTTGCCGCTGCGGTAGGAGCTTCGATATCTTTCCCGGATATTTAATTTCCGAAGACCGTCGCCATCCGAAAAATGTGTTTCTCTGCCAAGGGTGCGGCGAATTAACCGAAGTAAGAGATCGGAAACACCCAGGCAACTGCTCCTCATGCGGCCGGGCTTTAGCTCTGAAGGGCCCTGCCGGACGTAATCATTGTATCTGCCCACATTGCAGTGCGGATAATAGCTATCCCAATGCGAGATTGGGCCCTCCCCGGCATCGGATGTTTGCCCTTGAGTATTATTGCTCGGAGTGTAAAAAAGGTCACCGCGGACGCTTTTTTAAAAAGCCTGATGATATTGATCGGGCCAAATTTGCCGACGCGGAGGCTCGCGTGGGTGAGATGAAGGTACAGTTTATTCCCGAAGATGAAATTTTGCCGGGCGTAGAATCTGATAGACTGCATCGCTGGGGGTATGGGCATTACCGCGAAATGTTCAATTCCCGCCAACTTCTTGGTTTGGAATTAAGTTGCCGATTCATTGCGGAGCAAAAAGATCAAAAAATTAAGAACGCTTTGGCGACCAACCTATCCGACTTGTTGCGCTATCAGAACATGTTGTGCCGCTATGACACCATGGCGCTCAAATCCCTAGATATCTTTTCGGTCCACGGCTTTCCGGTGGGCTTGGTGCAATGTGAATCAAATCTTTTAGGAATTAGTAACGGCGACAAAGGCATAAACATTGGCAGCGGAGGCTGGTCAAATATTATCGAGAAATTTTTCAAGGGCAAGTCTTATTGTGACGCTCCATTTGAAATCAAACATCAAGGGGGGCGCAAGGTCCAGGTGCCGATCCGGGGGGAATGGATCGGCGACGTGCGTAACTGCGGCGCTCCTTCCGAAAAACGGGTAGTTGAGCTATCTTGCCGCAATGCCGGTGAGGTCGCATGGACCCCGGAGAGTCTCGATGCGGTGTTCACCGATCCACCGTATTTCGGCAATGTGCAATATGCTGAGTTAATGGATTTCTGTTATGTCTGGCTGCGTCGTCTAGTCGGCGACCAGAACCCAGTCTTTGCCAAGCTTTCGACGCGCGACTATAATGAGTTGACCGGCAATATCAACATGGGGCGGGGCATTGAGCATTTCACCGAAGGACTCTCCGCGGTTTTTCAACGCCTTGCCAAGGCACTAAAACCTGGAGCGCCCCTCGCCTTTACCTATCATCATAACAGCCTTGAGGCCTACTTGCCGGTGGCGGTGGCTATCCTTGATGCCGGGCTCACCTGCTCGGGTTCTCTTCCTTGTCCCGCCGAGATGGGAGCCTCGATCCATATCAGCGGTACCCGCTCTTCCATAATTGATACCGTCTTCGTTTGCCGAACTACCGGAAGAGTGCCCCGCCGCTGGATCACCGACTCACCGGAAGGAATCTCCCAACTGGTAAGGGAGGATATCGAAAAATTACAAGCTGGAGGAGTCAAGCCAACTCAGGGCGATATTCGCTGTATTATCTTCGGTCAATTGATCCGTCTGGCGGTCTGGTACCTGCGGCAAGGCTGGAATAGCAAACAGCCGTGTTCGGAAAGGCTGAATATTGTTACTGATTGGATTGCCGAGTTCGGCGGGTTGTCGGCGGTGGAACCCCATCTTGGCGGTGCTTGGCTGGAAGCCCCCGTAAACCAACAGGTCATGGTAAGAGAGAACCAGGAAGAATATGCCGGCAGAGATGCTGAAATTTCCTTTTGAGGCAAATTTCCAAGACCTTAAGGCCAATCCCGGGCTTTATGTCGCTTCGGTTTTCTCTTGCCTTGAGTCAGAATTTCTGTCCATGCCCAAAGGTGTAGGATTCATCGAATATCCCGTTTTTGAACAGGGGTATGAAGCACTGAAACGAGCCACGGCCAATTTTAGTCGGATTTCACCTCAAGAAATCTTGACTGCTACCCTTAAGATACCGGTTATTTTCGTGGTGCTGCGCGCCATGATGGGATTCACCCCACCGGAATGGGCTTATATCGCTTCCCAGTCTGCGGGCATAGTCGTCTCGCAGGGATCTGCCCGGACGTTAGACCGGAAAATTCGCTTTAACCCTCTAACTCCGATGAAGCTCACCGGATTAAGTGCCGACCGTCTAAAGCGATGATAGAAATTGCCTGCCAATTGTTAGTTGAGGGTGCACCTACCATAGATAAAGCAAGTCTCCATCGTCTCGATAAAGCTGATACCCGGAATGGCATACAAGGAACCCAGGCTTTGGCGACCCTGGGTGTTCCCTATGCCATGCTGCTTTATGAACGTTTTTTGGGGAGGCCTTTCGCCGGTCACCGCGACTCGGTGAGCGAAATGGTCGGCGACATTCTGGAATCCGCCATTGAGGATGTTTTGGTTAAAGCCGGGATTAGTTACCGCAAGACCAAGCGAGCCGAACGTCTCCCTGAATTCGACCAAGCTCCTGATTTTATCGTTCCCAGCGAATTCAACCCGCAAGTCATCATTGAGGCCAAGATTACCGAGGACGACGGCACGGCGCGTGATAAAGCCACACGAATACAGCACTTGGGCGAATTAAGCCTGGCGGGACGACCTCCCGACCAGCCCAAATTTGAAGTTATTGCATGTATCGGCGGACGGGGTTTCGGCGTTCGCAAAGAAGATATGAAAAAGATCCTGTTAGCGACCCGAGGTAAAGTTTTCACCATGAAAACCTTGCACCGCATGGTGGAATGTTCCCGGCTGAAAGAATTTAAAACCAAATAATCGCTATTCCCTAATCCCCATATTACAATCGCTCTTGCCTTAATTCATGACCTTTAAGCCGACCGGCCAACAAATCAAACACGCAAGATAACCAGCACCCAGACGCTTTCTTTTGCCAATTCGCTCAACGCTGCCCCCGGGCGATGGCGGTCTCTTCCCGCCTCCCGGATGGCAAATGCGAAAATTTATCTGGAGGAATTTGCGGAGTAGTATATTGATATTGGCACCTGGAATCGCCCATATCGGATAATTTGGAGGAGGAACACCATGAGCGAGGCGTCACCAAGCAGCCCTACAGGCCGGAAACTGAACCTCGACGGATATCCACGGACCTTGGGGGTCCTGTTATTAGCCATCGGGCTGATCTTTGGCTTTGTGGCCTTCTATTTCCCTATCCATGACGCTCTTCAGGGGGCGGCCAAAATTTCCGTGCACTCCAAGGCCATCTTTGCTTTCGTTATTTTCACAATTCTGGGTTTGACCTTCATTATCCTGGGCCCCATCGCGGTCAGGCTCACTTATAAAGGCGCCGCTTTAAGAGGATGGGAAAAATGGCTAATCGTCGGCCTGTTGATGGTTTTATTTATAGCCTGCGGGGAACTGGCGCAGCATGTTTTCGAACAGTTTCTGGGGAACTTTGGCTATAAGTTTTAGAAGCTATTTCAAGACCTCGATTCCGGTAACTGCCTGGAATTGCCTTGGAGCCATCTGCGTTAATCTGCGTGCATCTGCGGTCAATCTCCCCGGCGGCGGGCGCGGAGGCCCGCCCCACGGCCTGCTCCGGGGAATATCTACAAGTGATAAAAATTTTGACAAACTGCTAGAAGAATTGTGGAAACTTGATGAGCCTGGGCCGGCTTAGGAGACAAATGGTAACATTTGCGGCATTTTTACTCATTATATAAAATATCCTGGATAATCAGCTAATTATCTGGATTGCCGCCAGCCTACCGGAAAATATACCGCATTCCCCGGGACTTTGTGCTGGTTCCCGCAATCCCCTAGTCTTTCCTATCTTCCGGATTTTATACGGGTTTCCTGGGAAAAGCGAAACCCAGGCACAGGCCTTGCAAAAGCCCCCTTAAGGTATCCACAGGTCTGGGGTCCGTTTTTTTGAAGGCGCCATCCGGGTTCCTTCGCAACGCCCGAAACCGTGGAAAGGTCCTGTTTAACCCGATGGCCGTCTTTTTTTTGACCGAAAACCGTAAACCGAAAACCGAAAACTTCTCCAAGCTGCGAGCCTGATCCGGGACATGACAATCATGGGAAAGTGCGGCACACTCTTGATCGCCGAACGGGCTTGGGACCTGTCGGGAGGCCTGGAGGGGTGGGTGCGGGATAATGGCCACCAATTGATCCGGGTGGAAAATCTCAAAGACCTGCTCATGACCCTCCAGAAGGAAAAGGTGAGCGTCCTGGTGATGGACGTCTGCCTGCCGGAGGCCATGGGTTATGAAGCCATATCCATCATCAAGGGTTTGCACCGGAAACTGCCCATCATCATCACCGCGGACGAAAACAACCCGGAGCAGGAAAGCCGCGTCCGGCAGAAAGGCATCTTTTACTACCACGTGAAATCCTTTGGCATGGATGAACTCATGCTGGCCATCTCCAATGCCATGGTGCGGTCAGCCCAATAAGAGTTGAGGGGAGTTCCATGGGCTTACAAGACAAACTGAAGGCTGGAAAGTTTGTGATCCTGGCGGAGATAGAGCCGCCCAAAGGCGCCGAAGTGGCCGCCATGGTGGCCAATGCCGCGGGGATCAAGGAAAAGGTGGACGCGTTCGTCGTCCCGGAAATGAACACCGCGGTGATGCGCTTGAGTTCCCTGGGGGGATGTCTGCTGCTGCAAAACCGGGGCTTGGAAACCGTGCTCCAGGTCTGCACCCGGGACCGCAACCGCTTGGCCTTGCAAGGGGATCTCCTGGCGGCCGCCGCCCTGGGGGTTTCCAACGTCATGGCGGTGGCGGGGGAAGATATTACCCACGGCGACCATCATCGGGCCCGGGCGGTCAATGACCTGGATCTGCTGGAGTTGCTGGGCGCCATTAAGACCCTGGAGTCCGGGCGGGACCTGGCGGGCATCGAGCTGCGAGGCGCACCCCGATTCCTGGCGGGCTCCACGGTGAACGTGGGGACCAGCGCCCTGGAGTTGGAATTGGCGGAGCTGGATAAGAAGATCGCCGCGGGGGCCAAATTCTTCATCACCCCGCCGGTGTTCGACCTGGGGGTGCTGGAGCGGTTCAACAAGCGCCTGAACGGCCGGGCGGCCTATATCATCCCCACGGTGTTGCTCCTCAAGTCCGTGGGCATGGCCCGTTATATCGACCGTCACCTGGATCAGGTGAGCATCCCCCAGGACATCATCATGCGGATTCAAAACGCCCCGGAGCGGGTGCGGGAGTGCGTGCAGATCGCCGCGGATATGGTAGCGGCCCTCAAGGCCAGGGGCTTCAGCGGAGTCAATATCTCCACCATCGGGTGGGAAGACAAACTGCCGGGCATCCTGAACGCGGCCGGAATCTAGGCAAAGGAGGGGGTCCCCTTCCCATCTGATTGATCCAGGCAAATAACCATTGATAAGGTGGCTTTTTATGGACCAGCAAGATAAAGGAAATCAACCGGTAGGAGCGGTGATGGTCGTGGGCGCGGGGATCACCGGGGTGCAAGCGGCCCTGGACCTGGCCAAATCCGGTTTCTATGTGTATCTGGTGGAGGCCAAGCCCGCCATCGGCGGGGTCATGGCCCAACTGGACAAGACCTTTCCCACCAATGACTGCTCCATGTGCATCCTGTCCCCCAAATTGGTGGAATGCGGCCGCCATCTGAACATTGAGATTCTGGCCCCGGCGGCGGTGCAGTCCATCAGCGGAGAGCCGGGCCGCTTCAACGTTCAGGTGGTCCAGTCGGCCCGTTTCATCGACCTGGAAAAGTGCATCGGCTGCGGGATTTGCGCCGAAAAATGCCCCAAAAAGGTGCCCGACGAATTCAACCAGGGACTGGGCACGCGCAAGTCGGCCTACGTCCTTTATCCCCAGGCGGTGCCCCTGAAATTCGCCATTGATAAGGCCAGCTGCATCTATTTTAAGAAAGGTGGGAAATGCAAGGCCTGCGAGAAATTTTGTCCCTCCGGGGCGGTGGACTTGGAACAAAAGGATCAGGTAAGGGACCTGGAAGTGGGCGCGGTGATCCTGGCTCCGGGATTTAAGACCTTCGATCCCAGCAAGTACGAGACTTATTATTATTCCCGGTTTCCCAATGTGGTCACTTCTCTGGAGTTCGAGCGCATCCTGTCGGCTTCCGGGCCCTTTGAAGGCCATCTGGTCCGCCCCTCGGACCTCCAGGAGCCAAAGAAGATCGCCTGGCTCCAGTGCGTGGGCTCCCGGGACCTGAACCATTGCGACAACAGCTACTGCTCCTCGGTATGCTGCATGTATGCCATCAAAGAGGCGGGAATCGCCAAAGAGCACAGTAAAGAGCCCCTGGACACCGCCATCTTCTTCATGGACATCCGGACCCATGGGAAGGATTTCGAGAAATACTACAACCGGGCCCAAGAGGCGGGGGTGCGCTTCATCCGGTCCCGGGTCCATACCCTGGATCCGGTGCCGGGCACGGACGACGTCCAGATCCGCTACACCAAAGAAGACGGCTCCTTAGAGACGGAGCGCTTCGACATGGTGGTCTTGTCCGTGGGTCTGGAGACGGCCCCGGGAACCCGGGAACTGGCTGAGCGCCTGGGAGTGGATCTGAACCAGGCCCGCTTTGCCGCCACCGAGCCCTTCACCCCGGTGGCCACCAACAAGCCGGGCGTCTATGTGTGCGGCGTCATGCAGGGCCCCAAGGACATTCCCGAATCGGTGATGCAGGCCTCCGCGGCTGCGGGGGCGTGCAGCTCCTTCCTCCGGGAGGCCCGCTGGAGTCTGACCAAGACCAGGGAAAAACCGCCCGAGCGCCTGGTGATGGGAGAAGAAGCCCGCATCGGCGTGTTCGTCTGCAACTGCGGCATCAACATCGGCGGCATCGTCAACGTGCCGGAGGTGCGGGAGTTTGCCCGCACCCTGCCTCATGTGGTGTACGTGGAAGACAATTTGTTCACCTGTTCCCAGGACACCCAGGTAAAGATCGCCCAGGTCATTGAGGAATACCGCCTGAACCGCATGGTGGTGGCCGCGTGCAGTCCCATCACCCACGAGCCGCTGTTCAGGGAAACCATGATCGATGCGGGCCTGAACAAGTACCTGTTTGAAATGGCCAATATCCGCAACCAGGACTCCTGGGTGCACATGCAGGAACCCGAGGAGGCCACCGTCAAGGCCAAAGACCTGGTGCGCATGGCCGTGGCCCGGGCATCGCTGTTGAAACCCCTGATGGAGATTCCCCTGGAGATCAACCAGAAGGCCCTGGTCATCGGCGGCGGCGTCGCGGGTCTCACCTCGGCCCTGAATCTGGCCCAACAGGGATTCGAAACCTTCGTCATTGAAAAGGAAAAGGAACTGGGGGGCGTGGCCCGGAAGGTCCATCACACCATCGAAGGCGCGGACGTCAACGCCTTCCTGGACCGCCTCATCCAGGAGGTCCAGTCCCACGAAAACATCCAGGTCCTGACCCAGGCCCTGGTGGTGGGCTTCAGCGGCTACAAGGGCAACTTCACCACTGAAGTTTTGGTAGGCCCGGGCATGTACGAACGGAAGATCGACCACGGGGTCACCGTGGTGGCCACCGGGGCCCAGGAGTATCGTCCCCAGGAATTCGAGTACGGCCGGGATGAACGGGTGATGACCCAACTGGAACTGGGGCAACTGATCCATGAAAACCAAGAAGAAGTGGCCAAGTGGAACCAGGTGGTCATGATCCAGTGCGTGGGCTCCCGCAATGACCGGAATCCCAATTGCAGCCGCATCTGCTGCCAGGGCGCGGTGAAACACGCCTTGCAGCTCAAGGACATCAATCCCGACATGGAAGTGCTGATCCTCTACCGGGATATGCGGACCTACGGCCTGCTGGAGGATTACTACCGGGACTCCCGCAGCAAAGGTGTCCTGTTCAGCCGCTTCGATCTGGACCGGATGCCCCAGGTGAAGACCGACGGCGGCGCCCTATCCGTGAGTTTTACGGATCACGTGCTGCTCAGGCCCGTGCGGATCAACGCGGACGCGGTGATCCTGAGCGCCTCCACCGACGCGGCGGACACCGAGGAACTGGCCTCCTTGCTGAAGCTGCCCCGGAATGCCGAGGGCTTCTTCATCGAGGCCCACGCCAAGCTGCGGCCGGTGGACTTCTCTTCCGAGGGCATCTTCCTGTGCGGCACGGCCCACGGTCCCAAGCTTATCACCGAAAGCATCGCCCAGGCCCTGGCCGCGTCGGCCCGAGCCGGGGCCTTCCTGGCGGATACCAGCCAGACCATCAGCGGCATCACCGCGCACGTGGATCCCGCCCGGTGCGCCGCGTGCCTGATTTGCGTGCGGGTCTGCCCGTACCATGTGCCGGAAATCAACAAAGAAAATGTGTCGGAAATCAACGTGGCCCTCTGCCAGGGATGCGGTATCTGCGCTTCGGAATGTCCCGGCAAGACCATTCAGGTGGCCCATTTTGAGGATGATCAAATCGCCGCCAAGATCAAAGCCATGTTTTAAAGGAGCCGGGTATGGGAAATTTTACGCCGAAGATTCTGGCCTTTTGCTGCATGTACTGAGCTTATTCCGCCGCGGACCTGGCAGGTTCGATGAGATTGCAGTACCCGCCGGACATCCTGATTATTCAGGTGCCGTGCACCGGCAAGGTGGATATTATCCACCTGCTCATGGCCTTTGAAGAGGGCGCTGATGGAGTCTTTGTGGCAGGTTGCCTGGAAGGGGATTGCCACTTCCGGGAGGGCAATCTGCACGCCAAAAAACGGGTCAAACGCGTTAGAGAGATTTTGGACCAAGTGGGCATCGGCGGCGCCCGGGTGGAGATGTACAACCTGTCAGCCGGACAGGGGGGCAGGTTTGCGGAGATCGCCCGGGAAATGACCGCCAGGGTCCTGGAGTTGGGCCCCAGTCCCATTCGCATCGCCAAAGGAACGGCCGCAAGGCCCATCGGGGAGGAAGCCGCATGATCAGGGCAGTGGGGAAACCCTTAGAAGAAATCATTGACATGGTTAAGGACTTTCAGCGGGTGCTGATTGCCGGCTGCGACGGCTGCGTCACCGTGTGCGAAGCGGGCGGCATGAAGGAAGTCAAGGTGCTGGCTTCGGCGCTGCGCCTCTACTTCACCCAGGCGGAACAGCCCAAGCAGATTGACGAGACCAGTCTCACCCGCCAGTGCGACAAGGAATATCTGGCCCAACTCAGCGACCGGATGGACGGCTACGACGCGGTGGTGTCCCTGGCCTGCGGCGCGGGCGCACAGTTCATGGCGGACATGTACACCCGGAAGCTCGTCTTTCCCGGGGTAAACACCTGCTTCATCGGGGTCACCGACGAGCGGGGCCTTTACACCGAGCGCTGCCAGGCCTGCGGCAATTGCATCCTGGCCTCCACCGGCGGGGTGTGCCCCATCGCCCGCTGCTCCAAGCGCATGTTAAACGGCCCCTGCGGCGGCTCCGAAGGGGGCAAGTGCGAGATCAACCCGGACATTCCCTGCGGTTGGGAGCTGATCTACGAGCGCTTGAAGACCCTGGGCCAATTGGACCGCTTTGAAAAGCCCGTGGATCCCAAAGATTGGAAGCCCAGCCGGGATGGCGGGATTCGCAAAATCGTCAGAGAGGACTTACGGATATGAGCACCACGACTCCCAGCAATTTGCAGAAGGTGATAACCGCGGGACACTTTGCCGTGACTTCCGAGGTAGGCCCTCCCCGGAGCGCCGACGGGTCAGTGATCGAGCATAAGGCTAATTTGATCAAGGACTACGTGGACGCCATCAACGTCACCGACAACCAGACCTCGGTGTGCCGCCAGTGCAGCCTGGCGGCCTGCATCCGCATCAAGCTCATGGGCCTGGAGCCGGTGCTGCAAATGGTGACCCGGGATAGGAACCGCATCGCCCTCCAGAGCGATATCTTGGGGGCCGCATCTTTCGGTATCAACAACATTCTTTGCCTCACCGGCGACCATCAGCATTTCGGCGATCATCCCGGCGCGGCCAACGTCTTTGACCTGGATTCGGTGCAACTCATCCAGACGGTGAAGATGATGCGGGATGAGGGGCGGCTCCTGGGGGGCCATGAATTCAAGGTGGGGCCCCAGATGTACATCGGCGCCGCGGCCAATCCCTTTGCCGGGCCCAATGTGGCCCTCCGGGTGGCCCGGCTGGCCAAAAAGGCGGCCGCGGGGATCCAGTTCGTCCAGACCCAGTGCATCTACAACATGAACACCTTCAAGGAGTTCATGAAGATGGCGGTGGATCGGGGCCTTACCGAAAAAGTGGCCATTCTGGCGGGCATCACTCCCTTGAAAAACGTGGGCATGGCCAGGTACATGCAAAAACGGGTGCCGGGCATCGACGTCCCGGATGAGATCATCAAACGTATGGGCGGCGTGCCCAAGGAGAAGCAACCCGAGGAAGGCATCAACCTGGCCGTGGAGCAGGTCCAGGAATTAAAAGAAGTGGAAGGCGTCAAGGGGTTCCACATCATGGCCATTGAATGGGAAGAGAAGGTCCCGGAAATCGTGGAGCGCATCGGGTTGTATCCCCGGCCCAAGGTGAACGGCGGCTAAGCCCGGCGGATTCCCTTGATAAAAAAAAGCATGGTTTTACGGGGTTCATGGGGTTGTAATTTGCCGATTTTACCCTCATAATGTTCATGAACCTCGAATTCAAAGGAGATGATTCATGTCTGGAAAGAAATACATCCTGATCGTGGACGACGACCCGGATCTGGTGGAAACCGTATCCATGCTCTTGGAAGCCAAGGGGTATGAGGCAGGCAAGGCTTATGACGGCGTGGAGGGCGAGGCCGCCATCAAGCAGCGCCGTCCCGATGTAGTGGTTCTGGATGTGATGATGCCCCGGAAGGACGGCTACCAACTCTGTAAGGAATTGAAGGCCAATCCGGCCACCCGGGACATCCCCGTGCTGCTGCTTACCGCGGTGGGAGAGGCGGTGCCCACTACTACCTATACCCACTATGACGGCATGTCCACCGAAGCGGAGGATTTTCTGCCCAAGCCGGTGGACGCCAAAACCCTGGTGGAAGCGGTGGAAAGGTTGCTCTAACCTCACTTTACTGCAAGGCATGGTCATGGCCGTGGGAGAAAGCAATCAACAGGATCAGAGTTGGCGGCCTGAAAGTGACGGAGGAGGGCGCGTGCGTGGCGTCCTCCTTTCAACCCGGTGAGCGCCGGCTAGAACTGGGTATTTCTTCTCCTCTGGCCCGGAATAAGATCAATCTGACTCTCCTGGCCCATGTGGCCGGGGACGCGGCCTTGGACAGCGTCACGGTCCTTTGCGTCGACCTCCCGGCCGGGTCCGAGACCTATACCCTGGTCAACCCGGGCAACCGGAAGGGCGCGGTCCGGTTGCACTCCGGCACCTGCATCCTGTCCCTTTACCCTCACGAAAAGCGCTCCGAAATCAAAGGCAATTTCATCCTGAGTCTGGCCCAGGCATGGGTCAAGATCCGGGGCCTGGCCAGTTCCCCCTCGGCCATCGCCGCGGTGCTGTCCCGGAACGCCAAAGACCGGGCCATCCAGGCGTTGTTCCAGCACTTTAAGTTTCCCTCTTACCAAACTCCCGAGGAATTTTACGCGGTGCGCCAACCCCCCGAGGAGGTGGTGCGGGAGGTCATCGCCTCGTATCAGGAAAAGGTCATCCGGGTCTATCACATCATCCACCAGGAGGACCTGGACCTCTGGGAGCTGCTGGTCCCGTCGTCCCGGACCCTGGAAGCCTTTGCCGAAGCTCTCATCGTCTTGGGGGCCAAGGGGCTGAAAATCCCCTTCCTGGTAGCGGTCCCCGGGCCGGAAAAGAAATTTCTCCTCTCCTTTGCCATTACCCGGGAGGTCACGGAGGAGGTGGAGCGCATCCTTGAGGAACGTATCCCGGCCCTGGTCACCCGGCGCCATTCCCCGGTGGCGGTGATCTTTCTGCACGGTCCCCACTTCGGCGACCGTTACGGCATTGCCGACACCCTGATCCAGGCCTTGGAAGGGGCCGGGGTGTCCCTGTTGGGTCTCAGTTGCTGCGTGTCCTCCATTACCGTGGTAGTGAAACAGGCGGAACTCCCCGGGGCCCTCCAGGTCCTGGGAGACACCTTCGAAGACCAGTCGAAATGCCGGTGAGATGAAAAGTTTTCGGTTTTCTGTTTTCTGTTCTCGGTTATCGGTTAAAAAGGATAGAATTATCAGCAACTTGGAACTTGAGTTTGTTGCATTGGAAACAGAACTTGGTATAAGACACCAAGAACACCAAGGTTCACCAAGAAAAACTTGTCTTTGTGTACCTTGGGGACCTTTGTGTCTTTGTGGTATAACTCTTCCCTACCCGGGCCGGCCCGAGGCCGGCAAAGGAAACGCGCTATGAAACCCGGACCACGGAAAACTTCCCAGGGAACGCCCCAGGGCGCCGGTTTCCCGCCAGACCTGGCCGTCTCCCCGGACTTGGCGGCAGGGTGGTTTGCTCCATTCCTGGCGGATTTTCCCGATCCCATCCTGGTCACCAACTCCTCCCGAGAAGTGGTATTCATGAATCACCTCTTCCGGGAACTCGTGGGGCGTAGCCTGCGCCTGGGGGATCCCTGTCCCATCTGTCCCCAAACCGGGCCGGCCCCCGATGGCCGGTGCCTGAAACCGGGAGAGAGCCTCAACCGAGCCCCGGTGTTGCTGAAAAACCGGCAGGGCCGGGAAATTTCCCTGACGGTCTCCGCGACCCCCATCAAAACCAAGGAGGGGGCCGCAGGTTGTTTCATCGTCCTAAGAAATCTGGCGGAGGAGTTGCTGGCCCACCCCTTGATCCAGCTGCAAACCGCCACCCTGCGCAGCCTCCTGGAAAACTTTCCCACCCCCTTCTTCATGGTGAACCCCGACCTGGTGGTGACCCATATGAACGCGCTCATGGAAAGGCTCACCGGGTTCAGCCGCCAAGAGGTGGTGGGCAAGATGACCTGTGGGCAGGTCCTCAATACCGTGCAGTGCGATACCGGGGACTGTGTCCTCCGGCAGGTCATGGACCACCAAACCCCCGTCTCCGGCTGGCGGCGGGTGGTCCGGGACCGGCAGGGCCGAGAGATTCCGGTGGTGGTGTACGCCTCCACCATCACGGACCAGGCAGGCCGGGTCATCGGCGGGTTTGAGGCCATCCGGGACATCACCCCCCAGGTGGAAGCGGAAAAGAAGTTTGATCTGCTCATCGAACTGACCCGGGAAGGTATCCTCATGGTGGATGAGGACCAGCGGGTGGTCTTTGCCAATTCCCAGGTGGGCAAAATCGTAGGCCAGCCCAAGGAGGAAATCATCGGCCAGGAGGTGGGTAAGGTCATCTCCCCCCAGCACCAGCGCTCCGCCCGGGAGCTGGCTCGCCGGGCCGTGGAGCTGGGAATGCAGTTGGAATTGCAATTTTGCAGCACCCTGGACCCATTGCCCTTGCCTTCCAAAGGTGAGCGCCGAGTCTTCGAGACCAGCATGGCCTCCGCCCGGGTAGGGAAAAACGTCCTCACCTGCATATATCTCCGGGACCTCACCAACCGCATCCGTATCGGACGGGAGCTCCAAAAAGCCAATAATTTTCTCCACGACATCATCCGCTGCTCCGTGGACGGCATCGTGGTGGTGGACCGGAGGGGGGTGCCCCTGATCTTCAATGAGGGCGCCGAACGCATCCTGGGTTACCAACCCGAGGAGATCATCGGCAATCGAGAGGCGTTCTTCCGGTTCTATCCTGCCGATCTGGCCACGGACATCATGAGCCGCATACGCAGCAACCAGTTCGGGCCCCTGGATAAGTTGCCGGCCACCCAGGTCAACTTTATCAATAAAAAAGGCGAGGAAGTGCCGGTAAGGCTTTCCGCGGCCATCATCCGGGAGGGCCCCCGGGAAATCGGCAGCGTGGGCATCTTCTCCGACTTGCGGGAACAAGTGCAGTTGCGCAAAGAACTGGCGGACAGCCAGGCCCAACTCCTCCAGACGGCCAAGATCGCCTCCTTAGGGCGGTTGTCCGCGGGTGTGGCCCATGAAATCAACAACCCCCTGGCGGGCATCCTCATCTTTGCCGAGCTGTTGCATCGGGACATGGATGAGCAGGCCCCCGGCCACCAGAACGTGGAGGAAATCATCACCCAAACCCTGCGCTGCCAGCAGATCGTCAACCGTCTGCTGGAATTCAGCCGCCAGTCCCTGGGAGAGAAACGCTTATTTAATGTGAATGAGACTATTACCGGTTGCGTGGAACTCATCGGCCGCCAGGCGGCCTTCCACAATATTGAGATCCTTCTGGATTTGGACCAGGACCTCCCTCAGATCATCGGCGACCCGGGGCAGGTCCAGCAGGTCTGCACCAACCTGCTCATCAATGCCGCGGACGCCATGCAGAACCACGGGAGGATTACCATAGCCAGCCGTCCCGATATGCTCCAAGAGGGCATTGTCCTGACCTTTACCGACACGGGCCCAGGCATTCCTTCCACACTGCGGGAGAAAATCTTCGATCCCTTTTTCACTACCAAACCCCCGGGCAAAGGCACCGGCCTGGGGCTGAGCATTGTTTACGGCGTCATCCAGCGCCATGGCGGCAGCGTGGAAGTGGGCAGCCCCCCGGGGGGCGGCGCCACTTTCACCATCCGGCTGCCCTTCCGAGCCCCGGAAGAACCCGTGGGGCTCGGCGCCTGGAATGGTTGAACCGGTTTTCAGCCATTCCGGGGCGAACACAAGGTTCGCCCCTACGAAAAATACACGTTTGATGACGAATTGGTATTATCTGTAGCCGCAGGCTTTAGCCTGCGCCCCTGAAGGTGGCCCCATGACCGAGAAATTCACGGTTTTAGTGGTGGACGATGAAAAAGTGATCCGCGACGGCTGCACCCTGATTCTCAAAAGCGAAGGGTATCAGGTGCTCACCGCTGAGAATGGCCAGGTGGCTCTGGATGTGCTGGGGGCCCAGCCGGTGAACGTGGTCCTGTGCGATCTGAAGATGCCGGTGATGGACGCCCTGGAGGTGCTGGAGGTCACTTGCGCCCAGTATCCGGACATTCCGGTGATCATCATCACGGGCCACGGCACTGTGGATGACGCGGTGGAGTGCATGAAAAAAGGCGCCTACGATTTTGTCACCAAGCCCTTCCGCATCGACCCCCTCATCCTGTGCGTCAAGCGGGCCCTGGAAAAGAATCAGTTGGAGCGGCGGACTCGCCTCCTCCAGGAGGACCAGGCCCGGAATCTCTACACCCTGGCCATGGAACAGAGCCGCCTCCACACCATCATCAACGTCATGGCCGACGGGCTGCTGGTGACCAACCGCAATCTGGAGGTGGTATTGTGCAATCCCTCCGTGATCAGTCTCCTGGGGCTGTCCTCCTCGCCGCCCTTGCCGGCCCCCTTGTCGGAGTATTTCAACGACGGTGTGTTGCAGGAGGCTATTCAAGGCTTGCTGTCGGGGAATGATCCTGATAAATGCATCTATCAAGAGACCTGCAAAGACCAGGTGCATCTCCGGGCCATGTCCGCCCCCTTTTTCGGGCCGGACCAGAAGGTCCTGGGCGCGGTCACCGTGTTTCACGACATCACCAGCTTCAAAGAACTGGACCGGATGAAGACCCATTTCGTCAACCTGGTGTCCCACGAACTGCGCTCCCCCCTGTCCGCGGTCAAACTCCAGCATACCGTGATCCTGGAGGGCCTGGCGGGGGATTTGACCCACAAGCAGCGGGAGCTCTTGACCCGGGCCCATGATAAAATCCAGGGGCTCATGGATCTCATCAACGATTTGCTGGATATTGCCAGGATCGAGTCCGGCCACAAGCACCTGGAACTGTTGCCCCTGGACCTGGGAGACGTGCTTAACGAGGTGGTGGAACTGCTGCGGGCCAAGGCCGAAGCCCAGAAAGTCACCCTTCGCCTGGAGGTGGGGGAGCTCCCCCTCATCCTGGCGGATCGCCGCAGCATGGATGAGGTCTTCACCAACCTCATCAGCAATGCCGTCAACTACTCCCCGGATGGGGGGGACGTCACCATTGCCGCGCAGTGCCGCCCGGATTATCTGGAAGTCCGGGTAAGCGACCAGGGCATCGGCATTGAGCCGGAGGAGATAGCCAAGATCTTCGAGAAATTCTATCGGGTCAAAAGTCCCAAGACCCGGCAGGTCATCGGCACCGGGCTGGGCTTGAGCCTGGTGAGAAGCATCATCGAGGCCCACCGGGGCTTGGTGGAAGTGGAGAGCCGGGTGGGAGCGGGCAGCACCTTCAAGGTGTTTCTGCCCAAGGCCCCCCGGCACGGATGAGCGGCATGAAGAGAGTGGACCTCACCTCACAGGTCCTGGTGGTGGACGACGAGATCGCGGTGCGCCAGGGCATCGCCCAGGCTCTGTCCCGCCTGGGACTGGAGGTGAAGCTCGCCCAAGACGGCCGGGAGGCCCTGGAGATCATGGCCCGGCAGCCCTTCGGCATCGTGTTCCTGGACATCCGCATGCCCGGCATGGATGGCATGGAAGTGCTGAAACGCATCCGCCGGGACTACCCCGACAGCGCGGTCATCATGATCACCGCGTTCCCCGCCATCGAGAATGCGGTGGAAAGCATCAAATCGGGCGCCCTGGATTACCTGGTGAAGCCCTTTCGCCTGGAGGCCCTGGAATCTCTGGTTCACAAGGCCCGGGAAACCCTGCGCCAGGGGCTCAAGCCCCCCGAAGGCGAAGCCCCCCGGGGGTTGGCCATCGACACCATCATCGGCCAGAGCCCGGCGATGCAGGAGGTCTTTGCCAAGATCCGCCGGGCCGCGCCCAGCGACAGCACGGTGCTCATCACCGGGGAGAGCGGCACCGGCAAGGAACTAGTGGCCCGGGCCATTCACCAACTCAGTCCCCGGGCCCAACAGGAATTCGTCGCGGTGGACTGCTCGGCCCTGGTGGAAAGCCTCCTGGAAAGCGAGCTCTTCGGCCACGTCAAAGGCTCCTTTACCGGCGCCATGCAGACCAAGCACGGGCTCTTCGAACTGGCCAATCACGGCGCCTTTTTCTTCGATGAGATCGCCAACCTGAGCCTGAATATCCAGGCCAAGCTCCTCAGGGTGATCCAGGAGCGGGAATTCATGCAGGTGGGCTCCCAGAAGCGCATCAAACTGGATATCCGCATCATCGCATCGTGCAATACGGACCTCCGGGAGGCCATCAAGGCCGGGACTTTCCGGGAGGACCTGTTTTACCGCCTCAGCGTCATCCCCATCCACTTACCTCCCCTCCGGGAGCGGGCCGGCGACATCCCCTTGCTGGTGGAGCATTTTATCAGAAAATACAACGAGAAAAGCAACCGGCAGGTGCAAGGCATCTCCAGCCAGGCTATGAAGATGTTTAGCGCCTATGGGTGGCCGGGCAACGTCCGGGAGCTGGAGCACACCATCGAACGCATCTTCATCCTGGAAGACGGGGAGGTGATCCTGCCGGAGCATCTGCCCAGCTTCATCTCCCAGAGACCGGGGGAGTTCCAGGGGTTTGCCGACGGCGGCCATTCCCTGGAGGAAATGGAGAGCCGCTACATCCAATTCGTCCTGCGCAACACCAAGGGCCGGCGCCAAGACGCGGCCCGCATCCTGGGCATCAACCGCAAAACCCTGACTCAGAAAATCAAGAAATACAACCTGCAGGTCAGCTGGTAGGTATGGGGAAGGGATGGGTAGCCCCAGGCTTCAGCCTGCGATCATCGTACAGATTTAAGATGGTGGGGGCGCCCACACTACATTTTGAAAGCTTATTTAAATCAAATGGTTATCCGTAGGGGCACAGTCTGCTGTGCCCTTTTTGAACACTTGGGGTGGAGATTCGCGACTTTCGCAGAAGTCTCAAGTTGCATTCAAAAGGCGTTGTTCGATACATAGGGGCGAACCTTGTGTTCGCCCAAACCGCCTCAGCCCATAATATATTGAAATGTCTTAGTTATAATAGGGTTGAAATAAGGGCTGATAATCCCCTGACGGGTGATGCGTTCCAGGAGGATGATGGCGAGAATGGCGAAAGGCCCGGCGAGCCAGAAGGTCCATTTGAGCTTCTTAAAGCGCTGGGGTATCAAGGCGGCAATGACACTCCCCCCGAACAGGGGGGGCAGGGGTAAGAGATTATAAATCGCAGTGGTGACATTGACCCCCACCACCATGGCAAACACCCGGGGGTCAGACTCCACCAGTTTCATGACCATCACGATGCTGCCCACAATACTGCCCAGGAGCAGATTGGCCACCGGCCCCGCCAGGCGGATGAGCACCAGGTAAAGCCGGGGATGCTTTAATTTTTCCGGGTCGATGGCTATCGTCCGGGGCCAGCCGAAACCTCCCACCAGATAACTCACCGTGCCTAAAAAATCCATGTGGAAAAACGCGATGAAATGGAGCCGGTCTTTGGCCCCGGGTCGATTATCTCCCAAAAAGGAGGCCACATAGGCCTGGGCTTCGGTATTGACGGTAATGGCCAGCAGAAAGGCCACCACAAAGGTGACCACCGCATCCACGGCCAGGTTGTTGGGATCAAGAAAAAACGGCACGGGCCAAAGTTCGAAAGGAGGCATGGGTTTTCCCTGTCTGGGCTGAAATGGGAGAGCGGCAAAGGGTGAGGGGCAAAGGGGCCGGGGACGGATAAGAGTTGACAGTTATCAGTTGCCGGTAATTGATTAAGGACAATATTATCCTTCATTACTGGTAACTGACCACTGGCAACCGGCAACTGACTTCCCCCGAACCTCCCCTCCGACTTGCGCTTGCCACTGGCCCAAAATAACAGAGAAGGCAGGGAAATGCAATCCCTGCCTTCTCTAAAAGATCCGGAAATCCCGGAAGCCTTTCTCAGACTTCCGGGGAGACCGGGGAGATCACGTTATTCCTTGTGGTGCATGGGCCTCTTGGCCACCCAGGACATGAGAACCCCGGCGATGAGCACCATGGCGGAAATATAGAAGGCCCAGTCCAGAGAGCCGGTGATATCCTTGATGGTGCCGCCCAGCCGGGCCATGAAGAAGCCCAGACCCCAGCCGATGAACACCAGACCGTAGTTCATGCCCAGGTTCTTGGGCCCGAAGAAGTCGGCAGTGAAAGCCGGCATCAGCGCCAGACCGCCGCCGTACTGCCAGAAGGCGATGCCCACGGCCAAAAACAGCAGAAAGACGCTCTTGGCCGCGATGATGCTGGGCATCAGGAAGAGACAGAGTGCCGAAACGACGCAATTAACAGCATAGGCGTTGCCACGACCGATCTTGTCGGAGTACATACCTGTGCCCACCCGGCCCACGGCATTGATCAGACCGCCATAGGAGGCCAGGAGCCAGGCGTTGGCCGCGAAGAAAGGAATGGCCTTGGCCGTAGTGGCCAGCAACCCCGCGGCGTTGGCAATGACCAACAGCCCTGACTGGGTGGTGGCGCAGAACATGAACATCAGGGCATAGAACTGCCAGACCTTGGGGATTTCCGAAGGCGCCCAGTCGATGGCGGTGCCGACGGCCTTAGCCGGCGCGGCGCCCGCTTTCACCACAGCCGCAGGGGCCACATAGCCCGGGGGCGCCTTGGCCAGTTGGGAGCCGGCGATGACAACCACCACCGAGAAGAAAATGCCCAGCCATACGAAGCTGTAAGTGATGCCGCTGGTAATCAGGTAAGCGGCCAGGGGCGAGATGTACAGGGCCGCGCCGCCGTAACCGCCCACGACCAGACCGGCGATGAGCCCCCGCTTATGCGGGCCGAACCAGGACAGGGCCGCCGGGGTGGGCGCTGCATAACCGATACCCATCCCGATACCGCCCATAACTCCGAAGCCAACGATGAGACCGGTATAGCTCTTCATCATACCGGCGACGATACACCCCACTGCCAGGAACAAGCCGCCGGTGATGGCGCCGAATTTGGGCCCAATCTTATCCTGGATTTTGCCGCCGGGGATCATGAATAAGGCGAAGATAAGGACGCAGAGGGAAAATGGTGTGGCGGCCTGGGCATTGGTCAGATAAGGCCATCCGGCATTGATGCCGTCCATGACCGCACCGGTTAAGGCCTTCTTCTCATCGATCAACGCCTTGGCCCAGACGCTCCAGGCGTATAAGATTCCCAAACAGAGATTGACTGCGGTGCCGGAAAATACAACTTGCCACGCCTTTCCTGGGACTTTGTCAGCCATGAGGCCCTCCTTAAAAAGATATAAAAAAATGTGAAAGAAGCCTGATCCGGTTATCGGATGGATAAAACGACCGCGTGCTTCACCTCCTTCCTGGACAGATCTCAGATAATATAATGCAAGGCCCCTGCCAACCGCACCGGCGAAGGGAATTCCACCTCAAAGGGGAAACCTATATTAAATCTCTATAATTATCTTGTCAAGAAAATTATCTTTCTGGCGGCTTACCCCCTGATAAGGGATTTTTTCCCCAAATCAAGGGGTAATTCACCCCACCTTCTGGACATGGATAAGGTAAGGGAATGCAGGGGGCTTAGCGGGTTGGTTCAAAGTTCAAAGTTCAAAGTTCAAGGTTCAAAGGATAAAGGATAAAGGATAAAGGATAAAGCTAAAAGCTAAACCGCCAAACCGCTATCCTAAATTACTGCGACCAAACTTTTCGGGCCGCGGCCACGGTGTGCTCCAGGTCCTGAGGTTGGTGAGCCAGAGAGACGAAAAAGGCCTCGAACTGAGAAGGCGGCAGATAGACGCCTTCCTGGAGCATCCCTTGAAAGAACCTCCGGAACTGCTCCAGGTCGGACCGTTTGGCCTCCTCCAGATTGGTCACCGGCCCGGGGGTAAAAAAGATGGTGAGCATGGAACCCACGCGGTTGATGGTGACGGGCACTTTCTGGCGAGAGGCGACTTGGGCCAACTCCTGGGCCAGCCAGGCGGCGTTGGCTTCCAGGTCGTCATAGACCCCGGGTTCATCCAGGGCCTCCAGGGTAGCTATACCCGCGGCCACGGCCACGGGATTGCCGGACAGGGTGCCCGCCTGATAGACCGGGCCCACCGGGGCCATTTGACTCATGAGGTCCCGGCGCCCGCCGTAAGCGCCCACGGGCATGCCGCCCCCGATGATCTTGCCCAGACAGGTGAGGTCCGGTTTGATCCCGTACAGGGCCTGGGCGCCCCCCCAGGCCACCCGGAAGCCGGTGATCACTTCATCAAAAATCAGGAGAATTCCGGCCCCATCGCAGACCTGCCGCAACCCCTCCAAGAAACCCGGCTGGGGCGGCGCCACCCCCATATTCCCGGCCACCGGCTCCACGATGAGGGCCGCGATCTCCCCGGGATGCCGGTTCACCGCCTGGCGCACCGCGTCCAGGTCATTGTAAGGCAAAGACAGGGTGAGGTTCGCGATCTCCCGGGGCACGCCGGGACTGCCGGGGATGGCCTGGGTCAGGACCCCGCTGCCCGCGGCCACTAAAAAGGAGTCGGCATGGCCGTGATAGCAGCCGTCGAATTTGATCACCATGGGGCGGCCGGTGGCGGCCCGTGCCAGGCGCAGGGCGCTCATGCAGGCCTCGGTGCCGGAACTCACCAGACGCACCATCTCTAAGGTCGGCACCGCGCCCAAGAGCATCTGGGCCAGTTCCACTTCCCCCGGACAGGGCGCGCCGAAGCTGGTCCCCCGGGCCGCGGCGTCGCTGATGGCGGCCACCACCTGGGGGTGGGCATGCCCCAGGATCAAGGGCCCCCAGGAGGCCACGAAATCCAGGTAAGCGTGGCCGTCCACATCATAGACCCGGGCTCCCTCCCCCCGGGCGATGACCCGGGGATGCCCCCCCACCGCGTTCCAGGCCCTCACCGGGCTGTTCACCCCCCCGGGCATGAGCTCCTGGGCGATATGGAAGAGACGTTCTGATTCCGGGCAGCGTTTCATGTCGGGACTCCTAATGAGGCTGTGGCAAAAGTGGTTTTGAGGGGAGGGCCGGGGTGAAGAGAGTGAACAGTGACCAGTGAGCAGTAAACAGTAAGTAGTAAGTAGTAGGCAAAGAGTCGTTCCGGCGCACTCCGATTTTGCTTCTCACCGCTCACTGCTCACTGTTTACCGCCCTCCCCTCAAACTTCCCTCCCAACCCCCCTTATACCAAGTTGAGACTTCTGCGAAAGTTGCGAATTTCCATCCCGAGTCTTCAGCAAAGGGCACAGCACGCTGTGCCCCTACGGAAAACCATTTGATTTTAATAGGCTTTTAAAATGTAGGGTGGGCACGGCCCACCATCCTAAATCTCAATCCGCTAATACTCCGCCAGGCGGCGGATAATCTCCGGTATGGTATTGGCGGCGATGTGCGACAGGGACCCGCCCCCCAGGACCACCTGCAGGGGTATCCCGGCCTCAGTGGAGACAAACAGCATCAGGTCGCAGATCTCGAAGAACGCGGCTTCGGTCAGACCTATGGAGCCGTAATCATCCGCGTGGGTGTCGAAGCCGTAGTACCACACCAGGAGGTCCGGCTGAAACTGGGGGATCAAGGGCAGGTGGCGGCGCAGGGCCTCGATGTATTGGGCGTCGGCGTCGGCCTGCCAGCCCAGGCGATAGACATCCACATCCACTTTGCTGCCGTCGGGGGAGCGGTAATCCGTGCCGCACAGGCATAGGTGCAGCACCTCCGGATCATTGTGCACCAACTGGCGGGTGCCGTCCCCGTGGTGGGCGTCGGTGTCCACGATGGCGAGGCGCCGCCAGGGGCTGATTTCCCGGACATGGGTCAGGGCCATGACCACGTCGTTGAAGCAGCAGGCCCCCCAGAACTGGCGGTAGCCCGAATGGTGGCCCCCCGCGCCGATGAAGCAGAAGGCCCGGTCAATCTCGCCCTGGGCCAGGGCTTCCATGGCCGCCACCACCCCGCCGGCGGACTCGTACGCGGTGGAGCACAGCATATCACGGGCCACCATCTTGGGCATCTCCGGGGCGTGCACCTTGAGGATCAGCTCTTCGGAGACCCGGGGGGACTGGAACATTCGGACATTGGGCTTTTGCAGCAACTCATCCAGGGCCTCGGGAAAATCCCGCAGCCGGTTGCCGATGGTCATGTAACTCTTGCGGCTAAAGGAGGGGTGGTAAAAGATGCCGATGGTTTTCATAAAACTATCTTTAGATCAAAGAAGATTCAAAACCTCATCCACGGTGAGGCCCGCTTCACGAGGGTCCCCCGGGCAATTTCTTTATGATCAGGAATGCTCAGGCGTCGGTGAGGCGGGTCCTGATGGCGAAGAATAATATGACTCCCTTCCTGATGGTCGCGCCGATAACCAACTTTAGCCAGGACCTTGGCCAGCTCTCGCCCAGAGATCACCGGCAGCCTGGTCATACCGCAACTTCGACGATCTCTTCCATAATGGAGGGAGGGATGGGCTCCCCATGCTTTTTGAGGCTCTCCAGATAACCGGTAATAGCCTCCTGGATATTAGCCTGGGCCTCAGCTCTGGTCTTGCCCTGGGAAACACAGCCGGGCAGGGCCGGACAATGAACCACAAAAACGCCGTCCTCATCCTGCTCGATTATCACCCTGAATTTCACTGATCACCTCAACCTCTAAAAATCAGGTATTAAAAAATCATACAAAGAAAATCCCGGAGCCGGTTGCCGATGGTCATGTAACTCTTGCGGCTAAAGGAGGGGTGGTAAAAGATGCCGATGGTTTTCATAAATCAAAGGTTTAGGATGGGGCGCGATGTGCACCCTGCATTTCGCCGCCTACCGCGGCTCAACCTGACCGTAAGCAACCCCTGATTCGGAGTCGCTGATATTTCTGATTTATTGTTTTACTAAGCCCCGAACCTCTCCCCCACCTTCGGCTGCCTGGCCTGGATGAATTCCGGGGCCTTGACTTTTCCCAGGTCTTTGGTGCGGAAGCGGGTGATCATGATCGCGCCTCCGGGCGCGGCCACCTTGATACCTTTATCGGTAACGGCCAGGATTTCTCCAGGCTGGGCCGCGTGGGTTTCTTCTACAAACGCGGCGTTGTAAAATTTAACTTTTTCGCCCCTGAAGGTGGTGCCGGCCCCAGGCTGAGGATCGCAGCCCCGGATGAAGTTAAAGACTTGCTTGGCCGGTAGGTTCCAGTTAAGTCCCGCCACCTTTTCATCGCAGGGCGGATCGTAAGTGCCCTGAGAATGGTCCTGGGGAATGCGGGGGGCCTTCCCCTTAGCCACCAGGTCCACGGCCTCGGCCGTCGCGGCCACCCCCATGGGATAGAGCTTGTTGAAATAGACCTCGCCGGTGGTCTCGCCGGGTCCGACCTCTATTTGTTTTTGCAGCAGGATGTCGCCGGTGTCGATGCCCTCGTCCACCCAGAAGATGGTGAGCCCGGTTTTGGTTTCCCCGTTGATCACCGCCCAGTTGATGGCCGAGGAGCCCCGGTATTTGGGCAGGATGGAGGGGTGATAGCAGATGGAGCCCAATTTGGGGGCATTAAAGACTTTGGGAGGCACGATGTCGGTGACAAAGGCCAGGACCCCCAGGTCGGCGTTGAGGGAGACCATCCGGTCATAGGCCTCGGGGTTCTTCATGTGCCCGGGCTGAAATACGGGAATACCCGCGGCCGCCGCGGCCTCCTTCAGGGGATCGGCCTTGCCCCCCCGATCCGGCGGGCAAAAGATCCCCACCACTTCCTGCCCCTGGTTGACCAACGCCTTCAAGACCTCCGCGCCAAAAGCCGCCTGCCCGATCAACGCGATGCGCATGGTTCCCTCCTTGGCAGTTGCCGGTTGCCAGTGGTCAGTAAAATGCAAACATATTGAGAACTCAGCTTGGGAATAGTTCAAAGTTCAAGGTTCAAAGTTCAAGGTTAAGAGCAATGAACAAAGGGAATTTTCATTGTTTTGGAGGGAGCCGAAGGCTCATGAGTGACTGTCTCCAAAAGGTTTTTCTGAGATCCCGGTCTTGATCGGTCGTTATCAGTCGTCAAGCGATTACTAACAACTAACAACTAACAACTCTCCTCAGCCACCTCCCCCGCTTCTCAATGGTGATGTTCGTCGGGGGTCTTTTCCGGTTCCATAGTGGCGGCCCAGAAGCAGATGGCCGAAGCCGCCAGGATGGCCAACACGGACCCCAGGGCGGTCCCGCTCCAGAAGGCCAGCCCTATGCAAACAAACACCAGGATCATCAGGATCGCCTGTTTCTTGCGGTAGGGCTGAGTCTGCTCGGGTTGATGGTGTTCCGCATGATGCGCCATATAAAAACCTCCTTAGGTTGCGGCAAAGATTATCAGCCGGTGGGTTCCCTTTTGTCAACCATTGCATCCACTATGGCGATTCGGCAAAGCGGACGCCGTGTTCTATGCGGCGCAAGGTTTCTGCCTTGCCCAAAATATTAATGATTTCAAATAATCCCGGGCTCTCGGCGCGGCCCGTCAAGGCCACCCGCACCGGTTGGGCCAGGTTTGCCATCTTCTGGCCGGTCTCCGCGACCAGTTCCTTGAATAACCGGTTCAAAGCCTCTTCCGACACCTCAGGCAGGGCCTCCAGGCGGCGGGCGATTCCCTGAAGCCCCGGCGCCCCGGCGGCAGTGAGAAACTTCTGGGCCGCGATCTCCTCATAGGGGCGGGGGTCCTGGAAGTAGAACCGGGCCTTTTGGGCCATGTCCATGAGGGTCTTGCTGCGGGCCTGCACCGTGGCCACGGCCCGCTGGAGATAGGTAGGATCAGGATTCGCAATCCCCAGGTCAGCCAGGAAGGGCGTCAAGAGTCCGGCTAGTTCCGGCAGGGGGGTTTCCTTGAGATAGTGGCTGTTGAGCCACAGGAGTTTTTCGTCATCAAAGATCCCCGCGGACTTGGTTACCTGCTCCACGGAGAAGTACCGGATCAGCTCGTCCCGGGTGAAAATCTCCTGGTCGCCGTGAGACCAGCCCAGGCGGGCCAGGTAGTTCACCAGGGCTTGGGGCAGGAAGCCCTGGACGCGATATTCCAGGATGGACAGGGCCCCCTTCCGCTTGGAGAGCTTGGAGCGGTCCTTGCTCAACATCAGGGGCATGTGGGCGAAGTGGGGCGGCTTGACTCCCAGGGCCTCATAAATCGGGATCTGGCGGGGGGTATTGGGCACATGGTCGTCGCCCCGGATGACCTGGGTGACGCCAATGGCGATGTCGTCCACCACCACCGCAAAATTATAGGTGGGGATGCCGTCGGCCCGGGCCAGGACCAGGTCATCCAGTTCCCGGTTATCAAAGGCGATGTGGCCTTTAATCTGGTCGTGCCAGAAGGTGACTCCGGTTTGGGGAGTTTTGAACCGCACCGCGCCGGCTTTCAGCCCCCGTTCCCGGCAGCGGCCGTCGTACTTGGGTTTTTCCCCCCGGGCCATGGCCTGGCGGCGGGCCTCCGGGTCGGCCGGCGGACATTCGCAATAGTAGGCGGCTCCCGAGTCCAGGAGTTTCTGGAGGTATTCCTGATAAATGGACATCCGCCGGGATTGGAAGTAAGGGCCTTCGTCCCAGTCAAGGCCCAGCCAGGTCAAGGCGTCCAAAATTTCAGCGACGAAACGTTCTTGGGAGCGTTCCTGATCCGTGTCTTCGATGCGGAGAATAAAGACGCCCTGGTGGCGCCGGGCGATGAGCCAGTTGAACAACGCGGTGTGGCCCCCCCCCAGGTGCAGGGACCCGGTGGGGCTGGGAGAGAAACGGGTGCGAACTTGAGACATTGCCTATACCTTTCAGACCTGTCAGTAATTATCATAATTTTAGAGGTTAGGGAACTGATTTTGAGCTATCACCGGGGATTGCCCCCCCGGTGAAAACCTGCTATTAAAACTAATAACTCAAGTTTCGCCCCCTTTTGATGGGGATAACCCACTTACAAGGCAATTGTTAAACCGATGAAATAAGGAAATGCGGAGTAGGCGCCCTCGCCTGCTCAAGCACAGGCTGGAAAGCCCGCGCCACCAAAGAACAGCCGAGGGCGGCGATTCCATTTCAAGGACCGCGCCATGGATGCAGAAAACCTCTCCCCAACGATGCCTCCCACCCAGAAGAGAATTGAGTTGCTCCATTTCATTCTCCAGAATGCCCCCGCGGGCGTTATCGTGGTGGATGAGAAGATGACGGTCACCGACATCAATGCCCTGGGGCAAAAGATTACCGGGTATCCCCCCCAAGAGGCCCTGGGGCGCCATTGCCGGGAAGTGTTCCATGCCGCGCTGTTCGGCCAGAAATGTCCTCTGGAAATGATTCTCACCGCGGAAACTATGCTGGATCAGCAAGACGTCTTGCAGAATAGCCGGGGGGAACAGGTGCCCATCCTCTTCAGTTCCCTGGCCTTCCGGGATGAAACCGGCGTGTTTAAAGGGGGAGCCTTGATTTTCCGGGACATGTCTCCCTTTAAATTGCTGGAGGAGGAGCGGCGGCACCTGGTAAACATGTTCACCCATGACCTGAAGACCCCGGTGGTGGGCATGTCGGGTTTAGTTAAGCGTCTCATCCAGGGGAAAGCCGGCCCCCTGGCCCCGGAGCAGAGGGTCTATCTGGAAACCATCGACAAGGAAATGCAGCGTCTGGAAAAACTCATCAACAGTTTCCTGGAGTTCGCCCGGCTGGACCTGCATATCCTGACGCCCATCCCCAGCGCCATTGAGGTGGAGAAAGAGTGTCAGGAAGTCATGACCCTGCTGCGTCCCCTGGCGGAAGCCAAGTCCATTGAGATGGACGCGGAATTTCCCCAGGAAGTTCTGGTGCTGCCCGCGGACCCCCTGTTGTTTCGCCGGGTCCTGGAAAACCTGCTGGAAAACGCCATTAAATACAGCCCGCCCCATTCCCGCATCGTCCTGGAAGCGCGGCTTCACGAGGAAGAAGTGCGGTTTGCCGTGACCGACCAAGGCCCCGGCATCGCCCTGGAAGAACTCCCGAATCTGTTCAAATTTTTCTACCGGGGCGCCGAAGCCGGAAAAGAAAAAGGCTTCGGCCTGGGACTGGCCACGGTGAAGCGCATAATCGACGCCCATGGTGGCCGCATCTGGGTGAAAACCCAACCCGGCCAGGGGGCCGCGTTCTTTTTTACTTTTCCCATGCGGGCACAAGAAGCCTGAATGGTTTTTATCCGCAGATGTACGCAGATAGACGCAGATTAATCCAGTGTAAGGGTCACAGGAGGACCTTCCATGTCAGAAGCATTAAAAATCGTGGTGGTGGGCGGGGTGGCCGCGGGTCCAAAGGCCGCGGCCCGGGCCCGGCGTTGTGATCCCCAGGCGGAAATCACCATCCTGGAACGGGGGGAGCAGATTTCCTATGCCGCGTGCGGGCTGCCCTACCTGGTATCCGGCGAGACCCGGGAACTCAAGGAACTCCTGGCCACCCCGGTGGGCGTGCTCCGGGACGCCGCTTTTTTTCAAAACGTCAAAAACATCCGGGTCCTCACGGGCAAGGAGGTGACGGCCATAGACCGTGCGTCGAAGGCCCTTACGGTGCGGGACCTCAAAACGGGCCGGGACGAGATTTTTCCCTACGACCGACTGGTGCTGGCCACCGGGGCCGCGCCGGTGCGCCCCCCGGTTCCGGGGATAGACCTGAAGAACGTCTTTACCCTGCGGCAGGTCCAGGACGGCATGGACCTCATCCAGACGCTGGCCCAGGAATTGCCCCGGCACGCGGTGCTGGTGTGCGCAGGGGCCATCGGCCTGGAAATGGCCGAAGCCCTGAAGCGGCAAGGTCTGGAGGTCACCCTCATTGAGGCCATGGACCAGGTGCTGCCCGGCTTGCTGGATGCCGAGATGGCCGCCATCCTGAAGCGTTATCTGGAAAGTCAGGGAGTCCGCTGCTTGACCGGAGAGCGCCTCACCAGCCTGGGGAGCGACGACGATGGGCGGGTAGCCAGGGTCTATACGGACAAGGGCGAATACCCCGCCGACCTGGTGGTGGTGGCCGTGGGGGTCAGGCCCAACGTGGACCTGGCCCGGCACGCGGGCCTGGAGTTGGGACCCACCGGGGCCATCAAGGTGGATCAACATCTGCGCACCTCGGATCCGGATATCTTTGCCGGGGGCGACTGCGCTGAAAATTTCCACCGGCTGCTCAACCGGCCGGTGTTCGTCTCTTCCGGCCAACTGGCCAATATCCACGGACGTATCATCGGCACCAACATCACCGGCGGCAAGGCTCTCTATCAGGGAATGGTGGGAACCTTCGTGGCCCGGGTCTTCGGCTACACCGTGGGGGCCACCGGCTTAACCGAGGCCGCGGCCCGGCGGGAAGGGCTGGAAGTGACCACCGTCCTGGCGCCGGGTTTGGACCACGCTCATTATTATCCCGGGGCCGGATTCGTGGGGCTGAAAATGGTGGCGGAAACCCCCACCGGCCGCCTCCTGGGGGTGCAGGCGGTGGGACCCGGGGACGGGGCCAAGCGTCTGGACGTGGCCGCCGCCGCCCTGACCCTGGGGGCCACGGTGGAGCAACTGACCCAACTGAACCTGGGTTACTCCCCGCCTTATAATGTGGCCATCGACCCCCTGGCCAACGCCGCCCAGGTGCTGGAGAACAAGCTCTCCGGATTGGCTAAGTCCCTCTCCCCTCAGGAAGTCCGGACCCTGACCGAGCAGGAGGAGGACTTCATGCTGCTGGACGTGCGCACCCCCAAAGAATTCCAGGAAGTGCGCCTGGATCACCCCAATGCCTTCGCCATGCCTTTGGGTAAACTCCGGGCCAAGGCCGGGGCCTTACCCAAAGACCGGCTCTACATTCCCTTCTGCAAATTCAGCATGCGGGGCTATGAGGCCCAAAAGATCCTGGAGGGGATGGGCTTTAAGAAGGTCAAATTTCTGGAGGGCGGGGTGGTCCACTGGCCCTATGAGCTGGAGAAGTGAGGGAGATACTACTCGGAGCGTAAAATATGGCGCCTTGATGTAGGGGCGGGTTTAAAACCCGCCCTTTGTATATTAACAAAGGAGCCGGCACATTCCCCTGGCACCTATCATGGGGTAAGA
>CAZUBT010000007.1:0-62603 GCA_964618815.1 uncultured Desulfobacterales bacterium | reverse complement strand
AAACGGAATATACCATGCAATGATTATATTATCAACTATTAAAGGGTCACAACCTGAAAATGCGATAGTGTCTTAATTGGTCATTCTGAGCGTAGCGAAGAATCTCGTAATTTCAAAATCTTGAAACCCTTCGCGTCGTTTAGGAGGACAGAAAAAACTTTTTCCCACCGCCTGCTCCAGACCCGGGCGCGGCGACGCCCGGATTAACCGAAATACCCCCCGAGTTATCTAATGGAAAGATTTAGGTTTACATTTGCCAAGAACTTAAGGTAGAATGGTCATATTTTTATGGTCTGGCCCACCCCCGAGCATCAGACAAAATCCATTTTTCCAGGTTGAGGATGAGGATAGAAAATGAAAAGAAGCAAGGTCAACTCCCGTTATATGGAGCAGCTATATTCCTTTTATTCCCCGTTTTATGAGTACGTCTTCGGGAAACTATTGGGGCCGGGACGGCGCAAGACCTTCCGTTATCTCTCTTCCCGCCCCCACCAGAAAGTCCTGGAAATCGGCGTCGGCCCCGGTTCCACCCTGGAATTTTACCCCCCCAAGACCCAGGTGGTGGGTATTGACATCTCCGCCTCCATGATCGAACACGCCCGTAAAAAAGCCTCCCGGATCAATAGCGGCAGCCGGTTTGACTTGAAGGTGATGGATGCCTCGAACCTGGATTTTCCCGACGACCACTTCGACGTGGTGCTGGCGGCCTTTGTCATCACCACGGTTTCGGACCCTCACCAGGTCTGCCGGGAGATCCGGCGGGTGGTGAAACCGGGGGGGCAGATCCTGGTGGTCAACCACACCCGCAGCCGCAACGGCTCCTTGATGGGCCGCATCGAAGACTTGCTGGCCCCGGTGTGTATCCGCATCGGCTTCACCACGGATCTCGACGTCATTCGGGTCATGCAGGATGAGGGGATCGCGGTGCAGAACTCCGTGGCCTGCAACCTGCTCAATACCGGCCGGATCATCATGGGCACCAAGGCCTAAGGGAAATCGCCGGCCCCGACTGGAATCCTGTCCGTCAGGCAGTTTGACCATTGTTGCCTTGCGAGGTTTTCCATATAATAACCGAAAAAATCTTAACCTGGTGAACCGAAGGGAGATGTGAACCCTTCGGGGAGAGAGATATGAAAATCGGCAAAGATTCGTTTGTTACCATAGATTATCTCATCCGCCTGGGGGAGGAGGAGACCTTTCCCCCGGATGGCCGGCCGGAAGAGATCTCCTTCTGCATGGGCTGGGGGGTCATGCCCCCGGGTCTGGAAGAGGCCCTCGTGGGTTTGCAGAAAGCTGACCGGAAAGTGGTGCATCTCACCCCGGAGGAAGCCTATGGAGAAATCGACCCGGAATTGGTCATGGAAGTGCCCCGGGAGGATTTCGGTCCGGATACGGAGGTGCGCCCGGGGCTGGTCTTTGAGACGGAAGATGAAGATGGCCACCTGGTCCATTTCGTGGTCAAAGAAGTGACCGGAGAGACGGTGGCCATCGATTTGAACCATCCCCTGGCCGGCCAGGAACTGGATATCGCCTTCACGGTCAAAGGGGTCCGGAAAGCCACCCCCGAAGATATGGAGGAGTGCACCTGCCAGGAATGTCAAACCGGGGAGGGCTCTTCCCATCATCACTGAGGGTGTCTGAGGGCCGATGAACCTGCCGTGGACTTCCCATTATGACCCGGATGTGCCGCTGGAGGTAGAACCGGCTACCGCCTCTTTACCGGAAATATTGCTCCAGGCCGCGGCCCGATCCCCCGAGGCGCCGGCTCTGGCCTTTTTCGGCCGCCGGATAACCTACGGGCAACTGGAAGACCAGACGGCGCGGCTGGCCCGGGGGCTGAAAAGCCTGGGATTGGCCAAGGGCCATCGCCTGGCCATTTTGCTGCCCAACTCCCCGCAATTGGTGGTGACCTACCACGCGGCCCTGCGCCTGGGCGCAGTGGCGGTCTTTCTCAATCCCCTTTTGGGTCCCAAGGAACTGGCTTTTCAACTGGCCGACTCCGGGTCCCGGCTCCTGGTGGTCCTGGACCACCTGATGCCCAAGCTCAACGAAGCCCGCAAAAAGGTGGAGGTCTCCCACCTCATCATCACCAGTTTGGCCGATGCCTTGCCTTTTCCCCTGAACTGGCTGTACCCCATTAAAGCCTGGCGGGAAGGTTTGGCCCAGGGATTCACTCCAGGCCCGGATCACTCCAGATGGCGCGATTTGCTCAAGTTCCCGCGCCTGGAAGAGCACCCCGCTCCCGGCTCCCAGGATCTGGCGGTCTTGCAGTACACCGGCGGCACCACCGGGACCCCCAAGGCAGCCATGCTGACCCACGGCAACCTCATGTCCAATGTGGCCCAGATCAACGCCTGGTTGCCCCAGGTGCGCTACGGGGAAGAACGGATGGTGGGACTGCTCCCCATGTCCCACATCTTCGGCCTCACCGTCTGCCTCAACTGGCCCATGTCCCAGGGCGCCTTGATCCTTATCCTGCCCCGGTTCGAGCTGGATGGGTTTATCCGGACCCTGGAAAAACACCGCCCCACCATGCTGCCCGGGGTTCCCACCCTGTTTGTGGCCCTGATCAACGATCCCCGCCTGCCACGGCTGGATATGACGTCCCTGTGGGCTTGCATCAGCGGCTCCGCGCCCTTGCCCTTGGAGGTGCGGGAGCGTTTCGAGGCCATCTCCGGGTGCCGGATCATTGAGGGCTACGGCCTCACCGAGGCTTCGCCGGTGACCCATTTCAATCCCATCCGGGGGCCGCGGCCCCTGGGAAGCATGGGGATACCCTTCCCCGGCACCCTAGCCAAAGTGATGGACCAGGAGACGGGGACCCTGGAAATGCCTACCGGAGAGGTGGGCGAACTGGTCATCAAAGGGCCCCAGGTGATGCAGGGATACTGGCAAAAACTCCAGGAAACCGCATCAACCCTGCGGGACGGCTGGCTCTATACCGGCGACCTGGCTCGCATGGACGAGTCGGGGTATTTTTACATCGTGGAGCGCAAGAAGGATCTGATCATTTCCGGAGGGTACAATATCTATCCCCGGGAGGTGGAAGAAGTCCTCTATCAGCATCCGGGGGTCAAAGAAGCGGTGGCCTTCGGGGTGCCGGACGAGTACCGGGGGGAAGTGGTCAAGGTGGTCATTGTCCCCCAGGATGGCGCACTCTTCACCGTGAAAGACATCCAGGAACACTGCCGCGGCGAATTGGCCGTGTATAAAGTGCCCAGGATCGTGGAGTTCCGCCAAGAATTGCCCAAGAGCCTGGTGGGCAAGGTGTTGCGCCGGGTGCTGCGGGAGGAAAGCGTCTCCGCCGGCGGCGCTTGCCCTCCCTGACATGACCTTACGCCGCGCTATCCGCTATCACTGGCTGAAATTCTGGCGCCTCCAGGGCGATCCCCGAAGGCTGGCCTGGGGCATGGCCCTGGGAGTATTCATCGGGGTCACCCCCACGTCACCCTTTCACACCGTGGCGGTGCTGGCCCTGGCCCCCCTGCTCCGGGTTTCCTTGATCACTGCGTACCTGGGCATCTGGATTATGAATCCCGTGACCATAGTCCCCATGTATCTGGCGGCCTATAAGGTGGGGGAATGGTTGTTGCATCAAGGCCGGCCCCTAACCTTTCCGGAAACCTATAATTTCCACACGCTCCTGGACCTGCTCTGGCGGGGCGGGCTGGCCTTGCAGGTGGGGGGAGTGATTATTGCCCTGCCCCCGGCCATTCTATCTTACTTCCTGACCTTGTGGGCGATTCAGCGTTATCGCCGGCAGAAGGCGCAAAAGGCGGCGGGTGTCCTTCCTCTCTCCCAAAACCCTCCTGAACCGGCTGGGCCTGAGGCCTAGGAAGTCCTGGGGCCAAAACTTTCTCCTCTACCCGCATCAGGCCCAACGCATTGTGGCCGCCCTGGGCCTGAGCCGGGAGGACACGGTGGTGGAAATCGGCGCCGGGTTGGGGGCGCTCACCGGGTTCCTGGCCCAGGAGGCCGGCCGGGTGGTGGCTCTGGAGCGGGACCCCCTGCTCTGCCGGTTTCTCCAGGAAGAAATCTTTCCTGATTCTCCTAATGTTCAAGTTCTTTGCCAGGACGTCCTGGAGTTTTCGTTCCCGGAACTCAGCCGGGACGCCGGCCGGCCCCTGACGGTGGCGGGGAACCTCCCCTATCAAATCACCTCGCCGCTACTGTTCAAGCTGGTCCGGGAAAAGGCCGCGGTGAGCCGGGCCGTGCTCATGATGCAGCAGGAGGTGGGGGTCCGGATTCTGGCCCCGCCGGGGATCAAAGATTACGGGGTGCTGTCGGCGCTGATGCAGTACCATTTTGCCGTGGAGCGCCTGTTTTCCCTGGGCCCGGGCAATTTTTACCCAACCCCCCGGGTGGACTCCGTGGTGCTGCGCCTTAGCCCGGCAACTCCCGCAGTCCCGGCCCGGGACGAGGCCCTGTTCAGCCGGGTGGTGAAGGCCGCGTTCGGACAACGCCGCAAAACCTTGAACAACACGTTGGCGGCCCAGGCCGGGGATTTTGGCCTGAGCCGGGAAGAGATGCGGGTGGTGTTGAAAGAACTGCGCATCGACCCCGCCCGCAGGGGCGAAACCCTGAGCGTGGCGGACTTCGTGGCGGTGAGCAATCGGATATTTAAATAAAAGGATCACCACCAAGGCACCAAGAACACCAAGAGACACCAAGATTTTTTCCTTTGGTCTCTTGCCCGGGCAAGAAACCAAAAACAATTTCTTTGTGCACCTTTGTGCTCTTGGTGCCTTGGTGGTGAATCCTTTACGGAATTTCCCATTATGCCCCCCCAAACTTACGAACCTCGCACTTACCGCACCCGCATGGCCCGGGAGGGCCTGGTGGGTTTCCGCGTGGCCGTGAAGGAGACGGACCTTTGGGTCCTGGCGGAACGGGATTTCACCCCCCAGGTCCGGGAGGTGGTGGTGCAGGAACGCCGGCAATTGGAAGCCTATATCGCCGCGCACCCGGGTTTTCTGGAAACCCTGGCCCCCTGGCCGGATGACCCCTTCGCTCCCCCGGTGGTCAAAGAGATGATCGCCGCGGCCCGGCGGGTGGGGGTGGGGCCCATGGCCGCGGTGGCCGGGGCCCTGGCGGAACGGGTGGGCCAGGCCCTTAGTTCTTTAAGCGAAGAAGTGATCGTGGAAAACGGCGGCGACCTGTTCCTTAGCATCCGCCGCCCGGCCACCGTGGCCCTGTATGCCGGCAAATCCCCATTGAGCCGGCGGGTGGGACTGAAGCTGGACCCCGCCTTAAGTCCCCTGGGGGTGTGCACCTCTTCGGGGACCGTGGGCCACTCCTTCAGCTTCGGGCGGGCCGACGCGGCCTGCGTGCTGGCCCCTGCCGCGGCGCTGGCCGACGCCGCGGCCACCGCCTTAGGGAACCGGGTCCCCGACGCCGGGGGCATCCCCATTGCCCTGGAGTGGGCCGCCGGGGTGCCGGAGCTTATCGGGGCCGTGGTCATCGTGGGAGATAAATTAGGGGTATGGGGCCGGGTGGAGTTGGCCCCATTAACGTGAACTTGTGAAAAATAAGGAAAATGGAGGCAAGAAATCCGGTCTGCCCCGATTTCCCTTGTGAACTTTTCGTAGTATTATTAGTGCAAAATAAAGCGCCGGGGAAGGCGATTCAGGGGGCTCGATATGGGCACGGATTCCTTTTGGCCGAATTGGGAACTCACCCTGGGCCAGATATGGCGGTACCTGCAATATCAGGTGGAGGCCAACCCCTTAAAGGCGGTGGCGGTCCTGGTGGGTATCCTGGTGTTGTGGTTCTTCTTGCGGCCCCGATTCAGGAAAGGTTAAACAAAGGGTTGGCGCGGCGGGGAGAACGATTACTGCCGACCCGGGATGTAAAATAGCGTGCTCAAATCTTTTCTGTTTTACCTGGGATTTTTCTTAATCCTCGTTCTATTCTCCGAAGAATTAAAATCCGTCCTGAAACGGTGCCGGGATTTAACCAAGCGGCATCCCCGGCTGAAATGCCTGTTCTATCCCTTAGCCATACTCCTGGGTCTGGGGGCCGCCATCCTCATAGCCCACTCCGTGATTACCCTGTTTATCTCCATAAAATTTGCCTATGACTAAAGGAGAGGCGCCCGCCCGGAGCCGCTGCCCAAGACCTGTGCGGGTTCATGTGCTATTGACAAAGTTTCCACCGGCGGTTGACATCGTTTATTGCCTGTGGCATGGTTAAACCAGGTAGGAAAGATCTTAGAGACTATGAACCGAAAGGCCCCGGATGAGGCCAATATTGGTTCTGAAGCCAAGCCGCCTGAGGGTTTCACCCACCGGGGCATCCGGCTCGGGGAGCTATCGCCCTCGGGCTTTTTATTGGGAGAACCTTGCCCAAGGCTAGGTGGAGCAGGGGCCGGGGAAGGAGAAAGCAGCAAGCAGTGGGGTTTTAAGTTCCTGGATGCAAACCGGTTTTTGACTGCTTACTGCTTACTGCTCACTGCCAACAGGGGGGACTTATGAGAACTATTGCCATTGCCAACCAGAAAGGCGGGAGCGGCAAGACCACCACCGCGGTGAACCTGGCCGCGGCCCTGGGGGAGCAGGGCCGCCGGGTCCTGATGGTGGACCTGGACCCCCAGCATTCCGCCACCTCCTGGTTCGGCATCAAAAACGCCGGCAAAGGCGTCCTGGGCCTGTTTACCGAAAACGGCAACATCACCGAATATCTCCAGGCCACCGGGGTCACAGGAGTGGAGGTGGTGCCCTCTTCTAACTGGCTGGTGGGGGTGGAGAAGATCCTGGCCGGGGAACTGGGCGCCGAAACCTTGCTGCGGCGTCAACTGGAGCTTCTGGGCCAGGACCGCTTTGACTATGTTCTCCTTGACTGTCCCCCCACCCTGGGGATCCTCACGGTGAACGCCCTGACCGCGGTGCGGGAGTTGCTGGTGCCGGTGGAAGCCCATGTCATGGCCTTGAGCGGCCTGGCCCAACTGCTGCGCACCATGGAGCTGGTCAAAGAGCGCCTCAATCCGGACTTGAGGGTCTGCGGCATCCTAGCCTGCCGGGTGGACTCCCGCACCCGCCATTCCCGGGAGGTGGTGGAGCGGCTCCGGGAGCGCCCCGGGGACCTGGTGTTTAAGACGGTGATTCGGGAAAACGTCCGTCTGGCGGAGTGTCCCTCCTTCGGCCGGCCCATCACCCTGTACGATCCCAAGAGCGCCGGGGCCGCAGATTACCGGGCTCTGGCCCAGGAAATCATGGCCCAGGAAGGAGACCGCTAAATGTCCAAACGCCGTACCATCGGGGAGAATCCCTTAGACGCCGAACTTTCGGAAAATTCCCTGGAGGCGGTCATCCCGGCCCCCCAGGCGCCTTCCGCCGGCAAGGTCCAGGCTTTACAGGAGCAAGAACTGGAAGCGGCCCGGACTCGAACCGCGGCCCTGGAGGCGGAAAATCAGGGCCTCCGGGAGCGCCTCCAAGCCCTGGAAGGCGATCAGCAAGCCCTGAAGGCCGAGGCCGGCCGACTCCCCTCGGTCCAACAGCAAGCCGACGCAGCCCAGCATCGGGTTGCAGAGTTGGAGGGGGAAAACCAGGGGCTTAAATCCGAAATAACCCGACTCCAGGCGGAACTGAGCCTGCTGCGGCAAGCCGCGTCCCTGACCTCCGGGGGCTATGGCTTCAGGCGGCGGGGAAATTGAACCTCATATGAGACCTTAGAAATAAAAGATTTGAGGGGAGGGGGGACCACCGGCTCCCCCGCTCTCCCTCCCTCCGGCAACGGTGAAAGAGTTAAAGATGTGTCTGTGGGTTTCATAATGACCGATGACTGTGATTTCTCTTAGTAATTTGTTTGGAAGGAGATTATAGACATGGCAAGAAACTATTGGGTGGTAGGAGCTTATTGGGGTGGAGACAACATGTACGATACTTTTGTTAATCGCGGTTATTGGGAAATGGGATATAGCGATAAAGAGCAGCCTGCCTTTGCAGAATTACGTCAGCAGATCAAGAAGGGCGATAGGATTGCCATAAAATCCATGCTGGGAAAAGCTTCATCGAGTATTCGGATAAAGGCGATCGGGAAAATAAAAGAGGTTGACGGAGAAGACGGGCGCGTTTATGTGCAATGGATATATAAAGGAATGAACCGCATAGTTCCGAGCAAGGGATGTTATAGGACTATCCAAGGTCCATTCAGGACCCAAGAATATGACGAGTGGATCGGAAAGGTCTTTCGGATTTAAAGAGAAAATCAAAGCTAAAATGGATATGGTATCGCCCAAAAGGCGAAGCGAAATAATGAGCCGCATACGCGGCAAGAATACGACCCCGGAGTTAATTGTAAGAAAACTCGTTTATTCGATGGGATATCGTTATCGGCTTGATTATGCCAAACTTCCAGGAAAACCGGACCTCGTTTTCCCCGGACGTAAAAAAGCAATTTTTGTTCACGGATGCTTCTGGCATGGTCATGAAGGTTGCCCAAAAGGAAAACTTCCTAAAACAAAATTGGATTACTGGAGACCCAAATTAGAAGAGAACAAAAATAGGGATGTTTTAAAACAAATAAAATTAAAGGAACTAGGCTGGCAGATTCTTGTAATCTGGCAATGTGAATTAAAGGATATTGGAGTATTAAAACAGAATATTAGTTATTTTATGCGAGATATCAATATTTCAAACTTTTATAAGGCACAATCATAAAAAGGAATTGCCATGGAAAACGAATTAAAAACCAACGGCACACAGCAAAGAATTAATGTTTTAGCTACACCTGCGAAATCCTTCTTTGTCCATACTATTACCCGTGACATAGAATTGCAGGATGCGATTTTGGACCTTTTGGATAACTGTATCGACGGAATAGCTCGGTCCATTAAAGAAGACTTATTGGCCGAAAAACCCTATGCAAACTATAGAGCCGATATTTACTTCGATGAGAACAGCTTTACGATAACGGATAACTGCGGTGGAATACCGATAAAACTTGCTGAAAATTATGCTTTCAGGATGGGTAGACCAGAAATAGCTGCCGATGTCGGAAGATATGCTATAGGAACATATGGAATCGGTATGAAAAGAGCCCTATTTAAGATGGGGAGAAAGATTACTGTTAAATCTCAACATCAAAATAGTGCCTTCAAACTTTATATAGGTCCGGAATGGTTAGAAGATGATGCCGATTGGAAACTCTATCTGGATGTAATCCAGCCTTTCTCTGAATCAGATGGAACCAGAATAGAGGTGGAGAGCTTATATCCGCATATTAGCGAGGCCTTATCTGATAACCATGCATTTTCTAATGATCTTAAGAAAGCCGTTTCTAGTCAATACAGCTTTATTATCAATAAGGGGTTTGCAGTATATGTTAAAGAAGAAATAGTAGAACCAAGGCCATTGGGTTTAAAGTGGACAAAAGAAGAATTTAAAGGTGCTAAGTATATAGCTCCTTACTTATGGCAAGCCGAGATAGAAGGGGTTGATATTAAACTCGCCATAGGATTCTACAGAGAGATGCCCGACGAAGAGGAATTAATTGAAGACGAAATCGGAACTAGAAAGTCAGAACTTGCAGGTTGGACGATAGTTTGTAATGATCGGATAGTACTTTATTGCGATAAAACCAAACTGACCGGTTGGGGAGATGCGGGTGTGCCAAACTATCATACACAATTTATCGCTTTATCAGGCGTGGTAATTTTTAGCAGCACAGATCCATCAAAGCTACCTTTAACTACAACTAAGCGCGGGATAGACGCAGGTAATGCTATTTACTTGACGGTCAAAAATATTATGAGAGATGGCCTGAAATATTTTACTGATTACACAAACAAATGGAAAGGTCGTGAAAAAGAAGAAAAAAGGATTTCAAAAAATGCCGATTTAATAAATATTATCGATTCACAAAAGATGTTTGCCACAATTCCTGCTGAATCATGGCAACGAACCACTAAAATTCCAGGTAAAATTTTCAAGCCTCCACTTCCGCTCCCCAAAGAGGAAAATCTTTTCAGGCAGATAAGATATTCGCGCCCCATAAATGATATCCGTACTGTCGCATTGCATCTTTTCGACGACGAAGATCGCAATCCAGGGGATGTCGGGGCTGCATGTTTCGATATGATTCTGAAAGAGGCCTTAAAGAAATGAGTTCACAGCAAACCTTGCCGTATCACCTAAGACCTAATAAAGCAGTCGATAGGAATCTTTTTGTCGAGCTTCTGCTTATGATCAATCTTTATAATAAAATCTCAGATTATTCATATATAGGGTTCGGGGGCCCGTTTTTAGAGGATTTTAAAATTATTCACGCTAGCTTGGGGTTAACTGAAATGGTCTCAATAGAGAATAATGAAGATGTTTATAATAGACAAAAATTTAATTCACCTTTAAATTGTATAGAATATAAAAAAGAACAATGCAGCGACTTTATTGACAATTTCTCTAATGAAGGGAATGTTATAATTTGGCTTGATTATGCTACTCCAAGGTTGCTTGATCAACTTAATGAATTACGTAGATTGATAGTGAAGGTTTCAAAATATGACATTGTTAAAATTACAGTGAATGTAAATCCACAAGCGCTTGGAGAACCGGATCCTGATGAACCGAATAATACAGATATCCCGGCACCGGAAATCCTTCATCGGTATCGATTGAAGAAACTTATGGAAGCAATTCCCGACTATTTCCCGGAAGGTACTACTTTCGATATGATGAGAAGACTGCACTATCCAAAGATTATTTGTAAGGCATTCGAGATAGCAGCCAAGAAGGCAATGGAAGGAATTCCGGAATTATATTACCAGCCTTTGACCATATTTACTTATGCAGACTCGGGGAATCCAATGCTTACGATCACAGGAATAATGCTTGAAGAAAAAGAAGAGGCGGATTTTTTTGAAAAAACTGGCATAGACGATTGGATATTTGCCAAAGCAAAATGGTCTGATCCATTACTTATTGATGTGCCGGAACTTAGTGTTAAAGAAAGAATACAACTCGACGCAATGTTACCCCACCATACACGAGGCGATATTTATTCGTCATTGAATTTTATAAAAAAAGACAAGATAGATAATTATATATGCTATTATAGGCATTATCCATTATTCGGAAAGATTGTATTGTAATTTATTTATTAACCAAATAGCAATCCATAATTGATCTCAGAATAATCTCCGCAGTTATGGGACAGACGCTATTACCAATCTGTCTAAAGCTGTGCCATTTAGTTCTATGGAAAACAAACCAGTCTGGAAACCCTTGCAACCTAGCTGCTTCTCTGGGGGTTATTACCCTTGGTTTTGTAGGATGGATCGGTCTTACCGCTTGGTAGGAACCTTTATCCGGACCTGTTCCTGCCCTAAGTGTTGGACAAAATCCTTCAGGGTCCAACCTTACGGATTTGGATATCTCATCCTTTTCCCCTGGCCTCAAGTCGCCGTACCGCTTTTCCAGCTTAAGACTATGCCTCGTTCCGAGGCAGCCTGAAACCTCTCTTTTATTAATATATCTTTCCACGGAGGGACCGTGGCCCATTCCGTATGGGATCAGGCCTGTTATTCTTTCGGAAAAATAGCTGTGTTCGATTTCTTCGACCTGTCTCCACCCATCTTCTTCCATCTGCCATTCGGGATGGATATCTTCGGGGAGACCTTGGAGAGCTTCTCTCACTCTTACAGGTTTCAAGTTTTTAGGCCGAACGAACGATTCTGGAGACAATTCTTTGAAAAACTTGGGTTTGTATCCGATGAAAAATACACGGGTTCTAATGGTTGGCGAACAGTAGTCGCTGGCATTGATTTTTATGGGAGGAAGCAGCTCGTAGGCGTCCTTTATCAAAGCAAAAGCGGTTTCACGCAAGACATCATGTGCGGGGTTCAAGATCCCAGGCACGTTTTCCGCCAAAAAGAATATCGGCTGGATTTCTTTAACAAGTCGGAAAAAATGAACGAATAATTCGTTCCTCGGATCTTCTGCATGTTTCTTGCCGATAGCACTGAATCCCTGACAGGGCGGACCACCGACTATTCCTCCGAGTTTACCTTTTCTTACCCCGGAGAGTTTTAATAGATCTCGTCCGCTTAATTTGGATATATCGGATGAAATATGTTTAGAAGTGGGGAAATTCTTCTGGTGGGTTTCAAGAGCCGTAGGGTCGGTTTCTACTGCAGCTCTGACGGAAACCCCTGCCCTCGCTGCTCCAAGGCTTAGCCCTCCTGCCCCCGCAAACAAATCTATTAGCGTAAAATACGGCATAATCGGCAAAGAATTTCTGTGTTTTTTGAATTGAATTATATTCTAGTTAACAGGATTTGTCGACCGCAATTTTTTTTCTTTCCAAACAATCATTTGAATTTCTTTTCCCTTTCAACCTGACCTCAGCCTTAAAATGTGTAATTCATGGATACTATGGGAGTATAATTAAAGCTCCTGTTTTTCCCCGCCAGGTCAATGGCCACTCCCGTGGCAAAGGCCAGCTTGTGGCTGTGCACATATTCCAGGCCCGGCAAAAATCCCAGCAAGGCCCCGGGCGAAGTAGCGGGCCGGGGATGGAAGATCCTCCCGGTTTCCCAGGCGCTGTAAAACTCCAGGAGGGCCACCCAGGGGCCTTTGCCGCCGAAGGGATACTCCGCGGCCAGCCGTAAGGCCAACAGGTCCTGGACATTGAGGTGCCGGACCACCAGGCCCTGGAGGGGAATTTCTTGGTGGAACCTGGTGGTGGTGGATACGGTATAGGTTAAATTGCCATAAAAAATAAAGGGGTTGACATACTTGGAGGCCAGGAGGCCCGCGGTAAAATTATATGTGCCGCTGCCCAGGTGATCGCTGCCCAGTTTACCGGGATTTTCCGGGTGATAATGGCCGGTGGGGAAATTCACCGAGAATAACCCGGTAAGGGTGGGCGCGGCCTGGGATTCCTCCAGGAATTGATATTTCACCGCGGTCAGGATATCCCCCAGACCGCCGAAATCGGCGGCCTGGGGGCCCCGGGGGCTGGGATTATCCACGTGGTCCGCCCAATGATGGACATAGGAGGCCACCACGTACACCTCCATATTTTTCATCGGCCCATAGGTGAATTTCACCGGCAATTGCAGGGAGGTGAAATTCCCGTTGGCGCTGACCCGCCGCCAGTTGGAGGTAAACACCCCGCGGGTGAAACTCATCAGCGCGGTGGGCTGTATGGAAAATTTCCCTGTCTGGATGGGCGCCGCAGTGTCCGCGATCAAGGGCCCGAAGGTGCAGGGACAGGCGGCCACCGCCCCGATTGGCCCGGGGTCCGCGTGCGCTTCCGGCTTATTTGCTTCTTTCGCTTCTTGCCCCCGGGCCGGGGGGAGTCCGGAAAGGAGCGGGAGCAGGCTGAAAAAAGCCATCATCAGCAGGACCCGGCGCATGATGGGATCTCCCAGGGTTGAAAAAAAAGCCGCGAACCGACTACCTTTAAAGATAGTCAAGCCTGCGCGGCTGGATGGTAAAATAAACTCGGTTCTGTAAACGGAGACTTCACGCCCCCCCTCAATGGCAGATATCCTAAATTCACCGGGGATGATTGTCAATAAAAAACGTCCGGGGGGAAAAGAGGCCAGGGCTTGAGCCCCCGGGTTTCCCGCCTTGCCGGTTTTCCCCGAGCCGTGCCCCGGTTGACATAGGGGTTCACATCCGGTAAACATAAACTTTCACATGCGTTTTCATCTCTTCCATAAAAGACCGGATCAATCTGATACCAAGATGCGGTCAAAGTACAATTATCTGTAGCCGCAGGCTTTAGTCTGCGCCGAGAAAAGACGAGATTCCAATGTTGCTTTTTGGGTCCAACTCGGCATGAGAGGGATAAATGGCGTCTCCCAAAGACCATCCAGGGGAAAAAGTCCGCGCGGGCCAGGCCGGCAGCCTCGAGGTGCCAGACCGGCCCATTATTTTATTCATCGAGGGCGACGGCACCGGCCCGGACATCTGGCGGGCCACCCAACCGGTGCTGGACGCCGCGGTGGAGAAGGCTTACGGGGGCGCAAAAAGCCTCGCCTGGGAGGAAATCCTGGCGGGGGAAAAGGCATTCAAGCGCACCGGCAGCTACCTGCCCGTGGAGACCCTCTCGGCCCTCCGGGAATACCGGGTGGCCCTCAAAGGCCCCCTCACCACCCCCATCGGCGGCGGCTTCCGGTCGCTGAACGTCACCCTGCGCCAGGTCCTGGACCTGTACGCCTGCATCCGCCCGGTGCGCTACTACACCGGGGTCCCCAGCCCCTTGAAGGAACCGGAAAAGATCGACATGGTGATCTTCCGGGAAAACACCGAAGACGTTTACGCCGGGATCGAATGGGAAGCCCACAGCCCCGAGGCCCAGCGCCTCATCCACTTCCTCAATCATGAACTGGGCTGCACCCTGGACTCCGCCTCGGCCATCGGCATTAAACCCATGACGGAACGCTGCTGCAAGCGCCTCATCCGCATGGCCCTGAGATATGCCCAGGAGCAGGGCCGGGCCTCGGTGACCCTGATGCACAAGGGCAATATCATGAAATACACCGAAGGCGCCTTCCAGAACTGGGGCTATGAGGTGGCCCAGGAATTCGGCGATAAGGTGGTTTCCGAAGCCGAGGTGTTCAGCCGCTACCACGGCAAGGCCCCCGCCGGCAAGGTGGTCCTCAAGGACCGGCTGGCGGACAACCTGTTCCAGCAGGTGCTTCTGAGGCCGGAAGAATACCAGGTCATTGCCACCCCCAACTTGAACGGCGATTACATCTCCGACGCCCTGGCGGCCCAGGTGGGGGGCCTGGGAATGGCCCCGGGGGCCAATATCGGCGATAACTGCGCCATCTTCGAAGCCACCCACGGCAGCGCCCCCAAATACGCCGGCCAGAATAAGGTGAACCCCTGCTCCCTGATCCTCTCCGGGGCCATGCTCCTGGAACACCTGGGCTGGCGGGAAGCCGCGGCCCTCATCCACCAGGCCCTGCCCCGGACCCTGAAATCCGGCGTGGCCACCTACGACCTGGCCCGGCTGCTCCCCGGGGCCAAGGAAGTCTCCTGCTCCGGCTTCGGGCAGGCGCTGATTGAGCATATGGTGTAGAAAAAAGATTTACCACCAAGACACCAAGGACACCAAGGTTCACCAAGGGAAAAAAATAAACGCCTTGGCGTATGACGCCAAGGCGTTTTAAGTCTTTTCTTTGTGTACCTTGGTGTCCTTGGTGTCTTGGTGGTGATCTTTTAACCATCCTACCCCTTCCATAATACAATTCCCCGTAGGGGCGAACCTTGTGTTCGCCCAGATCGGGCCCAGAATGACAATTAATCTGCCTGACCGTATTTATGAAATTGACTACTATGTGAGCAGGTAACCTTGGGGAGTTACCTTGACGGCGCCCTTTCTTAGCAGCCGCTCCAAGTGTTTTCCCACCATCCGGGCCTCGATGTGGTCATAGACGAAGGCCGGTTCCTTGATCTTGCCATAGATCAGGCGGCGTTTCACCAGTTGGGTCAAGGTGTGGGGGGTTCGAAGCATCTCCAGGAGCCGGGCCTCCCGGTCCTTAATCACCTCGCGGAAATGTTCGATGCCGGCCAGAAATTCCTCCGGGGAGAAGACGCCCTGCTCGTGGGCCGTGAGATAGGTTTGGGTTTGAACCTGCTCCAGGCGATTCAAAGTCTCTTCCAACGCGTCCAGGTCCGAGGCCGCGTCCCCATACCAGGGCCCGAAGGGGGTGAGGTCCACGTCCGCCAGGAACAAGAGCTCCTGCCGGGGAAAGTTAAAACAGCTATGCCCCGGGGTATGGCCGGGCGCGGGGATGATTTCCAGGGTGATGTCGCCGTTTTCAAAGGATTGGCCGGGGAAGTAAGGAATCAGGTTGGTTAAAGGGCGGAAGTGAAAATCCTTGAGGAGGATTTCCCCCCAATACTGTCGATAACGCGGGTCCTCCAATCCCATGAGCTCAAAGATGGCGTCTATGGAGGTAAAAGCCGCGGCCTCCGCGGCGGGGACGTAAAACGCGGCCTCCGGGAAGAGATAGTTGTATTTCTGATGGTCTTCATGGAAGTGGCTGATAAACACCGCGGCCACCCGGCGGCTCCGGGCCAGGCGGGTTAGATGCTCTTTATCCGAGGAGGGGTCCACTACCCAGGTTTCCGCGCCCTCCAACACTAAGGAATGGCAGTAAGGGTAGCGGCCCCCTTTGCGCCCGGGGACGAAGGTGATAGGCCCGAAGGTGCGGAGGCCTTCCGGGGACGGTATGGAAGGGCCGGACTTCAACCTATCCATCCTGAGGCCGCGCTCTCTGCGGCCCCATCTAATCTATTCCTTGACCCCACCTTCCCAATTATTGACACGTTCGGCAAACCTATACCGACTCCAGGTTCAACAGTTTTTTTCCGAAAACCGGCACTACTGCGCCTCCTGAATCACATAAAGCACTTCAAACCGGGAGGCCAGTTCGTCTTTGGCCGCGGCCACGCCTTCCGGGGTCAGGTCCTTGACCCGGAGATAGACATCCCGGAAACCTTCCTTGGAGGTGGCATAGGAAGACAGCAGGCTGACAAAGCGGGCGCCCCGGGCCCTAAGGAGGTCCACCACCTCTTTGATCAATCCGGGCTTGTCTTCCAGACGCAGGGCGAACTGCACGCCCCCCTGGCGGACGCCGGTGATGTGCATGAAGGCCCGGAAGATGTCTGATTGGGTGATGATGCCCACCAGCTCGCCGTGGGCGTCCAGCACGGGCATCCCGGAGATGGTCTGCTCCAGCATCACCTGCGCGGCGTGCTCCACCGTGTCATTCATGTCCACGGTCACGGGGTTGCGGGTCATGATCTCCTTCACCTGGAGCTCCCCCAACAGGTAATACAGCTCATGCACATCCAGGGTGGTGGCCTTGGAGGGGGACGCCTCCTTCAGGTCCCGGTCGGTGATGACGCCCACCAGGCGCCCCTGGTGCAGCACCGGCAGCCGCCGGAAGCGTTGCTGCTTCATGATATGAATGGCCTTGATCATGGAAGTGTCATCATTGATGGTGATGGGCTCTCGGGTCATCCAGTCTTTGATCAGCATGGTGTCCTCCAGTCTGTTACTTAACATAGCGCAGGCTGAAGCCTGCGGCTACGGTTATCTTACACTTCCCCAATGACGTTATGCCGTTTCCCCTTTAAAATCCTACCAATTTTAAATATAGGTCTTTGGATAATCCTGGTGTTTTTTACCGAAAACCGAAAACTGTATTACAGGCGCGGTTCTTCCCCTTTGAAAATCCTCTCCAGATTCTCCCGGTGGCAGATGAGGATCAGCCCCGAGAGGACCCCGGCCAGGAAGAGATAAGCTTTGGAGTTGGAGAACAGTCCCACCGCCAAAGGCAGAAACCAGGCGGCGATGAGGGCCGCGGCGGAAAATATCCGGGTCTGGGCCAGGGCCAGGACATATACCAAGGCCAGGTTGAGCGCCGCCCAGGGGGCCAGCCCGGCCACTACCCCAAAGGTGGTGGCTACCGCCTTACCTCCTTTGAAACCCAGGTACAGGGGAAAGATGTGTCCTAAAACCGCGGCGATTCCCACCGCCGCGACCCCGGTCTCCTGCCACGGTCCCAAGGAGGTCAGCCAGTAAACCCCCAGAATTGCCGGCAGCGCGCCCTTGCCCGCGTCTCCCAAAAAAGTGATGAGGCCGGCTTTGAGGCCCAGGAGGCGATAGAGGTTGGCGGTCCCCAGGTTGCCGCTCCCCACCGTCCGTGGGTCCGGCCCCCCCAGCAGCCGGGCCGCCAGCAGCCCCGTGGGTATGGAGCCCAGGAGATACGCCAAGAACATTAATATCAGGAATGGCTTCATAAGCTGCGCAGGAATTTAGGGAAATTAGAGAGGCGCTAAAACCTCGCCCCGTTCCACTTTACGGCATTTTAAAAGAAAACCGGCAAAATACCGACAAAAAATTTCATATTTAAAGAGCGGGTTGAGATCGTCATAAATCGGCAATGTAGGGTGCGCACCGCGCACCATCTTTTCTGCTTGGGAACGCCGGCGCCGGGACTTGCTAAAGATAATTCTCCGATAGTGGCTCATAGTACGCCCGGGGGTGTTTGCAGGAGGGGCAACTCTCCGGGGCGTTCTTGCCCTTCACCACATAGCCGCAGTTGCGGCAGTGCCAGCGGATGGGCTCCTCCCGGTGGAACATGGTGTGCTTTTCCAGGAGGGCGATGAGGGCCTGATAACGGCCTTCGTGGAACTTCTCCACCTTGGCGATTTCCTTAAACGAGCGCGCGACCTCCACGAACCCTTCTTGTTCCGCCACGTCCGCAAAATTCTGGTACATGGTGGTCCATTCGTAATGTTCGCCTGCCGCGGCCGCCTGCAGGTTGCTCAAGGTATCCCCCAGGTGAAAGGGATACCCCGCGATGATTTCTGCCTGTCCGGCGCCCCCTTCCGTCAGGTGTTTGAAGAACACCTTGGCGTGCTCCTTTTCATTGTCCGCGGTCTCCAAAAAGATGGCCGCGATAAATTCAAAGCCGGCTTTTTTGGCCTCACCGGCGTAATAAGTATAGCGGTTCCGGGCCTGGGACTCCCCGGCGAACGCGATGAGCAGGTTTTTCTCCGTCTGACTGCCTTTGAGATTCACGGATCAGCTCCATTCTCTTGGTTGATTATTGGGGGAGGGGCTAAAGGCCGTGGCGCCGGCTTCCAGCCGGTGATCCATCCCCCCAAGACATCCTCAAAACTCCCTGGCTATTTCCCGGGCTTGGGCCATGGCGGCCTGGCGTTTGGCCTGGGCCACTTCCGGCCCCAACTCCAGGGTAGGCTCCACAATGACCGCGCGCATATCGGTAAAGCCGATAAACTTCAGGATTACCTCCAGGTACTTGGTTTGCAGGTCAAGAGCCTCACCCGGCATCCCCGGAGAATACTGGCCGCCCCGGGCGCAGGCCAGGAGGATGGGTTTACCTGTTATCAACCCTTTGTACCCTTCCTCGGCGGTGTAGGTAAAGGCATAAGTCGGCTGCACAATGATGTCCAGGTATTGCTTGAGCCGGTAAGGAATGCTGAAGTTCCACATGGGGGTGGCCAGTACGTACTTGTCCGCGGCCTTGAACCGGGAGATGTAGTCCTCCACCACCCGCCAGGCCGCGGCCTCCTCCCCGGAGTGGGGCCGGCCGTGCATGATATTATACTTGGCATTGATGAGGAGGCCGTCAAACGGGGGGAGATCCGCGGCAAAAAGGTCCAGGGTGACAATGTCGTCCTCGGGATGGATTTCCCGGTAAGCCTCCAGAAAGGCTTCGGCTACTGCCTGGGAATGGGACCGGCCCCCCCGGGGCGAGGCTTTGATATAAAGAATCCGGCTCATAAGGCTCCTTTTATAAGCAGATGAAGATAGCTGGTCTTGGCGGACTTTGCGTTTTTATGTGAGACTTTTAACCGAACATCAACCATTCCGGTTTCAAGATGAGCAGAGCCCCCAAGGCCAACATGATGACCCCGCCCACCAGGTTGGAAAATCGCTTATACCGGGTAGAAAGCCCCGCAGCCTGTAAGGTAATCATGCTGAGGAAGAATACCAGCAAGTCATCCAGCATAAAGATCACGGTATAAAGGATGAGATAAGCGTAATATTGCCACACCGGCATTGGAGTTAGGCTCAAAATTTGGGTATAGACCACCGGCAGGCCCATGGAACAGATCAGTTCCACCAGATTAAGCACAAAGGCCAGCAGAATAACCCCCCCCAGGGCCAGGAGAAACTTCCGGTGCTGGGTGACCCGGCTCAGCTTCTCAAAAATCTTGTGGCGCCGCTCTCCGCCGGTGACTTTACAGGCCGCTTCCGGGTTGACAAAATACTCCCTTAAATTATAGAACCCGGCGGCCAGCGCAATGACGCCGATGATGGTACGGACCCACAGGGCCAGGCCCAGAAACAGAAAGACATTCAACCAGGCGCACATGAAAAGAAAGTACACCAGCGCGGAAACCGCGATGAAGGTCGTACCCAGAATATATCTCTTCTTGACGTCTTCCATGCCCAGGAGCAGGCCGATGAGCAATATCAGGACCCACATGGCGCAGGGATTGAACCCGTCCAGGGCGGCGAAAATGATGGTCAAGGCCCCCAGGGAAAGGTTTTGGGTCTCTATCTCGCCCACAAGGGGAACTTTGATTTTATCCGGGATGGTTTTTCCCGGAGCCGCAAGCGCCGAGGGCTGGGGAGCCGGAGGCAGCAAAGCCGCGACCGGGTCGGGGGCAGCCTGCAGGCTGACCCGGTTAACCGCCTGTTCGATGGCCGCGCCGGTGGAGGCTTCATCCAGCCAGCCGATGAAGTATTCATTCCCTACTACCGTGAAGGGGATCCCGGAGACCTTAACCTCCAGGCGGGCCGCCACCCGAGAGAGCAACTCCCGATTTTCCCGGCGCGCGGTTACTTCAATGCTGTGAATTTTTAGGTGGTCATATTTCTTGGCCAGTTTGTCCAGCCACTCTTTTTCATGGTGGCAATGGGGGCAGCCCTGGCCCCAGAAGAAATAGAGGTTCACGGTGGCGGGAGCCTGGGCGCCGGCCGGGCCGGGAGTCGCCACCAGCCAGAGGAGCCAGATAATCACCAAGACCCCGACAAGTTTGTTGCTGAAGAAAACTCTAATCATATCAACGAATTCCGCTCACGCCCGGAGCGCCAAAGTCAGGTTGGGGCATACATCGTGGGGTGGGCCTCCGTGCCCGCCGTTAAACCGGAGCTTGGACTGTGGAAATTTGCTGCTCACAGGTTTTTACAGAAAACCGAAAACAGAAAACCGAAAACTCTTCCCTCACTGCTCCCACATGATTTTGCCGCAGTCTTTTAAATCATAACCTCCCAGGGCCTCCACCGCTTCCTGAAACTCCCGGGAGCGCACCACCTCCAGCAGGGTCTTAAAGCGCGGATCGTCAAAGGTGGTCTCCGGCACCACCAGGTCGTAGCGCTCCGGGGCCAGGGGGATGAAATCCAGGCCCAGGGCCCGGGCCGCGGCCATGATTCCCAGGCCCGCGTCCGCGGTGCCGGAGTGTACGTTCACCGCCACCGCCATGTGGGTGTATTCCTCCCGGTCGTATCCCCGAATCCCGGCGGGGTCGATACCTTCCTCTTTGAGAAAGTAATCCAGGAGGAGGCGGGTGCCGGCCCCCCGCTGGCGGTTGATGAAGCGCACCTCCGGCCGGGCCAGGTCGCCGATGGTCCGGATATTTTTGGGGTTGCCCGGGGCCACCATGAGGCCCTGCTCCCGCCAGGCCAGATTTATCAGTTTCAGGGGCATGCCCGGCAGATGCCGCTCTATATAAGGCACGTTATACGAGTTGGTTTCCGGATGGTAAAGATGGCTGCCCCCTAAGTGGGCCCGCCCCTGGCGCAGGGCCATGAGGCCCCCCAGGCTGCCCACGTGCCCCGAAGACAGGCGCAGGCGGTGGTCCCGCCGCCTCAGGAGGTTGGCCAGGAGGTCCAGGGTGTTGTCATGGCTCCCCAGGACCACCAGGGTGCCTTCGATCTCTTCCGGCGGGACCAGCAGCTCCGCGGCGACGGGCCGGTCTTCCTCCAGACCTTCGCTCAGGGCCGGGACCGTCAACAGGCCGTCGGCCCTGACCAGAGAAGTGATGGTCCCGGCGCCCCGGGGCAGGGGCGCGGCAATGACCTTGTCCCCCACCCGGCCCAGGGTGACTCGGATGAATTCCGTCAGGCCGGGTTTGGAGGGCAGGTTCTGGGCGGGATACACCGTCAGGGTGGGGCGGGGCTGCAGCCGCTTCCCGGCCAGACCGGCGATGAGGGGCGCAGCGAACTGCTCGAAGGACATCACCGCGGACACCGGGTAGCCGGGATTACCCATGACCGGCTTCCCCTGGATTATCCCCAGGATGGTGGGTTTGCCCGGCATCATGCTGACCCCGTGCACCAGCACTTCCCCCAAGGCGACCATGGCCTCATAGGTGTAATCCTCGGTGCCTGCGGAGGACCCCGCGTTGATGAGCACCAGGTCTGCGGCGGCTAGAGCTTCTTCCAGGGCTCTTACCAGGACTTCGGGCCGGTCCGGGACGATGGGCCGAACCTCCGGGATGCCCCCCGCCTCCTCCACCAGACCCGCCAGGATGACGGAGTTGAATTCCGGCAGGCGGCCCGAGGGCAGCGCCTCCAGGTCCGCCACCGGAGTCAGTTCCGAGCCGGTGGGAATAATCGCGACCCTGGGGAGGCGGCGCACCGAGACCCGGCTCACCCCCGCGGCCAGGAGCGCGCCCTGGGCCCAGGGGGTGATTTCCGTGCCTTCCGGCAGCGCCATCTCCCCCACCACCAGGTCCTCCCCCACCCGGCGCACGTGGCTCCAAGGGAAGACCGGGGCCTCCACCGCGATGGGGTCCGCGTCCGGGTCCGGGATCTGCTCCACCATGATCACCGCGTCCGTGTTCGGGGGCATGATATGGCCGGTGTTGATAGGGAAGGCTTCCCGGCCCAGGGCCAGGTAGCGGGGGTTATCCGGCCCGGCCCCGAAAGTGGACGCCGCGGCCACCGCGAAGCCGTCCATGGCGGCCTGATGCGCGGCCGGCGAAGACCACCGGGCCATGACCGCCGCCGTGGTCACCCGCCCCCTGGCCGCCGCGGTGGGAATTTCCTCCGGCGGCAGCATGGTATTGACATCAAAGCGGGAGAAAAAGAGCTCCCGAGCTTCTTCCAGCGATTTCATGCGTAAGTAAATACGTCTATTCATGATTTCCTTTTTGTTAACGTACATTCAATGCTATTTAATGGCATGATATCAATACCGGAGCCAGGTTCAAAGATACCTTGAACAATATCATTTTCGTTATATATATAACGCCGAATTATAGTTGTGTTACTAGTTGCATCGGTTGCTTGAATTGTAAAAACTATTTTTCTATTTTCTCCTAATAATTCTTCTAATTTTTTATCAGGCATGGCTGTATAATAATGAATATTAGTTATTGACCACGGATCGATTTTCTTTTTGCAAGGTCCAAGAATAGTTCCACTTGATGGGGCTAATTTAACGCTATATATTGTGGGTCTTTTATGGCCTCTTTCATACATCCTTAATTCATGGACACCTAGACTTGCCTTCATATTAATGACAGGTCTTTTTGAAAGGTTTATTATTTTTATTGAATAAATTTTTCTTTGCAAGTCGGAACCACTTGGCCTTGATGCAATCTTTGAAGAAACCAGTAATTCAGGTTTTAATATGAGTTGATACCGCCAAAATAGCCAGCATGCAACAAATCCTAAAATAAAAGCTATTATAATTCCAATTAATTGGCTCATATTTTGCCTTTAAATCAAACTCCTATCTCATTCCCCAGCCGCCGCCCGGCGCTCCTTGATGTTGGGGGAAAACGCGCTCTTCCGGAGGACAGTCCCCATCTCCTCCGCCACCGCGGCGAAGAGCTTGTTGAAGATGGTGAGTTCCAGGGCCTGAGGCATGGTGTAATTCTATCAAAATAGCACAGCCTGGCCGCCCTTGCCACCGGGATTAGCAACCTGGGAGCTAACTTTCCCAGCGTATGAATTATAGTGGGGTGGGCCTCCGTGCCCGCCTAAAGTTACATATCCGAGTGGGCTTATACCAAGTTGAGACCTCTGCGAAAGTCGCGAATTTCCACCCCAAAAATTCCACAAAGGGCACAGCACGCTGTGCCCCTACGGATAACCATTAGATTTAAATAAGCTTTAAAAATGTAGGGTGGGCAACGCCCACCATTTCCTCAGCCTCTTTTTGCTCTGTTTGGTAGGGAATAAACCCTTTTCGCAGAGGTCTCAAGTTCTGTTTCCAATGCAACCAACTTAAGTTTCAATTTGCTGACAATCCTGATCTTTTTAACCGAAAACCGAAAACCGAAAACCGGAAACGGTATTTGTTTAGGCGGGCACGGAGGCCCGCCCCACCAATAACCAGGGCGTTTCCGGGGGCGAGAAATTCCATTGATAACTTCTCCCCCTCTGGGTATTATGCGAAAGAATGCCTCAAGAGGACTATCAGGGTCTGCACGGAGAAGACAATGGAGAAAGTGAACATCGGCTTTGTGGGAACCGACAGCCGGAGCCTCTTGGCTGCCTTAGAGACCAGCCGGGCCACCAGCGAAATGTATCCCGGCAGCTACCGGGGTTTGGTGGTGCGGGGCACCCCGGCCATGCCCCCGTTTGCCCAAAAAATGGGCTGGCCGGTGGGCTTTATCGCCACCGCGGACAATTCCGTGGAGGCCTACGCCGCGGCCCTGCTCCAGGCTTTCCAAACTGGAACCCTGGATATCGCCCTGGTCATGCCCGAATCCCTGATCTTTAACGGCCTGGTGGACCGGGTGGCTCAGGCCGGTTTTGCCGACAGGATCATCGGTCTGGACCAACGGGGGGCCTTTATCGAAGCGGATAAAATCGCCTGCAAGCATCTGTGCCGGGAGGCCGGCATCCCCGTGGCCCCGGCCTGGACCGAGAAGGACGCCAAAGATTACCCCGGGGTGTTGGCCGCCTGCTTGCAGTACCTCCATGAGTTCGGCGGCGCGGTCTTGAAATATCCTTACAGCGCCGGGGGCAAAGGGGCGCGCATCATTTTGAACGCCTGGGAAATCCGGGAGGTCTATGACGGGTTGATGCGGGACTATAAAGAGGATTACGCCAAGACCTGCGGTAAAAAATCCCTCTGGCCCCTGCTCATTGAAGCCCGCATGGCCGGGGTGGAAATCAGTTTTACCATATTGGTGGATAAGGTGGGGAATTACCAAATCCTGCCCACGGCCATGGACTATCCCGAGCGCTTTGCAGGCCCTCCGGGCCTGGAAAACCCCATCACCGGGGGCATGGGCTCCATCTCCCCCCATCCCATGGAGACCCCGGAGTTGATGGACCTGGCGGACCGGCTGATTGCCGCGCCCTTGGTAAGCGCGGTGCGGGATAAGGGCCTGCTGCGCCCCTGCGTGCTGTATCCGGGATGTTTCGTCTCTTTTGAAAACAACCTCCGGCCCACCCACATCCGGGTCTGCGAAATCAACATCCGCCCCGGGGAGCCGGAATTCCAGCCCATGGTGAAGCGGCTGCGCAACCTGGGGGCGCTTATCCAGGCCGCCGCGGCGGGGAACCTGGACCAGGTGCAGCCGGAAGTGCGCGCCGACCAAGTTTCCCTGTGCATGGCGCTGGTCACCGGCCCCGGCGGCCCCAAGCAGCAGAAGGGCTACCCCTGGTCCCTGACCAAGGGCGAGCCCCTGGAGATGGATTTCGATTACTTCGACAAAAAGAAAATCACCGTGATTCCTTCGGCCATGGATTACGCCGCGGATGAAGGAATTTTCAAATCCGACGGTTCCCGGGTGGCCTTCTTGGTGGCCAACGCTACGGTGAAAGCCGGCCAGCCCCGGGGCCAGGTGGTGGAATCTTTGCGCCTGCGCCTACTGAACGCCTTCGACAACGGTAAGATCCGGGTGATCCCCCGGGAGAATGATAAGGGCAACCGCCTGGCCTTAAGGCGGGATATCGGCCTGCACTACCACAAGGCGGAGTTGCTGGGTTACTAAACCTCACGCAAAGACGCAAAAATGATTCACCACGAAGACACAAAGAACACAAAGGTACACAAAGAAGGCTTTTTATCTTTGGGTCTCCGACCTAAAATAAATAATCTTGGTGTCCTTGGTGTCTTGGTGGTGGATTTCTTTGCTCTTAGCATCTTTGCGCGAGACTACTGCACCTGCTCTTCGCCGGGGTCCGTCTGAAACTTCAGGGCCTCGGGGCGGTTAGTGGCGTCGATGTAGCGGTTCCAGATGTCCCTGAGGTCTTGGATAACCTGCCTGGCCTCCAGTTCCACCCCTTGAGCCCGGAGCTGCCCCAGGCAGTAGTAGAGTTCATTGAGCAGCCTGATCTGGGTGACCCCCACCACCTGGTCGAAATCCCCCTCCGTCAGGGTTTGGAGATCCAGCTTCTCCAGTTCCGCCAGCTCTTTCAAGATCTCCAGGGCGATGCCCGTGAGCATATCTTGGTAGTAGTGGGGGCCGGTGAGATCGATGACCCGCCCCCGGCTCATGACCAGACCCTTGGGAGCGTCCATCAGCAGGCGATCGCGTGCTCCAGGTAGCGGCAGATGGCGGTGTCGTATTCGCTGGTGGCCTTAAAAACCTTCCGGGCCAGTAGAAAGCGGGTGCCCACGTTGGTGGCCCCGTGGCTCATTTTCATCTCTTTCATGACCAGCTCATAATCTCCGGGGTCCGCCACCACCGTCACCGCCTCGTAGTTTTTGGCCGCGGCCCTGAGCAGGGTGGGGCCGCCGATGTCGATGTTTTCAATGGCGTCCTCCAGGGTGCAGCCGTCCTTGGCCACGGCCTTCTCAAACTGGTAAAGGTTCACCACCACCAGGTCGATGGGGCCGATGGCGTGCTTGGCCATCTGCTCCTGGTGGGACGGGAGGTCCCGGCGTCCCAGGATGCCCCCGTGAACCTTGGGATGCAGCGTCTTCACCCGGCCGTCCAGCATCTCGGGAAAGCCGGTGTAGTCCGAGACTTCCACCACCGGCACGCCGCCGTCCCGGAGGGCCTTGGCGGTGCCGCCGGTGGAGAGAATTTCCACGTCGTGCTGGGCCAGGAATTTGCCAAACTCGACTATGCCGCTCTTGTCGGTGACACTGATCAGGGCCCGTTTGATAGGTTTCATATTGCTGCTCCTTTCGGCTATTGTAAATCTATTGGAGACCAGGGGGAAAAGGATAAAAGGACAAGAGGATAAAAGGGGAAAAGGAAAAATTAATAATCAGAGTAACAAATAGGCGGCACAAGCTTTCCAGCCTGTGCTCATGCGACGCGCTTAAAAACCTCTTGCCCTTTCCCCCTTTTATCCTTATATCAAATAATTCCTACTATAGGTCTGAGATTAATGCAAGGCCAGAGGCCCCGCCTATTTTTCTTTCCAGGACCCGGGTTTCTGCGGTAAGATGAGTCATACGGTACGTGATCATCGGCGCCGGCGTTGCGGGGCTGGCCGCGGCGGAGGTTTTAAGGCGAAGGGCGCCTAAAAGCGCCATCACCCTCATCAGCGATGAGGCCCACCTGCCTTACAGCCGCTCCGTCTCAGCCGCCATCCATTCGCCGGTGGCGACTGTTGGCGTAAAGGACAAGATTACTTGGTGCGTAGGACGCACCCTACATTTCGTTCCCAAGCTTGGCTCGAAATCGGGAAGATCTGCTTCATACCGATTCTTTTAACAGAAAACAGAAAACAGAAAACAGAAAACAGAAAACTAATCACCCATGCCTCCTACACCCGCGGTTGCCGTAGCCGGACTCAGCAAATATTTCCCCCAGATTGAGCTGCGCGAACTTCTCAAGTTTCGCCGCCCCACCGGGGTGTGGGCCTTGAGAGACGTGGAGTTGGAGCTTAATTCCGGGGAGAGCCTGTGCATCATGGGGCCCAACGGTTCCGGAAAAACCACCTTGATCAAACTCATGGCCACTCTCCTGGCGCCCACCCGGGGGAGCATCTTCATCCACGGCCACGACCTGGCCCGCCGCCCCCTTAAGGCCAAGCGCCGCTTGGGGTTTATCACCTGTAATGAGGCCAGCTTTTACGGTCGCCTGAGCGGCCGGCAAAATCTGGCCTTTTTCGCGCAACTGCAGAATCTCGAACCCCAGGCCGTGATCCCGCCGGTGGTGAAGCGCCTGGAGTTGGAGCCCTACCTGGATCGCCGGTTTTTTTCTTATTCCACCGGCATCAAGCGGCGCTTCGATATCGCCCGGGGGTTGCTGCACCAGCCGGATATCCTGCTGATGGATGAGCCCACCACCAACCTGGACCCCATCAGCGCCATGGAAGTCCGGGAGTTGTTGGCGCAGTTGCAGGGTCAGGGCAAGACTCTGATCATAGTGACCCATAGTCTGGAAGAGGCCCGGAAGTTGGGAAGCCGCATGGCCATCATGACCCTGGGTCGCTTCCAGGAAGTGCGCCCATCCCCCGGGGAGGACCTGGAAGCCCTGTACCGCCGGGTGGTGGAAGGGAATTCCGGCCGTGCGTAAAGTCTGGGCCTTTTTTATCCGGGACCTGCTGACCGAGCTCAGTTACCCACTAAGTTTCATCTGGCGGAGCCTGAGCATCCTCTTCCACCTGGTCACCTTTTATTTTTTGGGGCTTTTGGTGGCCCAGGCCGCGTCTCCCCATCTGGCCCCTTACGGCGGCGGCTACTTCCCCTTTGTGGTGGTGGGCCTGGCCCTGGCCAGCTTCCAGGGAGTGGCCTTGAGTTCCGTATCCAACAATATCCTGTACGGCATGTACACCGGCACCCTGGAGGCCATGCTGGTGACCCCCACGTCTATGTCCACCATCGTGTTCGCCTCGGTGTTGTACCAGTTTTTCTTCGCGTTGGTGGAGATTCTGGCCTATCTCCTGTTCAGCGCCCTGTTCTTCGGGCTCTCCCTGGGGCAGGCCAATCTTGGGGCCGCGGCGGTGTTTTTGCTCCTGGCCCTTCTGGCCCATCTGCCCCTGGGGATTCTGTCCGCCGGGTTTATCCTGGTGTTCAAGCGGGGAGATCCCATCAGCATGTTTATGGGAAGCCTGTCGGCCCTTCTGGGGGGGGTCTATTTCCCCTTGCAGGTGCTCCCCGGTTGGGTTCAGGGCGTAGCGCAATTTATCCCCTTCACTCACGCCTTAGAGGGGCTGCGCCAGGCGGTGCTCAACGGCAAGGGACTCTTGGAGTTGAGTTTCCAGGCGGGTATTTTAATCCTGATGGCCGCGGTCCTTCTGCCCCTCAGCCTGGCGGGGTTTGCCTGGGCGGTGCGCCAGGCCAAGCGGCTGGGGACGTTGTCGCAGTTTTAGAGGGATTTGGAACGAAAAGGATTGAGGGGGAAACCTGGGGAATAACGGGTTAGCAGTCAGCTTTGGGCTCTTGGTTACCGATTCCAGGTCGGACGGGGCATAACCTGACCACTGGCGGCTAACTGCTATCCCTGATAGCCTAACCCGGACAAGCCGGAACCAAAAACTTTCAAAGATTTACCACAAAGGCACAAAGGACACCAAGGAACACCAAGAAATATTTTTCTCTTTGTGAACCTTTGTGCTCTTTGTGTCTTGGTGGTTTATTTTCTGCCTACCGAACACGGAAAAGCCCGAACCAAAAGGTTTTTAGCTAATTTATTGCCAAGAAAAGCACGAATCCTAGAAATAAGTTACTAAAGCAACATCCGGAAGGCTTCCTGTTTCAGGCGGCGAATCTCTTCTTCCATCTGGCGCAGGTGTTTTTGATGGATGGCGTTGCGGATTTTCCGGATGATTTCGTCCAGGCACAAGGGCTTGAAGACTATATCCACCTGTTCATGGTAATGAAACTGCTGAGTGGGAGCGTGCTGGTAAGCCATGAAGATGAAGCGGATGTTGGGATCCCGTTGGCGGAGGTCGTCTAATAGGCGGTGATGGTCCTGGATTCTGATGTCGGTCATAACCAGGTCAAACCCGCTCTCTTCCAGGACCTTCAGGGCCTCGGCCACGGTGGCCACCAGGGTGAATTCTTCGATGCCCGCCAGCTTAAATACGGAAGAGAGAAATTCCCGGCACCAATCATCCTGGTCCACCACCAGTACGCGTCCCCGGAAATTTAACGTCATATCCTGCATCGGGTCGCCACCTCGGAATAAGCTTAACCTAATTTTACAAAAAATTCCGCCTCTGGCAAGGGGAGAGTTTTGGGGCGGTCCGGGGCAAGGCAAATGAACACCACCAAGACACCGAAAAAAAGCTTTTCTTGGTGAACCTTGGTGCTCTTGGTGTCTTGGTGGTGAATTTTTTCCCCCAGGCCCTATTCCGGGATCACCACCTCTTCTTCCACATTGATGGGATTCAGGACCAACCCGGTCATGACCTTGGGATAGAAATAGGTGGACTTGCGGGGCATGATGAGGCCCGCGGACGCGACTTCCTGCACCTGTTGGATGCGGGTGGGATTCAAGATAAAGGCCAGGGAAGCTTCTCCCCGCTTTACCGCGCTGATGACCTCTTCCATTTTACTGTTGTATTTACAGGTTTCCTGGTCATCCTGGGCCTTGGCGTCTATCCCCAGGATTTTTTCAAAGATCAGGTAATTCAGGACCGCCACATCCAGTTTGGCCAGGGCCGGATGCATCTGCCGGGCCAGGAGGTTTTGCCGCACCCGCACCCGCAATTTAAGGCGCCAGGCCTGGTTCCCGAAGCCCAGGAGGATAAACGCGGTTTCCTGGGGAGCGGTCTCCATCAGGCTCTGCTGCAACCACGCGGCCCCGGCCCCCTCGGGGACGCCGGCAAAGGGCAGGGGCGCCACCTCAAAGTATTCCCCCAGTTTTTTCAGGAAGCCCTGTTCCTCCAGGTGCTTGACCCGGGGCCCCGTCAGCAGGCGGTGGGCCATGAGGATCACCAGGTCCGGATCAAAGATGTTGGACAGATACATCAGGGTGTAATTGAAGGGGGCCGAGGCAGAGGCGTGGGGATAGCGCTTTTTTAAAAATTTTTGATAGTTCAGAGAAGTCTCATAGCGGTGGTGCCCATCCGCGATGAACAGGGGCATCTCCCCCATGGCCCGGTGGACCTCCTGCAGGGTTTCCGGCGCGGTCACCCGGAAGAGCCTTTGCACATAGCCGCCCACATCTTTAAAGTCCATGAGGGGTTCCCGAGGCCCGCCCCGGCGCAGGGCCTCCAGAATCCGGTGGTGGGGATCGGGAAACAGGGAAAAGATGGGAGAAAAATTCGCCTGGGCATTTTTCAATAATTCCAGACGATCGGCCTTGGCCGCGGAAAAGGTCTGCTCATGGGGACGGATCACCCCGCCGGTCAAGGGCTCCAGGCGGACCAAGGCGGCAAAACCGGTGCGGGTGTGGGTTTTGCCTTCAATCTGGAAGCCCGTCTCCCAATAATAAAAGGCCGGGGCCGGGTCCCGCACCAGGATTTCCTGCCGCTGCCACACCCGAAACAGGGCCGCGGCACGGGTATAGCGATTTTGAAACTGGTCATCCCCCGGCCGGGGCTGGGGCAGGATCAGGTGCACCATGTTGTAAGGGTGGCGGGCCGCAAAGGCCTCCCGCTCCGACGGGCGGATGACATCATAGGGAGGAGTGACCACATCCTCCAGGCGGGCAATTTTTTCGGGATTATAGTGGAGCCCCCGAAAAGGGGCGACATAAGCCAAGGCCTCTTCCTCCGACACACCTTTATAAAAAATTAACTTTACCAGCTATGACGCCTGCGTCAATAGGGAAGATGATATCCGGGACAACCCCTTAAAGAATCGTAAAAAATTATTGACGCTGCCCGAGGTTATGTTTATATTAATCCGAATAAACTCGCTTGCTGAAGGATGGGGTTATGCGGATAACCCTTGGGCCGGATAACGGCTAAGGGTTATAAGGGTTTCGAAGAAAAAATCTGGGGCTTCGCTCCTTTCCTCGTGCTCTTCGAACCGAAGCCGGGGCCCGATATTTTTCGCCTTGGAGGGTATGACCGCCTTCCGGGGCGGCCTTGCCGGCAAGCGGCGTAAGTGCTGGAAGTCCCGGGCATTCCCCGGTGATGCCCTAACTCTGGTGCGAGGAGGACGCCAACCTTGAGCAAACCGGCGCTTGGCTTCGGAATGCATCTCACCCTGGACGGCTACGGGTGCAATCCCGAGCGGTTAGCGAACCTGGATCTTATATACGAGTTTCTGGAGCACTGCCCAGACCTGATTCACATGACCAAGATCATGCCCCCTTACGTGTTCAAGTACCACGGCAAGGTAGCGGAAGATTGGGGGGTGTCGGGCTTTGTGCTCATCGCCGAAAGTCACATCAGCATTCACACCTTCCCGGAACGGGCCTATCTCAGCTTAGATATTTTTTCCTGCAAGGATTTCGATTACGGCCGAGCCGCGGCCTACGCCTCCGAGATCTTCGGCATCTCCCGCTATGAGCACAACCTCCTGGATCGGGGCCTGGAATTCCCCCGGTCAGTCCCCAAGGTGGAGCGCCTCTTGCGGCAGGAGCGGGAACAGATGCGGAGTTGAGCATGGACGAGGGCGAAAGTCCGTCCCCCGGCTTCTTGAAGCGTTTCCGGCGCCGCTGGTTCGCCCGCCGGGACATCTCCCAACCGGAAGACCTGGAGCGGGAAATCCAGAGCATCCTGGATGCTGGGGAAGAGCGCGGCCTCATCAGCCGGCAAGAAGGCGAACTCATCGAGAGTATCTTTGAGTTCAAAGATACCCTGGTCCGGGAGGTCATGGTGCCCCGCCTGGAAATGGTGGGCGTGGAGCGCCACACTCCCCCGGACCAGATTATTGCCCTCATTCTGGAACAGGGGCACTCCCGTTATCCCGTGTTTGAAGGGGATATCGACCACATCGTCGGCGTCCTGTTGGCCAAGGACCTCCTGGTGTTCTGGCAAACCCCGCCCGAGACCCGGGACCTGGGCCGGGTGCTGCGCCCTCCCTATTTTATTCCCGAAAGCAAAAAGATCAGCGACCTCCTGAAAGACCTGGTGGAGCGCAAGACCCCCATTGCCATCGTCATCGACGAATACGGCGGCACCGCAGGCCTCATTACCTTGGAGGATATCCTGGAAGAGATCGTGGGGGAAATCTACGATGAGTACGACCGCATGGAACCCCGCCTCCTGGCCCAGGAGGACGGTTCGGTCCTGGTGGATGCCCGCCTCAATGTGGAAGACCTGATGGATCACTTTGACCGGCCCCGCCCAGAAGGCAAATTCGAATCCGTGGGGGGCCTGCTCATCCATTTCCTGGGTCGGGTGCCCCAGGTGAACGACCGGGTGATGGTGGAAAACCTGGAATTTACCGTGGTGGCCGCGGACGAACGCCGGGCCAAACAGGTGCGGGCCCGGATGGTGCCCACCGAAGAAGAGGCGGCGTCGGAATGATAGGGGTTAGAGGTCAGGGACCAGGGATTAGGGATTAGGAAGAATATGCAAGAAATCGATTTAAATAGTTGGGAAGAATTCGAGGAGAGAATCAAAGGACTTGAAAACGAAAGTTGCGACCACGCATCATCATCTGAATTCCTTTATCGCGGACAAGGGAAAAGAAGTTTTTGGCTTTCAACAACCCTTGAGCGGCATGGCAAAAAGAACCTATCGTTTAGGGACTATTTCCGATTGATTTCAATAGTAAAGCCTCAGATCGAATCTTTTTCCGAAGCTAATTGGAAAATACCATCATATCCACAGGAATTCGACAAATTGCTTACCGAGAATGGCGTTTTAAATTTACCCAAAATATTCAATAGCACCGACGATTCAAACGAAATTCAATCTTATATGATTGATCTTCGGCATTATGGCTTTCCATCACCCCTCCTTGACTGGAGTAGCTCACCGTTTGTCGCAGCCTATTTTGCGTTCAGCGATATTTTACAATGTGAAGAAAATGTGTCAATTTTTGTATATCTTGAAATGCCAGAGAGATTTAAATTAATAGGAACAAGTTACCGAAAGAATTATAAACCATGGATTTATACATTTGGACCTTACGTAAAGGCAGATCGTCGGCACTTTATTCAACAAAGCCAGTATACAATCTGCATCACTCGTGATAATGGCGAATGGCGGTATGCACCACACTCAGAAGTCTTCGCTCGCAACGATCCAACTCAAGATGTCTTATGGAAATTTAATATTCCTTGGTCTGAGAGGTTGAAGGTCTTGAAACAATTGGATAGTTATAATATTAATGCCTTGTCTTTATTTGGGTCGAAAAAAAGCCTTATGGAAACCATGGCATTAAGGGAAATTCATTTTAAAGACAGGGAGCTATAAAAAGTATTTCAATGGAAGGAAGCTTCGGGAAAAAGTATTTACTGGCCCCTGACCCCTGGCCCCTTTTATTTGCCCCTTAGCCATAAACGGATTTCCCGCTCGCGCTAATGCATTTAAAATGTTATAATTGCTAAAGCCATTCTGGGGGAAAAATGGACAGACAATCACGCTTCCGTATCAGGAAATTTGACAGCCTCGAGGCCATGAAAGACGAGGAATATCAATACTGGCAGGGAAGGCCTGCTCGTGAACGCATTGCCGCCGTATCTGAGATAACGACCGAAGCCTACCGGCTGAAAGACCCCGCCTGCAATGTATCCAGACTTCAAAGAACTCTTGTCGCGATTCAACGACCATAAGGTTAAATACCTGGTGGTGGGCGGCTACGCCGTTGCCTTCCATGCCCAACCGCGGGCCACGAAAGACCTGGACATCCTCATCAAGGCGGACGCGGCTAATGCCGCGGCGGTTTATGCGGCCTTAGCAGAGTTTGGCGCACCGCTTCACGAACTGACCCCCGCAGATTTTCTAGAGAAGGGCAAGTTTTACCGTATGGGGCACCCGCCCCTGATGGTCGATATTTTGCCGGAAATCAGCGGCGTTGATTTTGACGCGGCCTGGGGAAAGCGGGTTGTAGCCGAGATCGACGAAAATTTACAAGTTCCTTTTATCGACGCGGATAGTTTGATTTTGGCGAAACTGGCCTCCGCAAGGCCGGAGGATTTGGCCGACGTGGCGGCGCTGCGTCGAGCCGCCCGCAGTCTAACAAAGCAGCCGGACGCGGAATGATTCAAAGTGCCAGGGGCCAGAAAAATTCCTTTACCGGCCCCTGATCCCTAATCCCTGGCCCCTTTTATTTGCACCAGACCCCTAATCCGGCTATAATCCCCTGTGATGAACAAGGCCACTAGTCTCTCACATATCAGCGCCGCCATCCTCTCGGGTCTGCTCCTGGGGCTTGCGTTCCCCAAGTGGGACCAGAATTATCTGTTCCCCGTGGCCCTGATTCCTCTGTTCTGGAGCCTCCGGGGGCAGTCCTTAACGGGAGCCTTCTGGCTGGGGATGATCTCCGGCCTATCCTTTTTTTGCGTGCTCCTCTACTGGATCGTGTATGTCACCACGGTCTTCGGCGGCATGCCCCTAATCCTGGGCATCGGGGTAATGCTGCTCCTGGCGGGTTACCTGAGCCTCTACCGGGGGCTGTGGGCCCTGGGACTCAACTGGGGGGAGGCCCGGGGCTTGAGTCCCCTGTGGTGGGGTCCGGTGTTGTGGGTGGCCCTGGAGATGGGGCAGACTTACATCATCAGCGGCTTCCCCTGGGAACTCCTGGGAAACGGCCTCTACCGCTTCCCCATCCTTCTACAGATTACCGACCTTACCGGGGTTTACGGACTCTCCTTTATCATCGTCTTCATCAATGTGGGCCTGTTCCTGGCGCTCTCTCCCTGGGGTCGGAAATCCAGCCGGCTGGTTCCGGTACTGGCGCTGCTCCCCATCCTGGCCCTGTGGCTGGGTTACGGGTATTATCGGTTGGGTGTGGTGGATAAGCAGATCGCGGCCGGCCCCAAACACAAGGTCGCGGTGGTCCAGGGCAATCTCAAGCAGGGCGAAAAATGGCAGAAGGAGATGGTCCAGGCCACTCTGGAGCGCTACGGGGAATTAACTCGCCAGGTTAAAGGCGCCCGGCTCACCATCTGGCCGGAAACCGCGGCCCCGTTTTTCTTTCTGCGCACTCCCCAACTCACCGGCCAGGTCCAGGAAACCGCCAAGGAGAGCGGCGGCTATCTCCTGTTCGGCGCTCCGGCCTGGGAACTCACCTCCCAGGGGGAGCAGTATTTCAACCGGGCCTACCTTTTATCTCCTCAGGGAGAGGTGGTGGGGACCTACGACAAGGCCCATCTGGTGCCCTTCGGCGAATATGTGCCCCTGAAACGCTTCCTCCCCTTCCTGGGGAAAATGGTGCCCATGGTGGGAGACTTCTCCGAAGGGCCGGTGGGGGCCACGGTGGCCCTGCCGGAAGGGGAGGTGGGCCCCCTCATCTGCTATGAGTCCATCTTTCCCTATTTGAGCCGGGCGCAAGTCCAGAACGGGGCGCGGCTGTTGGTGAATATCACCAACGACGCCTGGTACGGCACCACCAGCGCGCCCTATCAGTCCCTGGCCATCGCGGTGATGCGCTCCGTGGAAAACCATATCGCCCAGGCCCGGGCCGCCAACACCGGCATCAGCGCCTTCATTGACCCCGCGGGCCGCATCCTCTGGCAATCCGACCTCTTCGTCCCCGGGGCCCAGGCCCTGGAACTCCCCTGGCTCACCGGCGGCAGCCTTTATACCCGCTTCGGCGACGTCTTCGCCTGGACCTGCACCATCATCGCCGGCCTGGCCCTCATCTTCGCCCGCCGCCGGGCGCGCCGGGATTGAAGGCTGGAGCCTGTCAGACCAATTCGATTTCAAAAGAGGCTCTTGCAAAATTCCGTTTCCTGCCGGTTTGTGGGCAAGTTATCCAAGAAATGTAGGACAGCCGCCCTCGGCTGTCCCCTCCGGTAGCGCCGCCGGGGGGCGGTCCCAGGCATTGAGAAATGCAAGTTAAACATGTGAAAATCTACACCGATGGGGGCTGCCGGGGCAATCCCGGTCCGGGAGGCTACGGCGTGGTGCTGCTGCACGGAGAACGTCGCAGAGAGCTTTCCGGCGGATTTCGATTGACTACCAATAATCGGATGGAATTGATGGCCGCCATTGAAGGACTTAAGACCCTAAAATACCGTTGCCACGTATCACTTTACAGCGACTCTAGATATCTCGTGGACGCGATTAATAAAGGATGGTTGACAAATTGGATAAAGAGAAATTGGATAAAAAGCGACAAAGCTGAGGTCAAGAATATCGACCTTTGGCAACAACTTTCCGAGCTTTGCCGGAAACATGAGATAACTTTTGTTTGGGTTAAGGGACACGCCGGCGATATAGAGAATGAGCGGTGCGACCAATTGGCAGTGGAAGCGGCCAACCGTAAGAATTTACCTCCTGATACCATATATGAAAAGGGGAGGGGCGCCTTATAGATCGTTTGAGAATTCAGGGAAATCAAAGATATTAATCAGACCATAGGAGAAGTTCCTTCCTTTTGCCCCCTCCCCCGAAGATTTGTCGCCGGAACACTCATCACTTGAAAGACCGCGCTTACGAAAAAAACGGTTCATACCCCTACGAAAAACAGCCCCCTTTTTAAGATTTCTAAATCAATCAGGCATCTTATCTATCAAAAAATAGGTACTTATACCTATAACAGTGGGTAGTTAAAATACTTATCATAATAGCCACAAGATGGGTGCATGGGGGTGCGGCCTGGGCATCTCTCCAAACTGACAGGGCATTTTCTCTGGATCCCAATGACCCGCCGATAATCTTCCGGAGGTAAAATAATGAGTAAAAAAATTATGTTTGGATTACTGGCGCTGGCGCTGGTGGCGGTCCTGGCCCCGGCGGCATTGGCCCAGGTAGGCCCGGTGGTCCCGCCGACTCTGTCGGCCATCGGGGCCATCAATCCGTTGCCGGCCCCGGGAAACGGCTTTCCCCAGTGGGTGCAGGATGTCAACGGGCTGCGGACGGACCTGCCCAATCCCCCCATCGGGACCGCGATAAACGGCGACCCCTTGCAGGTGATCATCCCGCCGACCATGACCTTCGAGGAACCCACCAATAATGCGTTTGGGTTCGGCCCCGAGGCCTTCTATTACCTGTGCGAGACCGCCATTGACTTGCCGCCGATACCCGCCAGGCCGGATCGGCCAGGTCTGGCCCTGATGGTCCTGGGCGTGGAGGCGGCCTGGAACACTGCCAGCGGCAATCCCGCCAATGGCCAACAGATGCTGTTTACCCGGCTTCGGCTGCGCATTGACACCGCGGTGGCGGGCACCTACACCGTCACCCACCCCTGGGGGGTGCAGGTGTTCAACGACGTGCCGGCGGACCGCCGGGGCATCAACTTTACCCTGGACACCATCGGCGTGACCCCGGATTTCACCCCCATCGTCACTTCTTCCGATTTTAAAGTGCCGTTTATGCGGGGCACTTTGGCTGCCGGGGTGGACCCGGCGTTATGGATCGGTGACGGCGTCACCATCGGCCCGATCACCGGCGGGGTCAACAATGTCAACGTGTTCCGGATCGACGGCCCTGCCAATGCCTTCGGGCCGGGCGTGAACTTCGTCGAGACCCCGAATTTCATAGTGTCCGGGCACATTGTTCCCGGTCCGCCCCCACCGCCGCCTCCGGTGCCCGCCGGCACGCCCACGCCGTTGACCCTGGACCAGGCCGCTTTTGCGGCGACCAACGCCGGGGGCAACGTGGATGTGTTTGCCACTTCCAACGCTACTGCCACTGTTACTGTCTCCCTGGACGGCGCTGCGGCTGTGCCCATGATCCAGGGGCAACCCGGCAAATTCTTTGTCCGCATTCCGATTCTCCGGGGCGCGGTAGTCCCGGTGCTGGCTACGGTCACGGCTAATGACACATCGGTGGTGGGCTATGTACCCTCCACCGTGCAAGCAGAGCTTACGGATGCGGTGACCATTACGTCGGCCATCTATACGCGCCGCAACTCGACCCTGGTTATCCGGGCGAGGTCCAGCAACCGGACAATACCGGCGCCGGTATTGACCGCCCCGGGCCTCGGCAATCTGACCCGGGGGCTGTTGCGTGTCACTGGCCTGGCGGCGCCGCCGCTAGAAGTCACGGTGATCTCCACTTCCGGGGGCAGGGCTACTTTACCTGTAACGATTCGCTAAACCCCGGCGGTCCCTAAGGCCGCAGAAGTAAACAGCAAAAGGCGTACGGCGAAAGCCATACGCCTTTTTTCCGGCGGTTGGTTCGAGTTAATCAGGATGATTCCCGTTAATACCGTCCGGGATTTCTAATGACCTATGGCCTCCGGGTCCTGGTTGCTTTATAATGAGCCAATGACGCAAAATTTCAAAACCGGCTACATCGCCTTGATGGGCGTGCCCAATGTGGGGAAATCCACCTTGCTCAACCGGCTGGTGGGGGAGAAGTTGGCCATCACCTCTCCCAAGCCCCAGACCACCCGACACCGCCTCCTGGGTATCCTGAATTTGCCCGAGGCCCAGTTGCTCTTTATGGACACCCCGGGGGTCATCGATCCTAAGGGCGCGCTGAACGAGGCTCTGGTCCAGGCCGCGCTCACCGGGCTGGGGGAGGCCGATGTGGTGGTGTGGCTGGTGCAGCCCAAGCCGCCGGATATCCAGGACCGGATGCTGCTGCCCCATCTGCAAAAGCTCGACCGGCCCTTGATCGTGGCCATCAACAAGATCGACCTGGTGGCCAAGCCCAAACTGCTGCCGCTGATTGCCGCGTATCACGACCTTTTTCCCCAGGCCCCCATCCTCCCCTTAAGCGCCCTCCTGGGTGACGGCATCCAGGAACTGATGGCGGAGATCCTCAAGCTCTTGCCCCAGGGGCATCCCTTCTATCCCCCGGATCAGGAAACCGACGTCAGCGAGCGCTTTCTGGCCGCGGAGTTTATCCGGGAGCGGGTCTTTCACCATCTGGGGGAAGAGCTTCCTTACTCGGTGGCCGTGCAGGTGGAGGAGTTCGATGAAAGCCGGCGTCCCGAGTTGGTGCGCATCCAGGCGGTGATCTACGTGGAGCGGACGTCTCAAAAGGGGATCGTCATCGGTAAGGGCGGGCGGCTCCTCAAGGTCATCGGCCAGGAGGCCCGGGGGGAGATCGAGGCCCTCCTGGGCGCGCACGTCTTTTTGGAGCTCTGGGTGAAGGTGTGGAAAAACTGGCGACGGGACCCCCGGGCCCTCCGCACCCTGGGATACCAGGGCTGAAGCGGAAACTCAGCCCCATATCATTGACATTTCCCCGGAAAGTGCCAATAATAAATTCGTGAACCGCAAGTTTGCCTCCCGCCTGGTCCAGGTCTTATCCGGCATGACGGCCGGGCTGCTCCTGTTTCCCGGCCCCGCGCTGGCCTTCGGTCCCCTGTGGGTCACCCAGGGGTCTTATGTGCATCAGATTGCCCACCTCCTCTTCGCGGTAGCCATGTTCTTTTTTATTTACCAGATTCACCGGGAGGAGTTGCGAAAATTCCGGGGCTTCCGCTATCTCGCGGCTTCCGGCTGGTTTTTCGCCATCTGGAACCTGGACTCGGTGGTGGGCCATTTTTCCGAATGGGCCCTCGCCAACCCGGTCATTCTGGGCGAGGGGCTGACCAAACGCTTGCTGATGTATGACTCGAACACCTGGCTCTTTTACATTACCCAGATTGACCATTTTGTGCTCCTGGCGCCGGCCTTTTACCTGTTTTATTTAGGTCTTAAGGCATTTGCCCAGGAGCCTGAGTCCAGACCGTAATGATCGCCCTGCCGCTGTTCCCTCACTGGCTGCTGAAAATCGGGGGCTCCGCCCTGGTGGTCTGGTTCGCCTGGCGATCCTACCGCCTCAGCCTGCGCCTCACCCGCCGGGACCCGGAAAACGCCTTGTGGCTATTCTTTACCTGGCTCAGCGGGGCCTTCGTCTTCTTTTCGTTGTCCCATATCATTTCTCACACCCTGCAAGATATCATTACCATTTTGGGTTTCGAATATCTGCAGCCCCTGCGCCGCATCGCCGGGGGCTTCGACAGCATCATTTACGTGGTCATTGCCACCATCACCCTGTTCTTTTACAATATCCAGCGCCTGTACCGCCGCATGCAAGCCGATCATCACCAGTTGGAAGAGACCAGCCGGGAGATCCTGGCCCTGAACCGGGAAATGGAAGCCCTGGTGATGGAGCGCACCATGTCCGAGATGGCCCTGGGGATGGCCCACGGCCTGCGCAATCCCCTCCATGTCATCGGCGGCTTTTCCCATCGCCTCCTTAGAAAAACCGACCCCGGGGACCCCAGCCGGGCCTGGGTGGCGGCCATCGCGGATGAAGCCCGGCGCATCGAACACATGGTGGAGCGCTTCGAGAACCTGGCCCAAAGGAAAACCTCCTTTTTCGGCCAGGAGGATTTGAATGTCATCGTCCAGGACACCCTTTCGCTGCTGGGGCCGGAGCTCCGGTCCAAGGACATCGTGCTCCATACGGAAATCCATCCCCAGCCGTTGATGGGCCGCTATAACGGCCACCTGCTGAAGGTGGCCCTGGCGCATCTCATACGAAACTCCATCGAGGCCACTCCTCCCCATGGGGGGATCATGGTGCGCACTGCCATGGAAACCGATTTCGTAGTCCTGGTTATCCGGGATAGCGGGCGGGGGATGCCGCCGGAGGTGGTGGACAAGGTCTTTGTGCCGTTTTATACCACCAAAATCGGGGGCACCGGCTTAGGCATGGTTTTCGTCCGGCAGATTGTGGATGAACATCGGGGGGTCATTGCCCTGGAGAGCAAGGTGGGCCGGGGCACCACCGTGACCATCCGGCTGCCCCACCGCTTCGGCGAAAGCCCCGGAGTTTCCGAAGACCTGCCGCAGTCGGAAGGCCCCGGCGAGCCTCCCCGTTAATACCGTTTTCGGTTTTCGGTTATCGGTTTTCGGAAAAAAGACTAAGGATTACTTATAGATAAAAATTAGGTGGGTTGCATTTGAAGCTGAAAATATAAGCCGCTATCCAAACAGAAAACAGAAAACCGAAAACAGAAAACCTCATTTCCCGGCCTGGGCCTCGGCCCGGTACACCAGCCAGAAGATCACCCCCAACACCAGGATGCCGGCCAGATAAAGGGCTTCCACTTCCAGGGATTCGTGGGCCATGGTGGCCACCATCACCTTGCGGATAAAAGCCACCAAGGCCGCGCCGACAAACAGGTGCAGCTTAAACGCGCCTCCCTTGAGCCGGTCGATCTCCGCTTCCAGGAGCTCAATCATCATCCACAGGACCAGGAGCGAGCCCAGGGCCCCCACCAGGGCCTTGCCCGGACTGCCCTGCCAGACCTGGCTGAGGTCATAAACAATCATGGCCACCACGCCCAGGGACAGGCCGATGAGCCCCACCACCAAGATGAGGTTGAGGCCGAAGGTAAAGCGCTGGGCAAAGCGGATCAGTTTGTCGTCCAGCCGGTAGGAGAGGAATTTGCGCCGCACTTCCTCTTCATGATAGGTGCGGGCGATGACATCCAGGTTGAGGTCCAGAATTTTCTCCACGGCCCGGGAGGCCACTCCCCAGAGCCCCGGCTCCATCTCGGACTCGATAATTTTCAGCAGCTTCAGGCGGAGAAAATTCATCCCCACGTACACGAAGTGGGCCGACAGTCCGATGCGCACGTGGGCGTGGCCGATGCGCTGGAGGCGTTGGTAGTAGCGCTCATCATAGGGCCCCTGGAAAAGCCCCAGGAGCCAGCCCCGGTGTTGGGCGCGGAGATGCTCCACGCGGCCCTCATCCTTCAAAAACCTGGCGGTGTCCGGGATGTCCAGGAAAAGGTTGTAAAAGTCCCGCACCATGCGGTCCGCATGGGGCTCGATGATGGGCAGCAGGCTGTTTAAAGTCTGGACCTCTAATTCGGTGAACCGGTAATTATCCTTGATATTCTGAAAATTGCGCATGGCCCCGCTCCTGGATTATCGGACAACTTTACCATCTCTACCATACGCCGGGGCGAAAATCATTATCTTTGCGCCTTGGCTTTGTGTCTTTGCGCCTTTGGGTGAAATTTATTTTTCACGCCGAGACGCCAAGGGCGCCAAGAATATCTGGAGATAATTTTAAAGAAATTGCCACACGTAGGCATGGCCATTATAATGGACTGTAATGAACCAAAGACAATTAATCGGGCTGGGGCTATCTGTGCTGGCTATGCTGGTCATTCTGGGGCTGAGCCGGGCCGCTGCGGCTTCCGCCCCCCTGACCCTGGGAGAAGCCATGCTCCTGGCCCTGAAGCACAACCCGGGGCTCAAAGCCGCAGGGCTGACGGTGGAGACCGCGGAAGCCGAAGTGGCCAAGGCCCGGGCCAAATTCCTGCCCCAGGTCAATTTGGGCCAATCCTACAACTATTCCGACAACCCCACCCAGGTGTTCATGAGCAAATTGAACCAGCGGGTCTTTACCCAGAACGATTTCCTCCTGGATAATCTGAATCATCCCAAGACTTACGGCAACTTTCGCACCGGGGTCAACTTGAGCCAGCCCCTGTTTCAGGCCGGGGATGCCTATCTGGGGTATCAGCAGGCCCGCCTGGGCCGGGAGATGGCCGCGGCCCAGGTCTTGAGCCGCAGGCAGCAGTTGTTGTTCCAGGTGACCCAGGCATACTACGGCCTCCAGTTGGCCCAGGAGAATCTAATTGTGGTGGAGCAGGCCCGGGACACCGCCGCGGCCAACCTGAAGCTGGTGGAGTCTCGCTACCGGTCAGGGACCGTGGTGCGGGCCGACGTCTTGTCCGCCCAGGTCAACCTGGCCCGCCTCACCCAGGAGCAGATGAGTGCGGCCGCCCAGGTGCAGATCGCCCGGAGCGCCCTGAATACGGTGGTGGGCCTGCCGGGGACCGGTTCCCGCACCCTGGCCCCGGCTCCTAAAGAACCGGCCCCCTTGCCGGCTCGCCTGGATGGTCTGGAGGAAGAGGCCAGGGCCAAGCGTCCGGATCTCAAGAGCCTGGCCCTGGCGGCCCAAGTGGCCCGAAAAGAAGCCGCCAAGGCCCGCCTCAACTACCTGCCCCGGCTTAAGGTGGTGGCGGAATACGATGTGGATCAGCGCCGCCTCTTTGCCGGCGGCGGGGACAGCTTCACTGTGCTGGCCCTTTTGAATCTCAACCTGTTCAACGGCCTGGCGGACCTGGCCCGGGTGCGGGAATCCAAGGCCAAAGAGGCCCAGGCTCGTGAGTGGCAGCGGGAACTGGAGGACGGCATCCGCCACCAGGTGACCGAGAGCCTGCTGCACCTCAAGACCGCGCATGAACGCCTTAAAGTGGCCGGGGCTGCGGTGGGCCAGGGATCGGTGGTCGATGGGGCCAGGGTGCAGGGTGCGCGTCAGTAGGGCCGGGGCCGCCATCCCCGCCCCCCCCAAGGGACAGCCGTCGAGAGGTAGGCAAATGGCCAGGGGGATAGACGAATCACCTCTAGGGGCGCTCTCATTGCTTCAGCCTGGTCTTTAGACAAGTCGTGAACACTCCCTGCTGGGTTGGGTCGGGTATTCGGAGTCGATGGGTGGCCGGGCCATCGGTGCAGGCGGCGGCGGTCCCCACATGGCCGCGGCGGGCCGAGGGTGACGAACCTATCACCCAGGACCGTTGACGCTCAGGTACGAATGCGTTCTGGGCGCGGTAACCGTGGAAACTTTACCCCCACGGGCGTGGGTACAACGGAAGCCGAAAAACGACGGCGGGGCCGGCCAACAAAGAGAGTATATTAACTAAATATCACAGCTTTTTTGGAAGCCCCAACAGCGCGGATATAGGGCAGAAACCTTCTATTGGCCGTATGTCCATGTGGCCTCCGACTTCCCTCTGGCTCACCACTACCGATCAGTGCTGGCCTGGGGTTCTTAAGGCGACTTTTGGGGGAAGACATAGATAGAAAATCCAAAAAGCACAAGCAGAAGATTGAGAGAAATCGAAGGGGGTTGCGAATATGGTTAGCCTGTTAAGCTTTTATAAAAATCGAACGTTTTTATAATTTTTGCTTTTGGTTGTGTATCAAGAGGTAAACAGATTGGAAGGCTTGGAATTGGAGTTTTGGAGAGAGTGAGAGTTGGAGTGATAGTTAGGCCTCATTGCCGAATTGTTTATTCAGTGCTAATAAAATGTCCTTGTCTGAATCTGATAAAGGCATTTTTTGGTGGAAGCAGATGAAAAAACCTTGAAAGGCACTCCAGATGCTTGATTGAAAAAAATCAGTTAACTCATAAAGCTCCATCAAATTTGAGCATGGGCCATAGTCGAAGGCATTAGAGATTATTTCCCCGTCTATAATTTGGGGATTGAAAAGCACCTTCAAAATTTCATTATAAGTCGGATGAACAAATTTTGATTTTGAATCATATAGGTCTGATAAAGTTTCTTGATGAATTGCAATAACACCTTCTCCCCCAAATGAGCCTTGAAATTTTGATAAAGCCTCACGACAAACAGCTTGGGTTGGAGTCTTATTTTCTCTAAACCAGGCCATAAGATTCTTTCTCCCCTCATCTGTATCTTCGGTTATGAGGAAGTATTCAGCTAATTGAATGGCTTCATCAATAGGGCGCAACAAGAGGGCGGAGTGCCAATGGTAATTTTCCAAATTAATGCAAGCCATATTCAATAAACTTATTATTTTTACATAGAGCATATACGCCCCCACTAATGCGGATTCATCATGAATAACATTTATACGATTTTGATAATTTGTATGGAGTTCCTCCAGTATTTTTACATACCCTTTATATCTCTTTACTGCTTCCATAATTGCTGTATTAAATCGATAGTTCCTTCTGGTTGATTCATCTTTCTGGCGCTGCTCTATGTACTTTAAAACATATTCAGTCGATGACTTTTTTACGAAATCGCTATAGGCCAATTCCCGTAAGTCAATTTCAGTTATGCAAGGCACACCACGGTTATTAAATTTAATTTCGAATTTACCTTCATTGTGCCATAATTGAAATTGTTCAGGTAAGACCTTCAAAAATGAAATAGCCTTTTCTATTCGTATTAGCTTATCCGATTTTGTTTTCTTTGTCTTTTGTGCCATCTATTATCTCCCTTTCTATGTCTGTAATCCTACCTTTATGGACATGAAGGGTTTATCAGACGTCAAATTCCGAAATACGTCTTCAAGTTTTTATTGGGGAACGAAAAAGATAAAACTCCTATTCTTCTTCAAACAGTCCTGAACCTGTTATATATTTATCCCAGTTGCTTTGCCATGACTTGGTTTTTTCCAACAAGTAATCATCGCACCTTTTTATTATACCGGGCTTGTTATAATTCCAGACATCATATGTTATATTAGTATTACGCCAAGGTATACCGTCTTGCGTACTATAAAACTTATCCGATACTTCCGAAATAGACTTGCCATTTAGGATAGCTATATTTGCCTCAATCATTTGACTTGAAATGGCCTCTGTCTTATGAATTCCTATTATGTCAAACTCATATTGCAATATGCTCCCTTTGAGTATGTCGCTTGGCTTAAAATCTGACTTATCCTTCCCGGAATTGTGGTGTTTCAAAATTTCTTCCCGTTCAATACGATGTATATATTTGCGGTTCCATTCTGCTTTTTTTACATATTTCTCAGGCAAAGTTTTTTGTAAGGCTATTTCATCTTCAGAAAAGAGGGGGTTTAATGTGGTGGAAACCATGAGGTTTGACTTAGAGTTTAGTGAAACGAGTTGCGCTTCCAATTTGTGCAACTTGTAGACGATGACCAATAAGACTATAAACTCCAGAATAAGAAGTGCTCCATGGTCGAACATCAATATTCCCCTCCAAGTTGGGTTTACTGTTTATTCTGTGAACATAATTTACTTTTTATACTCATTCCCCGGAGTCTCCCCATCAACAAAGCCTGTTGCAGGTGGTTTTCTACTACATTAATTGACTTTCTATTTCAATCTCCCACATTTCTTCTTCGTCCTTTGGTGATATGCCAAGGACTGTATTCACTCCTGACTTGTGTCCGCTCTTGAACCCTTCGATATAACCATCCTGAAATCCAATGCGAAAAGAGAGTTGGGCTACGCTATAGCAGGCGACGATAAGACCGCCTATTAAAGCGTATGGGTTGGGGAAGTATAAGGCGCACCCACCACCAGCGAGTAAACCGGCAACCCAAAACCAATTGGGGAAGACCCACCAATTCTTACGGATATATACAAGTTCAGAGCGTATTTCCTTCAACCTATCAATACTAATGCTTTGCATCTCTCTAATTTCGGGAATGCCTAACCTCAGGCTCGCCAAATGTTCACGGATACTTGGTCTATTTAAACTGTCTTTGTAGGGCATAGCCGCTCCTAAAAATTGATAAACCTCTCACCCCCGGCCTGGAGCCGTTTGAAGTTGTGAAGACAAAAAAAACGAGTTGCACTCTCAGGCAACCCTCTATAATGCTTCATTCAACATAATCGCTCCCCTCCAGCCTTGGGGCACCTATTGAGATAATTCACTTATGTCACAAAGGGAGGGGATATGTCAAAGGTATCTGGATGAGGTACAGAAATGGGAATCCGGGTGGGGTTTTCTCTCCCCCTTTTCAGCACCCCAATTTTACAATGTAAATCGAACTTAAAACGCTCAGAATCACTTTTTTCCGGGTTGGGGAGGGGTAAGGGAAATGCCGAGGCCACATACACATACCACCTCCGGGCATGGTAACCCGGATAGCTGTCGAAATTTTGCAGTGAGAAGGATTATCAAGGAATAGAGGATTGCTTGCCACTAGCTTTAATTCTCTGAACCCTGCGATATATTTACAATATCAGTGCCGCGAAGCCACGGGTGTTGGCCCCAGCGGTGCTGACGCCAGAAGCAGCAGCTATTAAGAAATCGGCCCGGGGTTCCGTCGCCCTTCTCCTGGCCGACCTCGCCCGCCGGAGGTGCCTGTTCCACATTTTTTCTTTGCGGTCTTTGCGCCTTTGCGTGAGATCTTATTCTCCCGCCCCGGCCCGCAACAGATTCCCCCTACCCCTTCTTCAAGGCGATGGCGTCTATTTCCACGGCCACGCCCCGGAGCAGGCCCCCGGCCTGGATGGTGGTGCGGGCCGGGGGGTGCTGGGGGAAGAATTCGGCGTACACCCGGTTAAATTCCTTGAAATCAGCCAGATCCGCCAGATAGACGGTGACCTTGACCACGTCCTTCAAGGTGCAATCCGCGGCGGCCAGGATGGCCTTGAGATTGGCGATTACCTGGACGGTTTGGTCCAGGATGTCCCCTTCCACTAATCGGCCCTGGGCATCCAGGGGAATCTGTCCGGAAACAAAGACAAAGGGTCCGGCGGCCAGGGCCTGGGTGTAAGGGCCGATGGCGGCAGGGGCCTGATCCGTGGTAATCACGATTTTTCTCATCTTCGTAGTCATGGCGTTAATCCTTATGTCGGATATTAAACCGGGAAATGCCTCCTGGGGTCAAGAACCGGGATAAAACACTTGAAGAATGGGCCTGGTTTTGTTAATGCTAACGGAAAACCCAGGAGGACGCCGATGGGGCTGTGGATGAAGTGCCCGGGGTGCCAAGCCCAAAATCCCTTGTATGTGAACATTTGTTCCCAATGTGGCCAGGCCCTGGATAATCTTCCCCAGGAGCAGCGGGTCTATGTCCTGGGGGTCGGCCCTGCGGCCCCGGCAAAGGCGGCGGCCAAAGTCCAGGCGCCGGAAATACCGGCGGCCCCCTCACCGGTCCAGCCAGCCGAGGCTGCTCCCAAACCTGCGAAAAAACCCAAGGGCAAGAAGAAAAAGGGTTAAGCCGATTCACCCGACGATGTCGCTGCCGGCTGCAACCACGCGGCTTGAGGGAAAGGTTGAGGTTACGCCGGGGCATCAAAGTCTCTAACTGATTCCCCGCGTCCCGCCCTTCCTTTCAGGGCAGAAGGAGTCGGTGCGTAGAACGCACCCTACATACCTTCCCAAACGGAGCTCGGGCCCATGCAGGTATGCTTCTTACCGGTCTTTTAACAGAAAACCGAAAACTTTCCTGGGGGAGCCGCCGGTCAGCCGCCCTTAACTTTCCGCGGCCGCGGCCTCTTTAATCACCCCCGCCAGCAGGGCTGCCAGGTTGGCTTCGGCCCCGGCCACGGTGGCCAGGATCTCCTCCAAGGAGATGGGGGCCATGGCGTCCGGGAGGTTGACATTGCTGATGATGGAAATTCCCAGGACTCTGAGCCCCCCGTGCACCGCGCAGATGGCCTCGGGCACGGTGGACATGCCCACCGCGTCCGCGCCGATCATTCTTAAGAGGCGGGTTTCCGCGGGGGTTTCCAGGCTGGGGCCTTTCACCGCCACATAGACCCCCTGGCGCAGGATCAGACTCCGGCGCCGGGCCACATCTTCCGCCAGGTCCATTAAGTCCTGGTCATAAACCCGGCTCATATCGGGAAAGCGAGGCCCCCACTCCTCAACGTTTTCGCCCACCAGGGGGTTGTCGGCTAAGAAGTTGATATGGTCGCGGATGAGCATCAAATCCCCGGCCTTAAAGAAAGGATTGAGCCCCCCGGCGGCATTGGTGAGCACCAGGGTTTTCACCCCCAGGGCCCGCATCAGGCGTACGGTGAAGGTGGCCTGAAGCAGGGAATAGCCTTCATAGGCATGGACCCGGCCGTGGCAGAGCAGCGCCGGCACGCCCGCCAGCCGCCCCCAATGCAGGCGCCCCTGGTGGCTGGGACTGGTGGCCCGGGGGAAGTGGGGGAGTTCTTCATAAGATAAAGAGTCCCCGCCTTCCAACCGGCCGGCCAGGAGCTTTTGGCCAGTTCCCAGGACGATGCCCCACTGGGGCGGCGCGGTGAGCCGCGGCTCCAGAAAGCGGGCGCAGGCTTCCACCTGTTCGCGATATTTTTTCCCAGGCACAAGAACTCCTCGGATTGGGGTCTTCTTAGAATAAGCCGGTTTTCCGGGTTCGTCAATGGCTCCGAAAAACCGGGGTGTCGATTTCCCGGTTTGGCCTTGACAGTTGTCCAGTTTGGTATAAACAATATACCATCAAATTTCAGGGAAAAGGATCATGGGCCGACCCAAAAAATGCCGATGGGTGGAAGCGGAGCCTGGGGTTACATTTTTCAAACCCCGGGGGATTCCCCTGCGGGCGCTGCAGCAGACGGTGATCTCCGTGGATGAATTGGAGGCCTTGCGCCTGGCGGATTTTCTGGAGCTGACCCAGGAAGAAGTGGCTAAACGGATGCAGGTGTCGCGCCCCACCGTAACCCGGATGCTGGCCCGGGCTCATCGAGCCCTGGCCGACGCCCTGGTGCACGGCAAGGCGATTCGCATTGAAGGCGGGGATTACCGCCTGAACCATGGCAAATTTCTCTGCTGTCTCTGCGGCCAGACCGGAGAGGTCCCGGAGGGGGAGAATCTTTCGGAAACTTGCGCAGACTGTCAAGGTCATGAGGAGGAAGTCGATAAGACTTGATAGGGGTCAGGGGCCAGGGATTAGGTATTAGAAGTGGTATGGGCCGATTTTTTATGAAAATGATTCTCGGTTTTCGACAAAAAATGAAGGCGCATGTCATCCCCATACTTCATTGTGCCCTTGGGCATGAATGTTTGTATGAGAAACTGACCCCTGCTTAAACGGCCCGACATCCTTGGCTGGGGGAGTACAAGGGATATGGGTGCAGGCATTACCTATAAAGATGCCGGGGTGGATATTGATAAGGCTGACGCGTTTATCAAGAATATCCGCTCCCTGGTAAAATCCACCTTTCGCACCGGGGTCCTGGGGGAGATCGGCGGCTTCGGCGGCCTGTTCCACCTGGACGTGCAGAAATATCGCGATCCGGTCCTGGTGGCCGCCACCGACGGGGTGGGCACCAAGATCAAAATCGCCATCCTCATGGACCGCCATGACACCATCGGCATCGACCTGGTGGCCATGTGCGCCAACGACATCATCACCCAGGGGGCCGCGCCCCTGTTCTTCCTGGACTACCTGGCCATGGGCCGCCTGTCCACCGCCACCGCCACCCAGATCATCGAAGGCATTGCCGCGGGCTGCCGCCAGGCCCGTTGTTCCTTGATCGGCGGTGAAACCGCGGAAATGCCCGGCATCTATCAAGCCGGAGATTACGACCTGGCGGGCTTCGTGGTGGGGGTGGTGGAGCGGGACCAAATCATTGACGGTTCCGACATCGCCGTGGGGCACCGCTTGATCGGCCTGGCCTCCGCAGGGCTCCACTCCAACGGCTATTCCCTGGTGCGCAAGCTTCTTCTGGAACAACACGGCTACCTGGTCACCGACCACATCCCGGAATTGGGCGGGCCGCTGGGGGAGGAACTTCTTAAGCCCACCCGCATCTATGTGGAGACCGTGCTCAATCTCCGGCGGAATTTTCCCTTGAGCGGCATCTGCCACATCACCGGCGGCGGCCTCACGGACAACCTGCCCCGCATCCTCCCCAAGTCCTGCCGGGCGGTGATTCGCCGGAACTCCTGGCCCGTGCCCCCTATTTTCCCCTTCCTCCAGGAACAAGGCCAAATTTCTCTCAAAGAGATGATGCGCACCTTCAACAACGGCATCGGCCTGGTGCTGGTGGTGGAAAAAGACCTGGTGTCGGACGTGCTCCTGCGCCTCCAGGGGCTGCACGAGCAGGCTTGGGTCATTGGGGAAATCGCCGCCCGCAAAAACGACGAGCCGGCGCTGGCGTATGTGTGAAGTAAGGGGTTATGGGTCAGGGATCAGGGGCAAGGGGACTGAAGCAGTTGCCGGTTGCTGGTTCAAGGTTGTCAACTGTCTGAGAGTACTTCTAAAAAGATTCACCGCCGAGACACCAGGGACACCAAGATACACCAAGGAAAAACATGTAACACCGCCGCCCCCGGCGGCGCTTTTTTCTTCTCGTTCCCAATATGAGATTGGGAACGCCTTTGCCGGCCAAGTTTCTGCTTGGCAATGGGGTGCTATCCAGGCCTGAGAGTGAACTTTTCCTTTTTTAAATAATCGACTTTAGCTTGACAAGTGGCGAAAAATAAACAATCATTAAATTTAAGTTCAACCCAGAGCTTGGATCCGGCGAAAGCGGACTGAGACTCCGAGGGTGGCGTAAGGCTTCCCCCCAGAGCTTCGGTCTGGGGTTTTTTTATGGAAATCGTCAGTTCTCCCCAGGAGATGCAGGCCCTGGCCATGCAGTGGCGGGCTGCAGGGCTCAAGATCGCCCTGGTCCCCACCATGGGCTATTTCCACCAGGGGCATCTTAGTCTCATGGAGTATGGCCGCACCAGTGCGGATAAACTGGTGGTGAGCCTGTTCGTCAACCCTGCGCAGTTCGGGCCCAGCGAGGATTTGGCCAGCTATCCCCGGGATCTGGACCGGGACGCGGCCCTGGCCCAACAGGTGGGCGGTGACGTGCTCTATACCCCCGGGGTGGAGGACATGTACCCCCCGGGCTATCAGACCTACGTGGAAGTGGGGGGCCTGAGCAAAGGGCTGTGCGGGGCCTCCCGGCCCGGCCATTTCCGGGGGGTGGCCACGATAGTCTTGAAATTGTTCAACCAGGTCCAGCCCCATGCGGCCATCTTTGGGGAAAAAGATTATCAGCAGTTGGTGGTGATCCGCCGCATGACCCGGGACCTCAACCTGCCCATAGAAATCGTGGGCCGGCCCATCTACCGGGAGCCCGACGGATTGGCCATGAGTTCCCGGAACACCTATCTGAGCCCGGAAGAACGCAGCTCCGCCCTGTGCCTGTTTCGGGCCATCCGGGCGGCCCGGGAACTAGTGGCCTCCGGGGCCCGGTCCCGGGAGAGCATCCTGGAGGCGGTGCGCCAGATCATCAGGAGCACCCCCTTGACCGACATCGACTACACCGCCCTGATGCACCCGGAGACCCTGGAGGGAGTGGACGCCATCCCCGGGGAGGCCAGGTTGGCCCTGGCCGTGCGGGTGGGCAAAACCAGGCTGATTGATAACACTTTGCTTTCGGAGACCCAGCTATGTTGCGTGTAATGATGAAATCCAAGATTCACCGGGCCACCATCACCCAGGCCGATCTCCACTATGAAGGGTCTCTCACCATCGACGGGGAGTTGATGCAGGCCGCGGACATCTTGCCTTACGAAATGGTGCACGTTTACAACATCTCCAACGGGGAGCGCTTCGAGACTTACGCCATCGGGGGGGAAGCGGGCAGCGGCATTATCTGCTTAAACGGCGCCGCGGCGCGCAAAGGCCAGCCCGGGGATTTGATCATCATCACCACTTACGCCACCTACGACGCCGCGGAGTTAAGCCGGCACCAACCCAAGGTGGTCTTGGTGGACGCGGCCAATCGCTTGAAAGACACGGCCTCGGCGGAAAAGCCCCTGACCCTGTTCCGGCGCAGTTAACCCGGCAAGGCGGGGGAATTCCCCGGGTTAGATTTTTCCCCAAAGGAGCGGCATTGCCCTCGCCACTTTCGCCGGGGGGCCCAACGCGGCCCCACCCGGCCCCCAAGAGACCCATTGCCCGCAAAAATCCTTGTTTTTTTCCTTAAGTAACAGTTAAAATTAGACGATTAGGTAAGGGATTGTCCCCTTGACCGAATATATTTGCAAAGGAGCCTGAGGATGGCCATATCCGATTTTCTCTTCACCTCGGAGTCGGTTACCGAGGGGCATCCGGATAAGGTGGCGGACCAAATCTCCGACGCCATTCTGGATGCTATTCTCGCTCAAGACAAATACTCCCGGGTGGCCTGCGAGACCCTGGTCACCACCGGTCTGGTTATGATTGCCGGAGAGATCACCACCACCGCCCAGGTGGACTTCCCCTCGGTGGTTCGGGAAACCATCAAAGAGATCGGCTATTGCGACTCCTCCATGGGGTTCGACTGGGAGACCTGCGCGGTGCTCACCTCCATCGACAAACAATCCCCTGATATCGCCATGGGCGTGGAAGGCCGGGGCCTGTCCCCGGAACAGGGGGCCGGCGACCAGGGGCTGATGTTCGGCTATGCCTCCGATTCCACCGAGAACCTGATGCCCATGCCCATCTGGTACGCCCATCGCCTGGCGGAGCGCCTGGCCAAGGTGCGGAAGAACGGCACCCTGCCCTTTTTGCGTCCCGACGGCAAGACCCAGGTAACGGTGCGCTACGAAAACGGCCATCCCAAGAGCGTTCACACGGTGGTCATCGCGGCCCAGCACAACCCGGAGGTCGCGTATGAGACCCTCAGGGAAGCTGTGGTGGAGGAAGTGATCAAAAAGACCATCCCGGCCCATCTGCTGGTGGATACCCAATTCCTGGTGAATACCACCGGGCGCTTTGTGGTGGGCGGCCCCCTGGCCGATTGCGGCATGACGGGCCGCAAGATCATCGTGGACACTTACGGCGGCCGGGGCTATCACGGGGGCGGCGCCTTTTCCGGAAAGGATCCCACCAAGGTGGACCGCACCACCTCTTATATGCTGCGCCATGTGGCCAAGAATGTGGTGGCCGCGGGCCTGGCCAAACGTTGCGAGGTTCAGGTGGCCTACTCCATCGGCCTGCCCGATCCCTTGTCCATCATGGTCTATACTTACGATACCGCGGAAATTCCCGATGACAAACTGCTGAAGATCATCAAGAGCACCTTTTCATTCAAGCCCGCGGCCATGATTCAGCACCTGGACATGCAGCGTCCCATTTTTAAGAAGACCGCGGCCTACGGCCATTTTGGCCGCACCGACCCGGACTTCACCTGGGAATACGTCAATAAAGCTGACTTGTTGCGGGAAAAGGCCGGGCTGGCCGGCCCCGCGCCCAAATGCAATTGCAATCCGCGCTAAGAAAGAGGGTTTCATGGATTATCATGTCAAAGATATAAGTTTGGCCGAAAAAGGCCGTCTCCGGGTGGAATGGGCCCGCCGGGACATGCCGGTGCTCAACGCCATCCGGGAACGGTTCCAACGGGAGCAGCCCTTACAGGGGCTGCGCCTGGCCGCCTGTCTCCATGTCACCACCGAGACCGCGGTGCTGGCCGCCACCCTGAAAGCCGGGGGGGCCATAGTGCGGGTGTGCGCCTCCAACCCCTTGAGCACCCAAGACGATGTGGCCGCGTACCTGGCGGTTTCCGAAGGCATCCCCACCTTTGCCATCAAAGGGGAAGACAGCGACACCTATTACCGCCACATTCACCAGGCCCTGGATGGGAAACCCCAGGTGACCATGGATGACGGCGCCGACCTGGTTTTCACCGTGCATACCAAGCGTCAGGAACTCTTGCCGGAAATCCTGGCGGGCACCGAAGAAACCACCACCGGGGTGATCCGCCTCAAGGCCATGGCCAAAGACGGGGTCCTGCGCTATCCCATGGTCGCGGTGAACGACGCGACGACCAAATATCTCTTCGATAACCGCTACGGCACCGGCCAGAGCACCCTGGACGGCATCCTCCGGGCCACCAACCGGCTGATGTCCGGCAGCATCTTCGTGGTGGCCGGCTACGGCTGGTGCGGCCGGGGCCTGGCCATGCGGGCCCGAGGTATGGGAGCCCGGGTGGTCATCACCGAAGTGGACCCGTTGAAGGCCCTGGAAGCCCTGATGGATGGCTACGAAGTGCTGCCCATGGCCCAGGCCGCGCGCATCGGCGATATCTTCTGCACTTTGACCGGGGACATCAACGTCATTCGGGAAGAGCATTTCCAGGTGATGAAAGACGGCGCCATCCTTTCCAATTCCGGCCACTTTAACGTGGAGATCGACATCCCGGCCCTGGAGCGTCTCAGCGCCGGCAAGCGGCCCATCCGGGATTCCGTGGAAGAATACGCGTTGAAGAACGGCAGGCGCCTTTACTTGCTGGCGGAAGGGCGATTGGTAAACCTGGCCGCGGCGGAAGGCCACCCCTCGGCAGTGATGGATATGAGCTTCGCCAACCAGGCCCTGGCCACGGAATATATCTTCAAACACCATAAGGAGCTTAAACTCCAGGTTTACCCGGTGCCGGAGGAGATCGATAAGGAGATCGCCCGCCTGAAACTCGCGGCCATGGGGGTGGACATCGACACCCTGACCCCGGAACAGGAAAAGTATCTGGCATCCTACGATCTGGGGACTTGATAGCATGGGGAGGGGGCCGGGAGCAGGGATCAGTTTGAAATGCAAAAAGGCCTAGCAGGCTGTTGAAAAACCTGCAAACCTATATTTGGGTCATTCTGAGCGAAGCGAAGAATCTCGTCTTTTCAGGTATTTGAGGCCCTTCGCGACGCTCAGGATGACAGGAAAAACGGGTTTTTCAACAGCCTGCTATACACCTCCTGGCCCCTGCTCCCCCGTCCCTCCCCTCAAATTCAACAACAAGGTTCTCGCCATGCACCATATCAAATTCGGCACTTCCGGGTGGCGCGGCATTTTAGCCGAGGATTTTACCTTTCCCAACGCCCGCCTAGTGTGTCAGGCCATCGCCGATTATCTTAAGCTGGAAGGCCAGGCCGCTAAAGGGGTGGTCATCGGCTATGACACCCGCTTCCTGTCCGAGGCATTTGCCGCCGCGGCCGCGGAAATCATGGCGGGCAACGGCATCCCCAGTTTTTTCACGGTGCGGGATACCCCCACCCCGGTGGTGAGTTTCGCCATTATCCAGGGCGCCCGGGGCGGAGGCATCAACATCACCGCGTCCCACAATCCCCCGGAATATAACGGCCTCAAGTTCTCCCCGGCCCGGGGCGGCCCCGCGCCCAATTCCGTTACCGACGCCATTGAGGGCCTGATCAATCAGCTTGCTCCTGAGCGGATAAACCGGATGCCTCTAACTGAGGCCCGGTCCCGGGGCCTGGTCCTGGACTTCGACCCCCGGGAGGATTATCTGCGGCGTCTTGAGACCCTGGTGGACACCCAGGTCTTGCGCCGCTCCGGCCTCAAGGTGGTGGTGGACGTGCTCTACGGCACCGGGCGGGGTTATCTGGACGCCTTCCTGAAGGACGCGGGGGTCTCCGTGGAGTCCCTGCACCATTTCCGGGACCCCTATTTCGGGGGTCACCGGCCCGAGCCTTCCGAGGAAATTTTGGAGGAGTTGTCTCACCGCCTCAAGGCCGCCGGCGCCGACCTGGGCCTGGCGGTGGACGCGGACGCGGACCGCTTCGGGGTGATGGACGCGGCCGGCGATTACCATGAGGCCAACGAAATCCTGGCCCTGCTCCTGGATTACTTGATCGAAACCCGGGGCTGGGAGGGCGGCGTGGCCCGGAGCGTGGCCACCACCCATCTCATTGACCGGGTGGCTGCGGCCCACGGCCGGCCTGTGTTTGAAACCAAGGTGGGCTTTAAATACCTGGGAGAATATATTGTCAACGGCCAGGCCCTAATGGTGGGCGAGGAAAGCGAAGGCTTTTCCATGAAAAACCATCTGCCGGAAAAGGACGGCATTCTGGCCTGCCTGCTGGTGGCGGAGATGGTGGCCCGGAAGGGCAAGGGGATTCCCCGGCTCCTAAAAGATTTATTCCACCGGCTGGGGCCGGTGATCAACCGCCGCATCAACCTGGCTTTGCCGGTGGAGGCCAAGGAGAGGCTGCTGGCCCGGCTCCATACTACCCCGGCGAAGTTTGCCGGGTTGGCGGTCAAGGAGCACGTCACCCTGGACGGCCACAAATACATCCTGGAAGACGGCAGTTGGGTGTGCTTCCGGCCTTCGGGCACGGAGCCGGTGGTGCGGTTTTATCTGGAATCTTTCTCTACCGAAGGTCTGGACCGCCTGCGCCAGGCCGGCGAGGCCCTGCTCCGGGAAATCTGAAATGAGCGGATTAAACCTGCCTTATGTCCTGGAACTGGCCCTCATGGTCGTGGTGCTGCTGTTTTCCGTGATTATTCACGAAGTGGCCCACGGCTACGTGGCCCTGCTCAACGGCGACCCCACGGCCCGCATGTTGGGGCGCATCACCCTGAACCCCGTGCCCCACATCGACATCATCGGCACCGTGGTCCTGCCCCTGCTGTTGCTGCTCACCGGCTCCAAGATCCTGTTCGGCTGGGCCAAGCCGGTCCCGGTTAACCCCTTGAATTACCGGAATTACCGCTGGGGGGAAATCACCACCAGCGCCGCGGGGCCGTTGAGCAACCTGGCCCTGGCGGTGATGTTCGCCTTCATTTTGCGCCTGCATCTGGGCGGCCCCGGCCTGACCTTTCTGGCCTATTACGGCTGCTCCATCAACATCTTCCTGGCCCTGTTCAACCTCATTCCCATCCCGCCCCTGGACGGCTCCCACATCCTGGCCACCCTGCTGCCCCGGGACCTGGCCCGGCTCTACGCCTATTTGGAGCCCGTGGGCTTCATCCTCATCCTGGTCCTGTTTTACAGCGGCCTCATGAGCCTGGTCCTCATGCCCCTGTACCGGCTGATTTTTTCTTTTCTCCTGGGTTAGTCAAACCTAGGCAGGTTCCGGATTAGATGGGGCGCGGTGCGCACCCTACGTGAAATCCCCATCGGAGAGGGTGTTGGCGGGGTGGGCCCCCGTGACCCCCATCATAAAGGCAGCCGGGGTGTTTGAGTGAAGGTTGAGTAAAGGCAGGAAACCCCCAGGGGCGGCGCCCTTTCCGCCCCTGGGGGAATGAATGGGATCTTTCCCCTTATCTCAAGATAAAGCGCCTGAGAGGAATAGTTCCCCTAACTCACAGAATATGCTATGTTTTAAACGATGTTCGTGAAGCCGCAAGGTGCACGCGCGCCCCTTACCATAGGAAGCCCTTGAAACCATGCTGGTAAAGAGCCAAGTCGGTCGGAAGCTCCTGGGGGTCAATCTCCTGTCCCTGCTGGTGGCCCTGGTGGGACTGCTGTTGGTCATGCAGTACCTGGCCACCCGGCAGATTCTGGAATGGCACCAGCAGCGGGTGGAGTTGGTGGCCCGGTTGGTGCTGGCGGAATACCAGGGGAAGATCCAGAGGGTGGCCCAGGCCGCCAGCCTCCTGGCAGATAATCCCAGCTATGGGGAGTGGCTGTCCGGGGGCGACCTGGAAACTCTGCGCCGCTGGGTCACTCCCATGATGAAAGCCACGGGGCTCCACGTGCTCACCATCACCGACGCCCAGGGGGTTATCCTGGCCCGGGCCCACGACCCGGAAGCCCTGGGGGTGAATATCTCCGGCAACCCCCTGATCCGCACCGCGCTCAAGGGCAAGGAGGCCTCCCGGATGACGCAGTGGAAGGACTCCATTGTGCTCAGCGCCTCCGCGCCCATCTTCCACCAGGAAAAGGTGGTGGGGGTGATGCTCACCGGGCTGCTGGTGGACAAAGGCTTCGTGGAGTCGTTGTCCCGGCCCGGCGCCGAGGTGGCCCTGTTCTATGCCAACCGCCTGGTGGTCAATTCCTTTAAAGACCTGCCCGAGGCCGCGCTCAATGAAATCCGGCGAAGCAAGGATCTGGTGGCTGCGGCCGTCGGCCCCGCTCTCCGGGTCCAGAGCGTTACCCTGGCGGAGCAGGATTACACCCTGACCTATCTCCCCCTGGAAGAAGAAGAGAAGCCCTGGGAAAACCTCATTGTCGTGGGGGTGAACCGCCGGGAACTGGACCCCACCCTGCGGGCCCTGAAGCTGGTGATCTTCGGGGTGGGCGGGGCCGCGGCCTTCCTGGGGGCTATCCTCAGCTTCTGGCTCTCCTTAGGGATGCGGCGCCAGATCACCCACCTGACGGAGGGCACCCGCCAGTTGGCCCAAGAGGCCCTGGCCGGAGACATTCCCGTCACCTCCGGCGATGAATTGGGAGAACTGGCGGAATCCTTCAACACCATGACCCGGGCCCTCAGGGAGAAGACTCGGCTCCTCCAGGAAGAACGGGACCGGGTGGCGGCCAACGCCGATTTTCTCTCCATGATCGTCCACGATATCAAGGCGCCCTTGACCGGGGTGCGCCTCACCATCGAAGCCCTCCAGGATGAGACCCTGCCCCCGGAAATTCACCAGAAGCTCCAGGGGATTATCCAGCGCAGTGAGGATTTGCTCCTGCACCTGCACAATGTCCTGGACCTGAGCCGTTTTGAAGCGGGCTGCCTGGCCCTGAAGCCCGAGGCGGTGCCCCCGGGATTCATCGTCCAGCGCCTGGTGAGCCAATTCAGCCCCCTGGCCCAGCAGCAGGGGGTCGCCCTGACCGGGGCCGCGGACCCGGACCTGCCGGCCATCCGGGTAGATGAGCCTTCCCTGGACCGGGTCCTGTCCAACCTGTTGGTAAACGCCCTGGCGGCCACCCCTAAAGGAGGGGAAATCCGGGTCACGGCCCAGAAACTTCCCGGCGCCGACAGCCGGGAAGTGGAAATCACCGTGACCGACACCGGCTGCGGCATTAATCCAGAATTGCAGGCGCACCTGTTTGAAAAATATCTCTTTAATCGGGAAAAGTCGGGCAGCTCCGGCCTGGGCCTGTATATCTGCAAGACCCTGGTGGAGGCCAACCAGGGGAGCATCAGGGTGGAGAGCCAGGTGAACCGGGGCGCCGCGTTCCACCTGGCCTTTCCGGTGAGCAGTAATCAGTAATCAGTGAACAGTAAGCAGTGAACAGTGAACAGTAAGCAGTAAGCAGTAAGCAGTAAGCAAAAAGCAAAGAACTAAAAACTAAGAACTAAGAACTAAAAACTTAAACCTATGAAGCCCCGCATCCTCATAATCGATGACGACCCCTTCACCCGGGAGGCCCTGGCCGCCATTCTCCAACGGGTCGGCTATGAGGTGATTTCCCTGGAAGGGGGGAGGGAAGGGGAGGTTGACTCCTTGCGGCAGCGCTTTCAGGTGGCGGTGCTGGATTACCACCTGCCGGCCATCAACGGCCTGGAACTGGCCCGGCGCTTGAAAGAATGCCGGCCGGAGCTGCGCATCATCATGATTTCTGCGAAACTCCCGGAAGGAGTGGAACAGGCCGGCTCTTCCGTGGTGGACCGGTTTCTGGCCAAGCCCTTCTCCAAAGACGCCATTCTGGAGGCCATCGGCCAATTTTGTCCCCCCCCGGCGACCTGATCCTCAAACCTGTTCTGGAAGCTGCCGCGGCCCCGGAGTTGGAGCAGTGGGTCCTTTATTATGCCGGTCACGAAAACCTGTTCACCCCGGGGGACCGGGTCCTGGCCGCGGTGTCCGGCGGGCCGGATTCCGCGGCCCTGCTGCATATTTTGCACCGGCTGAAAATCCGGCTGGGCATCGAGTTGGGGGTGGCCCACTTTGAACACGGCCTTCGGGGCGCACAATCCCATGAGGACGCGGCGTTTGTGGCCCGACTGGCCCAAGGGCTGGGCCTTCCTTGCCATCAGGGGCAGGGGGAGGTCAGGGAACTGGCCCGGGCTCGGAAGATTTCCCTCCAGATGGCTGGGCGCACCCTGCGCCTGGGTTTTTTAAAAGACGCCTGCCGGGAACACGCTTATACCCGGCTGGCCCTGGGCCATACCGCGGACGATCAGGTGGAGCTGTTTTTCCTGCGCCTGCTCCGGGGCGCCGGACCCGAGGGCTTGAAAGGCATGTGGCCCGCCACCCCTGAGGGGTTGGTGCGGCCGCTGTTAGCCGTGGGCAAGGCGGCGCTCCTGGCCTGGCTTAAGCAAGAAGGCCTGCCCTACCGCCAGGACTCCAGCAATCTAAGCCGCAACTACCTGCGCAACCGCATCCGCCTGGATTTGCTTCCGGACCTGGTGAAGGAATACAACCCCCGCCTCACCGAGGCCGTCTGGCGCGCCCAGGCGCTCCTCCAGGCGGACGAACGCCTCTTGACCGGGGAAACCGCCCGGCTGTGGGCCGAGGTGGGGCGGGAGCCGGCGCCGGATTGCTACGCCCTGGACCTGCCCCGGTTATTGGCTTTGGACCCCGCCTGGCAGAACCGGGTGTTGCGGTTCGGGGTGGGGAAAATCTTGGGAGACCGGGCCCTCACCTCTGCCCAGGTGGCCGGCCTGGTGGCCCTGGCCCGGGGAGAGCAAAGCGGCGGGATCATCCCCCTGGGGGATTGCCGGGTGGCCCGGGTCGGACCGGAACTGCATATCTTTCGCCGCCTGCCTCTCCCACCGGCCGGTTCGACAATGCCGCTGCCGGCTCCGGGGGAAGTTGATACCGCAGAGGGCTGGCGCTGGGTGGTGAGGGAGCGCTCTTACCAACCGGGAGAGCCCTGGCCGCCGCCCCACACCGCCTGGCTGGATGGGGATAAAGTGACTTTTCCCTTGCAGGTCCATTACTTTCAGGCTGGCGCCCGCTTCTGGCCCGGAGGGGCTCCGGGTCCCAAAAAACTTCAGGATTTCCTGGTGAACCGGAAAATCCCCCGCTATCTGCGGCCTCATATCCCTATGGTGAGCGATGCCCGGGGCCTCATCTGGGTGGCGGGCCTCCGGGTGGCGGAGCCGGTAAAGGTCACCCCCGCCACTCGCGGCATCCTGGAAATCCGCCTTTCCCCCACCCAGCCGGCTACTCGCCGCATCTGGGAGATGTTGTCGGCTATTGGGGGAGGGGAGTTGTAGGGGTACGGCTTGCCGTGCCCGAGGGCGGGGGATCGTTGATCCACCGGCCTTCCCCCTTAAAAAAAACAAAAACCGGGCCGGGATGGGGGTTCCCATCTCGGCCCGGTTCCACCCGCCCTCAGCTTAAAGCCTGATCAAGAGGCCGCTGGGGAGGTAAGCAGGTGTGGTTATTGGGCCCGGCTTACTTCTTGTCCTCTTTGGGCTTTTCCACCGGGGTGGCGGCTTTCTTGTCGTCCTTGGACTTCTTGCCGTTTTTCTTGTCCTTCTTATCCTTCTTGGTTTTGTCTTTGTCTCCGGGTTTTACCTCGGTTTTGCCCTGGTCGGCGCCGGGTTTGGCGGCTTCCTTGGCCTTATCGCCAGGTTTGACCTCTTCCGTGACCGCGGGCTTGGCAGGGTCGCCGGGTTTGGCCACGTCTTTGGTGACCTGCGCCTGAGGCGCCGGGCTTTCCGTTTTCACCGCGGGTTTCGCCTCGTCTTTACCGGCGGTCTGGGCCTGCCCCGCCGCGGCCAGCCCCAAGGCAAAGGCTACGGCGGTTAAGGTGGAAATGACTTTCTTCATGGGTATCTTTTCTCCTGTGGGTTGTTGGGGCCGCCAATGGCGACTTGCTATTTATAGATGCATAGGCAATGCCAAATCAGCCATCAGGAAAAATATTGATAATGCCTTGGAATAATTGATAATAAAATAGTACGCCGCGCGGTTCGGCCAACCTCTCCAACCTCCCCTCAAAACCAACAATCTTAATCTGAGAGAAGGGCCTTCCGGAGGCCAATTTCTTTATCAATTTGACAAACCGGGTAGGGGAAGAAAAACGCCTGGGGGGCAGGATAGCAGGTTCCTTTATAATTCAGGTTCATCCGACTAAGGCGTACCTGGTTTCCTGAAGGCATCCCCCTCTCTCGTTCCCAAGCTCCCGCTTGG
>CAZUBT010000006.1:0-65831 GCA_964618815.1 uncultured Desulfobacterales bacterium | reverse complement strand
ATTCAGTGAATCAGGCACTGAGATCACTGGTGGAAATCATTAGAAGACAAAAGAACCTTGCATAACCAGGGGATGCACCCAATAGGCCCAAAAGCGGCCTCTGGGTGATCTCCATCGTTCGCCCTCTCCCTTCCTTTCCCTCCACCGCCACGGAATCCGCATGCCCCTCGACTGAGTAATCCCCGATAAAATACCTGCCCTCTATTAGCAACCCTATGAATTCACAAAATATTTTGATGTGTTTTAATAAGCAAAATTACTGAATTTGCATAGAGAAAACCTCCCATCCATGCCCAAGGCCCGGCCCCTTCCTTAGGAAGCCTGCGCGGAGCACATGCGCTCCTCGGTGGACACCACCGAAGTGCAGCGCCTGATTTACGACATCTCCACCTGCACCGTGGAATGGGAGGAACCTCCCGGGGTCACCGTGCCCCTCCAGGCCCGGGGGCTGGAGTTCTTCCCCTGTTTCGCCCTGAACTTTCAGCGCCATCCCATGGAGATCAAGGGGATTATAAATCCTGGTTCCCAAGCTCCTGCTTGGGAACCCCCTTATCTGCCAAGCTCCCGCTTGGCGAAATAATTCATGGTATTTTAAAAAGTTGAATATACTACTCGGAGCATTAATTGCATTGGTTATGGGCAACGTAGGGGCGGGTTTTAAACCCGCCCCTACATCGAGGCACCATATTTTACGCTCCGAGTAGTAAGTTTCAATTTGCTGATAGCCCCGGTCTTCTTAACATAAAACCAAAAACCGGAAACGGCATAAGTTAACGGCCGGTGGCCGATTAATACAATCTGGAATCACCCCCATCAACCGCCCCCTAAAAAAGTCGGGCCGCCTCACCCCGGGTTCAGGGGGAGGCGGATGGTGCAGGTAGCGCCCCGCTCCGGTTGGCTGTCAATCCTGATGTCGCCCCGGTGCTGTTCGATGATGCCCCGGCAGATGACCAGACCCAGTCCCGTGCCCTTTTTTTTGGTGGAGAAAAAGGGCGTAAAGAGCTGTTGCAGATCTTCCGGGGCAATGCCCTGGCCGGTATCCCGGATGGTCAGCTCCACAAGATTCTCCTTCACCTGAGCGGTCGCGGCCAATTCGCCCCCCTGGGGCATGGCCTCCAGGGCGTTTTTGAAAATATTGACCAGAACCTGGCGAATCTGACCGGCATCGAAGGGAAAGAGGGGGATTTCCTCGGCCTGCACTCGGAAAATCACCCCTTTCTCTTTAAAGCTGTCCTGCATCAGGTCCCCTACTTCACGGATCAGGGCCGCCACATCGCCGGGGTCTTTCTGGCTGGGGGCGCTGCGGGTGAAGTTGCTCAGATCTGATAGGAACTTTTCCAGGCGACTCACCTCTTCATGGATGAGGCGCAATTTATGGCCGGCCTCCCGGGGCATGGACGCCAGGCGCTCCAATTGATGGGCGAAACCGCCGATGACCGTCAGGGGGTTTTTGATCTCATGAGTGATATGGGCCACCATCCTGCCCAGGGAGGCCAGGCGTTCATGGCGCAGCAGCTCTTCTTCCATCCGCTTCCGTTCCCGGAGGTCCCGAAAATAGCCGACGATCCCCACATCCCGGCCATCTTCCGATAAAATGCGGGCCGCCAGCCAGACGGGAACCAGGTCACCGTTTTTGTGAAGCACCATGGTCTCATAATATTCTAAAATCCCCAGGCCCCCGTGGGCGGCCTCATAAATCTTTTCCTTAATCAGATGGGCCTGACCGGGAGGATAGAGATTGGACACATTGAGTTTGCCGATGACCTCCTCCGGCGTGTACCCCAGGATCCTGGCGGCCCCCTGGTTGAAAATCAAAACATTGCCCCCCAGATCATTGACCACGATGCCGTCTATGGAGGCGTCCATGAGGTTACGCTCCAGTTCGTAGGTCTTCCGCAGTTCCTGCTCCAATCGGCGGTTATGGGATACATCCCGGTAAACCACCACCCGGAGCCAGTTTCCCACTTCGTCCTTAAGAGGATAACAGTTGACCTCGAAGACAAATTCCTTCCCCTGGATCTCCCGGGTCATATGCTTCCGGCCCCGGTAGGCAGGGTCTTGCTCCGCGGGACAAAACCACTCCCCCCCCTCCGGACCGCCCGCGGCATCGGCCAGATGGATGCAATGATGTCCCATGAGATCCTGGGGTCCCAGGCCGAACTGTTCCATAAAGGAGGTGTTAGCATAGATGATCCGGCGCTCCTGGTCCAGGACCAGGATAAAGGTATCCGGCAGACTGTCCAGCAGGAGGGTTAAAAATTGGGACACCGGTTCACCCATATCCACCAATCACCGGGATTTCAGGTCAAGAAACAACCAGCTATCTTAATTAATAAATCGCCCCCCGGGAATGTGCAACCTTAAATCTCCATTCCGGTTTGAAAGGGGGGTAAAAGGGATCAGGGGGCTTAAAAGAAATCCGTCAGGAAGGGATTGTTGACCTTTTCCTCCCCCAGGGTGGAGATGGGGGTGTCGCCATAATCATGTCCGGGCCAGATTTGGGTGTCATCCGGCAAGGGCATGATTTTGCGCTCCAGGGACTCTATGAGCTGATTAAGAGAGGCCCCCGGCAGGTCGGTGCGACCCGCCGCGCCCACAAACAAGGTATCCCCGGTGAACAGGTGGCCCGGGAAGTGGAGGCAGATGGAGCCGGGGGAGTGGCCCGGGGTGTGGATCACCACGGCCTCAAAGCGGCCCAGGGAGAGACGGCTGCCGTCTTCCACCAGAAGGTCCGCCCGGGACAGGGGCGGAAACCCCTCGGCCCGGGCCGCGTCCTGCATTTCCGGGGCGCTGAAAAATTCCCAGTCCGAACGGTGGATCACCACCGCGGCGCCAGTTTCTTCGACCCACCGGTCATTGCCCGCGGTGTGGTCCGAATGGCCGTGAGTGTTGACGATCCACTTTAGTCGCCAGCCCTCTTGCCGCAGCCTAGCCAGCAGCCCCGGGGCCGGGCCGCCGGGGTCGATGACCATGGCCTCCCGGGTCTCCGGGCACCCCGCCAGATAAGTCATCACCTGATAGGGGCCCACGGCTTCGCTGAAAATAGTAAGGAGCAAGGTTGGGCCTCCCCGGAGGGCATGTGAGTTCTGAAAAAAAAGATTAACCACAGAGGCACGGAGAACACGGAGAACCATAATTGCGCCTGCAAGACAAAATTATGGTTCCCTCTGTGTCCCCCCGGTGTTTCCTGTGCTCTCTGTGGTTAAATATTTGCGAACCGGATCACGGCCCCAGAAAGCGGAAGACGATCTGCTGGTTCCTGAGAGCATAGATTTCCGACTTGATATAACGTTTGTGGGCCTGCTCGTATTCGTCTCTGGCTTCCTTTTGGTTTTTCAAGGAAAGGTCCGGCTCCTTGGCCTCCTGTTGGGCGCTCTTCTTTTCCTTGTCTTCCGCGGACTTCATCAGCCGGTCGGCCTGGGCCCGTTCATCCGCGCAGAGCTTCTGATTGATGGCCTCTTGCTGCTCTTCTTTGGGGGTGAGCAGCCGCTCCTTCTGAGCCGGGCCGCACTCCTTGGCCAGGATACTGAAGAGCGCATTGGCTTCCTTGGCCAGGGCCTTGGCCTCCGCGGTGTAGCGGGCGTTGAGCTTCTTTTCGGCGTTGTCCAGCAAGGTTACGGCTCGCTTGTAAAGAATGGCGTGGTCCGGCCCGCAGGCAACCTTGCCGGACGGTGCGGGGGCCGGCGCCTTTGCGGGCGCCGCCGCCGGGGTCTGGGCCTGGGGCTGAACCGGGGCCGGGGTCTGAGCCTGGCCCGGCAAGGACAGGGCCGCCATCAGAGCAACTGCCGATGCAAGTGCGACATAGCGGGACAAAGGCATATTCTCATCCTCGATCATTAAAGTTGAAAGGCTTGGGTTTAAGGTTCACCACCAAGACACCAAGGGCACAAAGGTTCACCAAGAAAAACTTACCAATGATTTCTTTGTGTATCTTGGTGCCCTTGGTGCCTTGGTGGTGAAATCTTCTGGTTTATGGTTTGTTACCAAAAACCGAAAACCGGCTTCAGACCGACAAGTTATCTATTCTAACTTGACCCCCTGGCCCTGTAAAGGAAAAAGCCCCATTTCCCGGGGTTTCTGGAATTCCACCTCTTTGGTGGCCGGGTCGGGGGGAAGCTGGACCTTGGTGACGTCCCGGGCGATGCCTTCCCTGGCCTTCAAAACGGCTGCGACCTTATCCCAATCCAGACGGCTGACGATCTGGTGCTGTTGGGCCAATTCCTTCACCAATTCCAGGTAGTTCAGCTTTTTCCGATAAATATTGGGGTGGGCCTCCAGAAAGATGCGCCCCTGTGGGGTAACCGCCACTTTGACGGGACGATAGGTGATCTTCACCGGCAACCCCACCTCCACCAGGGGGAAGAGCTGGGCGATCTCGTCCGGCAGCATCCGGATGCAGCCGTGGGATACGAAATGGCCCACGGACCAGGGGCGGTTGGTGGCGTGGATGCCCACCCCGGACGCGGTGGTGCCCATCCAGTACTGCCCCAGGGGATTTTTGGGCCCCGGCGGCACCTTTTCCACCACCTCATAGCCGGCATTAAACATTTCCTCCTGGATGGACACGGGCACGGTCCAGGTGGGGTTCTTGCTCTTGTTGCAAAGCTGATAATTCCCGGTGGGAGTGGGCCAACTGGGCTTGCCCACCGCCAGGGCATAGCGCCGCTGGTAAACGCCGTCCTTGAAGTAATACAGGAGCAACTCCGGCAGATTGATGACAAAACCGTTACTCAAATCCGTGGGCACAATATGAGTGTTGTTTAGCTTCAGAATCATGCCGGACTGAATCTTAAAAGGCTTTTTGAGCTCATTCTCTCGGGCCACCACCGTCCACTGCACCCCCTTTTCCTGGGCCACCCGGTTGATGGTCGTTTTGGGGGGGACTTCATAAGCTTCTTCGCCCCCTGCCATCAGGACGTAAAGGGGTAAAGATTCCGCCTGTTTTCCGTGAACCGGCGTGCTCAAAAAGAGGAGCGCCAGCAGCAGCCATATTATCCGGGCCATCAGTAATCCACCTCTGCCATATAGGGAAAGTGATCGGAAGGATAGCGACCGTTGACATTATCGGTAACCACCATCGCGTCCCGCACCCGGAAGGGGGCGGTGGTGAGAATCCAGTCAATCCTGGCGCCCCGGGGCCGGCCATCGAAGTGGTGCTGGGTGGCGGGCTCCTCCCCCGGGGGATGCAGGGCCCGCCAGGTATCTTGTAAGGGGCTGTCGCCTCCCATGAATTCCTGGAAAACCGGGCCATCCGGCGGTTCGTTGAAATCCCCCGCCAGGATTATGGGGGTCTTTAAGGGAAGAAAATGGTTCCGGATCATCCGGGCTCCCTGGAGCCGGGCCTCTGAGGAGATGTGGTCCAGATGGGTGTTGATGAAATAAAATTCCTGTTCCGGCGAGCGCAAGATGCCGTAGGTGGCCATGCGGGGGAAAGCGCTGCACCAGCTCATGCTCCGGTGCACCTCGGGGGTTTCCGAGAGCCAGAATTCCCCGCTGTCCATCACGGTGAACCCCCCGGCCCGATAAAAAATGGTGGGGTACTGGCAGGTGGGATCCACCCGGCGGTGGCCGGTTAAGGGGAGATAGCCCTCAAGCTGCCCGGTGAGGTAATCCAACTGCGGCACGGTGCCTTCCTGGGTGCCCAGTAAATCCGGGGAGCGCCGCAGAATCAACTCCACCACCATTTCCTTGCGGTGCCGCCATTCATTGGGGCCATCCTCGGGGTTGGCAAACCGGAGGTTGAAGGTCATCACGCGCAGCATCTCCGGACCTCATGCAAACCTGGCCGGCAGGGGCCGGGGAAAGAACATTTCCTGGGACTGGCGCAAAAATTGGGCGTCGGTCATGGCGGCCAGAAAGTCCCGCACCATCTCCGCAGGTTGGTGATTCGCCCCATATTCATGGTCCAGTTGGGCCAGGAAATCGGTCCAGATGGGGGAGTCCAGCCGCTTTTGCTGCACGTCCTCCAGAAACCGCGCAAACATGCCGGCAAACAGGACCTCAATCTTGGGAGTCTCTCCTTTGATGCGGGGATTGTTATAAATGCGCTGGTAATTAAATGCCTTAAACTCCTTCAAGGCCCGGCCCACCTCGGGACTGTAACCCACATAGTTCTTATCGAAACTGTGGCGGATGAGGTCCGCCACCAAAGAATAGACAATGGCGCCGTTGGTGCGCCCCAGGAGCTGGGCCGGCCCTTCGGGCAGCTCCTCCCGGCGCACCAGATTGAGGGTGATGGCGTCTTCCAGGTCCCGGCCGATGTAACTGATGGTGTCCGCCAGGCGCACCACGCAGCCTTCCAGGGTCATGGGCTTCAGAGGGTAATCCGGGTCCGCGGACTTGAGGCGGAGTTCCTCTTCCAAACGCGCGAAGTTCTTTTCCGCCTCCGGAGAGAGGCGCTCCAGGTGGGGTTCCCCATCATGGCTCAAGATGCCGTCCAGTACCTGCAGGGACAGATTGAGGCCCCGGCCGTTTTTCTCCACCCGATCCAGGAACTGCACCCCCTGGAGGTTGTGCAAAAACGCCCCGATGCCGTGGGCCTGGCAGATGGTGGAGAGAATCCGCTCCCCGTCATGCCCGAAGGGGGGATGCCCGATGTCGTGGCCCAGGGCGATGGCCTCGATGAGGTCCTCATTCAGCCGCAGATACTTGCCGATGGTCCGGCCGATCTTGGAAAGGAGCTGCACGTGCAGCACCCGGTGGCTGATATGCTCGTGATCGATGAGGTAAAAGACCTGGGTCTTGTCGATGTACCGGGTGTAGGCCCGGGAGTGGAGGATGCGGTCCGCGTCCACCGCGAAGTTCTGGCGATGGCCCTGGGCGATGCGCTCCTCGTAACGCCGCCGCACCGCCTGGGTGCTGCGGGCGGCATAAGGGGAGAGCTTGATCTCCTCCTGCCTGTCCAGAGCATCCCGCAGTTCCGTCAGTTTGACCATCCGTCTCCCCATCTATCCAAATTTTTATATTACCATAGAGAAACCGGCCCCTCAAGAGGATGTTTTCGGCCTCAGGGCTGGACTTCCCTCCCAATTTGGCTATATTATGATCAGAGGTGTGGTGGTTCAGTGGTTTAGTTATTCCATCGGCAGCCGCCAATATAAAGCCAAGAGCTGGAAATTATACTGAATTGCAATCAAAAGGCGCCATTAGCATCTCGCCTTTCCCCGGCGCAGGCTAACGTCCCATAACCCCTTGGGGATCACCACGAAGCCTGGAAATGTAGGACAGCCGCCCCCGGCTGTCCGGTTTCTAATCCCGCGGTCGATGCTGAGGGATGCGCCGGCAAAATGCCTGTGCCGCCATTTCCTTATAAAAACCTGCTGCTACTGATAATCTCATTTTGAAGGCATTTTGAGACCTCTGCGAAAATCAGCCGGTACACAGGGAAACAAAATCCAGAGGAAAAATCTGGTGGCAAAGGCTTCCAGCCTGTGCAATAAACCTTGATTTACCATAGAGTTATTCACAGGCTGGAAGCCTGTGCCACTAGGTTCTTTTCCTTTGAAGCTGATTTGTCATCGCTCAAACCATTTTCGCAGAGGTCTCATTCTGGTATTAAAGGCCGACGGCTAAAAGCTGAAAGCTAACGGCTTACTGCTAACCCGCTAAACCGCTAATCAGAAAGGAGGGGGCCATGGTCAAGGTATTGCTGGAGCGCTCCATCAAAGGCAAGCAGGTGGGCGAGATCGTCCGCCTGCTCAGGCAGCTTAGGGTCCAGGCCATGCGGCAGCCGGGCTACATCTCCGGGGAGACCCTGCACGCCGTGGACGATCCCAACTATTACCTGGTCATCAGCACCTGGGAGTCGTTGGACCATTGGCAGGCCTGGCTGAACAACCCGGAACGGCAAAAAATGAGCGCCGAGATCGACGGTTACCTGGATTCCCCCGCAAAAGTCCGGGTGTTTACCAATTAAGAGCTGTCAGCCATCAGCTTTCAGCCAAAAGCGCAGATATTATCTGTAGCCGCAGGCTTTAGCCTGCGCCAACGAGCTCGGACTTTTTGATCGTGGGGCGAGCCTCCGTGCCCGCCTCCATGGAGATCCACCGCAGACGAACGCGGCTGAGTGCAATTTAATCTGCGTTAATCTGCGTGCATCCGCGGTTGATCTTTACCCGGCGGGCACGGAGGCCCGCCCCACGTTTTTTCCTATCCGGCCGCGACCCTCTTGGCCAATCTTATGGCTCCTTCCTTAAACGGCCCCCGGGATTTTAGCGTTTGGCCCCGGTTTCTGCCGATAATGTTTTGGCATTGTTTGGAATTGATGATAATATTCATTAATTTCAAGGGGGTAGAATAAGCTCGGCAGCCCGCTGAGGGTCGCCCGTCAGGCGCCATGGACGGATGGGGTTATCTCGAGGATTTCCTGCGGTATCTCCGGGTGGAGCGGCAGATGTCGCCCCATACCCTGAGAAATTACCGCCTGGACCTCAGCCAGTTCCTGGAATTTTGGGCCCAGGGGCCGAGGAGTTCCCTATCGGAGGCGACCTATAAGGACTTGCGGGCCTTCCTGGCCCTGTCCCTGAAAGGACGCCGGAAGACCACGGTGGCCCGGAAGCTCTCGGCCCTGCGGTCCTTCTTTAAATATTTGCAGCGACTGGGGATTATGGCCCATAACCCGGCCAAGCTGGCCCCCAGCCCCAAGCTGGAAAAGCCCCTGCCCCACTTTTTGACCGTAGACGAGGTGTTTCATCTCCTGGGGCACACTAAGGGCGATGATCCGGGCGCCCGGCGGGATCGGGCCATCCTGGAGGTATTTTACGCCGGAGGCCTGCGCCTGTCGGAACTGGCCGGCCTCAGCCTAAAGGATCTGGACCTGAACGCCGGGGTGGTCCGGGTGTGGGGCAAAGGCAGTAAAGAACGGCTGGCCTTTCTGGGAGAGGCCGCGCAACAGGCTCTAACCGCGTATCTCCCTTTGAGAAGCCGGCTTTTGCAGGAAAAGGGCCGCACCGAGGAAACCGCCCTGTTTGTCAATTTAAGGGGCGGCCGCCTCAGTTCCCGGGGGGTGGCCCGGGTGGTGGGCCGCCGGGCCAGGGCCGCGGAGCTCTCCCAAGCCCTGACGCCCCACGGCCTGCGCCACAGCTTCGCCACGCACCTCTTGGAAGGTAAGGCGGATTTAAGGACGGTGCAGGAATTGTTAGGCCACGCCTCCATTTCCAGTACCCAGAGATACCTGCACCTGAACCTGGATTACTTGATGGAGGAATACGATAAGGCGCATCCGAGGAGCAAGGAGTAGCGCAGCGTCTGATACCGTTTTCGGTTTTCGGTTCTCAGTTTTCGGTTAAAAGAAATTGGATTATCAATAAGTTAGCCATAGAGTTGGTTGCATCTAAAACAGAACTTGAGACCTCTGCGAAAATCAGCCGGTACACAGGGGAACTAAATCCTGGGGGAAAATCTGGTGGCACAGGCTTCCAGCCTGTGCAAAAAACCTTGTTTTACCAAAGAGTTACCCACAGGCTGGAAGCCTGTGCCACTAGTTTCTTTTCCTTTGAAGCTGATTTGTCATCGCTCAAGCCCTTTTCGCAGAGGTCTCAACTTGATATTACATCGGTGGGGCGGGCCTCCGCGCCCGCCTAAACCAGCCTCGCCGATGAGCGTTACTTTAGGCGGGCACGGAGGCCCGCCCCACCGGCATCAGACAGGCCATCGGCTCCGATGAGCACAATGGAAAATGGACGTGACATGAATCATAATGACCCAAAATGGCGCGGCACCACCATCCTCATGGTGCGCCGGGGCGATAAGGTGGCGGTGGCCGGGGACGGCCAGGTCACCTTAGGCGACATGGTGATGAAGCATAAGGCCAAAAAGGTGCGCAAGCTCTATCACGGCAAGATCATCGTGGGCTTTGCCGGCTCTGCCGCGGACGCGCTCACCCTGTTTGATCGCCTGGAGGCCAAGCTGGAGGCCCACCAGGGCAACCTCACCCGGGCGGTGGTGGAGCTGGCCAAGGACTGGCGCACCGACAAGATCCTGCGCCGCCTGGAAGCCATGCTCCTGGCGGTGGACGGCGCCTCGGCGTTTCTCATATCCGGCACCGGGGACGTCATCGAGCCGGATGAAGGGGTCATGTCCATCGGCTCCGGCGCGCCATACGCCCTGGCCGCGGCCCGGGCCCTCATGGCCCACACCGACCTGGCCCCCGGGGACATCTGCCGGGAGGCCATGAATATCGCCGCGTCGCTGTGCGTTTATACGAATAAAGAGATCGTTATTGAGGAATTGTAACAGACTTTCAGTCTTAAGCTCGGGGCATGGGTGAAGTTTTGTTGAGGGGAAATTTGTGAAACCGTTCCTGTGGTCGCCTCATGCCCTGGACAACCTGACCGACCGTGAAATAGAACGGGTAGAGGCGGATAAGACCTTAGATGATCCAGAATTCGAGGTTCCCGGCCAGCCGCCGCGACGGGTTCTCATGCGCCGCTATTTCGACCAGGTATTGCAACAGGAGATGTTGCTTCGGATTGTGGTGGAGGATACGGAAACCGAGAGAGTGGTGATAACCTTATACAAAACCTCGCAACTTAACAAATATTTGAAGGGACTGAGGCCATGAAAATAATTTACGATCCAGAAACCGACTCCCTGACCATCACGCTGCGGCAGGAGCGCATCAAGGAAAGCGATGAGGTGCGTCCGGGCATCATTGCCGATTTTGGGTATGACGGCGGGATTGTGCGTTTGGAGATTCTGCAAGCCTCCAAAGTGGTGCAGAACACCCGGGAGATTCAATTCGCGGTAAATACTTGAGCGCACTTTTCTCTTGATACATCGCGGCTTGAAGGCTGTTTTTTAAAATCTGTGCGCATCTGCGTAATCTGCGGATAAAAAATCAACGCGGATAACTCAAAGGAACCGGCAACTATGGAATTGACCAAACGGCTCCCCGGCTCCGGGGATCATTTGACTCCCCGGGAGATCGTGGCGGAGCTGGACAAATACATCGTCGGCCAGGAGAACGCCAAGCGCTCCGTGGCCATTGCTTTGCGCAACCGTTGGCGGCGCCAGCAGGTCCCCGAGGACCTGCGGGATGAAATCGCGCCCAAGAACATCATCATGATCGGCCCCACCGGCGTGGGCAAGACCGAGATCGCCCGGCGCCTGGCCAAGCTGGCCCATTCGCCCTTCTTGAAGATCGAGGCCACCAAGTTCACGGAAGTGGGCTACGTGGGCCGGGACGTGGAATCCATGGTCCGGGACCTCATGGAACAGGCCGTCAACATGATGAAGGCCCAAGAGCGGGACCGGGTCCAGGCCAAGGCCATCGAGGCCGTGGAAGAGCGCCTGTTGGAACTTCTGCTCCCCGGGCCTGCCCCGGGGCAAAGAAGTCAGGTGATTAGCGGCGATGAGGGCTTAATTGATCTGGTGGAGGGCCGCAGCCCCGGAATAGAGACGCCCGTTGGCGGAAAAGGCGAGGGGGATAACACGCGGGAGAAGCTGCGCCGCATGCTCCGGGAAGGCCGCCTGGATGACCGGTTTGTGGAACTGGAATTGAGCCAGCGCATTACGCCGGTGGTGGAAATCTTCTCCGGCGCCGGCATGGAGGATATGGACTTCAATTTGCGGGAGATGGTGGGCAACCTCTTCCCCCAGCGCACCAAGACCCGGCGGGTCAAGGTCTCCGAAGCCCGGGAACTGCTGCTCCAGGAAGAATCCCAGCGCCTCATCGACATGGACCGGGTGGTGGAGGAGGCCCGGCGCAAGGTGGAGCAAAACGGCATTATCTTCCTGGATGAAATCGACAAGATCGCCGGCCGGGACCACAGCCGGGGGCCGGATGTCTCCCGGGAAGGGGTGCAGCGGGATTTGCTGCCCATCGTGGAAGGCACCACCGTGTCCAGCAAATACGGCATGGTGCGCACCGACCACATACTGTTCATCGCGTCCGGGGCCTTCCACATGTCCAAGCCCTCGGACCTGATCCCGGAAATGCAGGGCCGCTTTCCCATCCGGGTGGAGCTCCACTCCTTGGGGGCGGCGGAATTTGAGCGCATCTTGACGGAGCCGGAAAACGCCCTGATTAAACAATACCAGGCCCTCATGGACACGGAGGGCATCCGGCTCAACTTCGCCCCCGAGGCCATCCGGGAACTGGCCCTTTTAGCCACAAAGGTGAACGAGCGCACCGAAAACATCGGCGCCCGGCGGCTGCACACCGTGATGGAAAAGCTTCTGGAAGACATTTCCTTCAACGCCCCGGACCTCAAGGAGCAGGCCATCGACATCACCGCGGACTACGTCCGGGAGCGGCTGGCGAATTTGATTGAGGATGAGGATTTGAGCCGGTATATTCTGTAAGCAGTTCAAAGTTCAAGGTTCAAAGTTAAAAGTTGAAACCTTGAATCTTGATTCTTGAATCTGGTCTGAAAAGTTCAAGGTTCAAAGTTGAAAGAATGGAGCGCTCCCTCCGACTAAGCCAAGCACCTTTTCATAATTTATGGGTGGGCTAAAGGCCCATGAGGAACTGACTTGAAAGTTCAAACCTTGAACCTTGAACCTTGAACCTTGAACCTTGAACCCTAAGGCTCACTACCATGACTACCGAATGGATCCACAAAGCCGAAATTCTCTTAGAGGCCCTGCCCTACATGCGCCGGTTCCAGGGGCAGACCCTGGTGATCAAGTACGGCGGCGCGGCCATGAAAGAGCCGGAGCTCAAAGCCGGGTTCGCCCAGGACATCACCCTCATCCAGTACCTGGGCATCCACCCGGTGGTGGTGCACGGCGGCGGCCCCCAAATCGCGCAGATGCTGGCCCAGTTGCAGATTCCCACCCAATTCGTGGAAGGCATGCGGGTCACGGACCAGCCCACCATGGACGTGGTGGAGATGGTCCTGGCGGGCAAGGTGAATAAGGAGATCGTCAATCTCATCAACACCGCGGGGGGCCGGGCCGTGGGCTTAAGCGGCAAAGACGGGCGGCTCCTGGAGGCCAAAAAGATTCACCTGTACCGCCCCCGGGAGGACGAGCCCCCGGAGATCATCGACATCGGTTTGGTGGGGGAAGTCACCGCGGTCAACACCGACCTGATCCGCACCCTCCAGGCCCAGAACTTTATCCCGGTCCTGGCCCCGGTGGGGGTGGGGAAAGCGGGGGAAACCTATAATATCAACGCCGACCTGGTGGCCGGCGCGGTGGCCCGGGCCTTGGCCGCGGCCAAACTCATTCTGCTCACCGACGTGGCCGGGGTGCTGGATAAAGAGGGCCGGCTTATTTCCAGCCTGGACCGGGACGCGGTGCATGGGCTCATGGAAGACGGCACCGTCAAAGGGGGCATGATCCCCAAACTCAACTGCTGCCTGGAAGCCCTGAGCCACGGCGTGGGCAAGGCCCATATCCTGGACGGCCGGGTTCTCCACGCGGTGCTGTTGGAGATTTTTACCGACCACGGCATCGGGACGGAGATTGTGGAATAGTTCAAGGTTCAAAGTTCAAGGTTTGGGGTTTGGGGTTGTTAGTTTTCAACTTTGAACTTTGAACCTTGAACCTTGAACTGACACGGAGGAAGCTTGGTTACTCAAAATTGGATAAACAGGGCCGATAAGGTCGTCATGCACACCTACGGCCGCCAGCCCCTGGTGCTGGTGAAGGGCCAAGGCTGCCGGGTGTGGGACGATACGGGGAAGGAGTATCTCGATTTCGTCGCCGGCCTGGCAGTGTGCAACCTGGGGCACGCCCACCCGGACATCGCCCGGGCCGCGGCGGAGCAGCTGGAGCGGCTGGTGCACGTCTCCAACCTCTATTACACCACCCCCATGACGGAGCTGGCCGAGGAACTGGTGCGCCTGTCTTTCGCGGACCGGGTCTTTTTCGCCAACTCCGGCGCGGAAGTGAACGAAGGGGCCATCAAGCTTTGCCGCCGCTATTCCCGGGAGAAGTTCGGACCGGGACGCCACGTTATCATCAGCACTTACAATTCCTTCCACGGCCGCACCTTCGGGGCGTTGTCCGCCACCGGCCAGGAGAAATTCCACCAGGGCTTCGACCCTCTGCTGCCGGGCTTTGTCTTCGTGCCCTTTAACGACCTGGACGCGACTGCCGCGGCGGTGGACGGCACGGTGTGCGCGGTGCTCATCGAGCCCATCCAGGGGGAGGGCGGGGTGTGCCTGCCGAGTCCCGATTATCTCAAAGGCTTGCGGCGCCTGTGCGATGAGAAAAAGCTGCTGCTGGTGATGGACGAAATTCAGACGGGCCTGGGCCGCACCGGCAAGTTATTCGCCCACGAGCACTTCGGCGTCGCCCCGGACATCATGACCCTGGCCAAGGGGCTGGCCAACGGCCTGCCCATGGGCGCGCTGCTGGCCACGGAAGAGGTGGCCCAAGCCTTCGTCCCCGGGACCCACGCCAGCACCTTCGGCGGCGGGCCGGTCATCGCGGCCGCGGCCTTGACGGTCCTGCGCCTCCTGACCCAACCCAAGTTCATGGAAGCCGTGAACGCCCGGGGGAAATATTTGCGGCGGGGCCTGGAGAAATTAGCGGCTCAATTCCCCGTAATCCAAGAGGTCCGGGGCCTGGGCCTCATGTGGGGCCTGGAGCTGGCCCAAGAGGGCGTGGCGATGGTGGCCGCCTGCCGGGACCGGGGCCTCTTGATAAATTGCACCCAGGGGAATATAATTCGGTTTCTTCCCCCGCTGCTCTTGCAGCGCCGGGACCTGGATGAAGCCCTGACAATTTTTGGCGAGGCCTTCCAGGCGGTATTTCCTTAAAGGCAGTTTTCTGTTTTCGGTTTTCTGTTTTCTGTTAAAAATCGGTGGGGCGGGCCTCCGCGCCCGCCAACACTTGCTTACTGGAATAGGCTAAAATCTAAAATCTTAAACCTTGAACTTTGAACCTTGAACTTTGAACTTTGAACTTGGATTTTCCATGAAACGCGATCTCTTGACCATCCTGGATCTCACCCCGGAGGAAATCAAGACTCTCCTGGCCCGGGCCCGGCAGCTCAAGGACCTGCGCCGCCGGGGGGAGAACCCCCGGCCCCTGGTGGGCAAAACCCTGGCCATGATCTTCGACAAGCCCTCCACCCGCACCCGGGTCTCCTTTGAGGCGGGCATGGCCCAATTGGGGGGGGCCAGCATCTACCTGGCTCCGGGCCAGACCCAACTGGACCGGGGGGAACCCATCGGCGACACCGCCCGGGTGCTGTCCCGGTACGTGGACGCGGTGGTCATCCGCACCTTCGCCCAGAAACTCGTGGAGGACCTGGCCCGCCACGCCGCGATTCCGGTGATCAACGGCCTCACGGACACCCACCACCCCTGCCAGGTGTTAAGCGACCTCATGACCATTCAGGAACGCTTCGGCGCGGTCTCCGGCCTCAAGGTGGCCTGGGTGGGGGACGGCAACAACATGGCCAACTCCTGGATCACCGCGGCCCTGCACCTGGATTTCAGCCTGTACCTGGCCTGCCCTCAAGGGTATGAGCCGGATGCGGCCCTGCTCCGGGAAGCCCAGGCAGAGGGCCGCCCCATTTACCTGGGCCAGGACCCGCGATGGGCGGTCCGGGACGTCCACGTCATCAACACCGACGTCTGGGCCCCCATGGGCCAGGAAGCCGAAGCCGCGGCCCGCAAGGAAATCTTCAAACCGTATCAGGTGAATAACGACTTGCTTAAACTGGCCCGTCCCGAGGCCGTCGTGCTCCACTGCCTCCCGGCCCACCGGGAAGAGGAGATCACCTCGGAAGTCCTGGACGGCCCCCAATCCGCGGCCTGGGACCAGGCGGAGAATAGACTGCACTTTCAGAAGGCCCTGCTGGAGTGGCTATTGGGATAGGGGCCAGGGGCCAGGAAGCAAATAATCCCTGGTGGCACAGGCGTCCCGCCTGTGAAAAATGTAGGGTGCGTCTTACGCACCAATAATCGGAGTAAAAATTCCTCAGCAAAACAATAAATCATCACAGGTATAGGCTATGTCCAAAATCCACAAAATCGTCCTGGCCTACTCCGGCGGCCTGGATACTTCCGTCATTCTCAAATGGCTCAAAGAGACCTATAAGTGCAAGGTGGTGGCCTTTTGCGCCGACCTGGGCCAGGGGGAGGAGTTGGACGAAGTGGCGGCCAAGGCCACGGCCACCGGCGCCGACGAAGTCTTCGTGGAGGACCTGAAGGAAGAGTTCGTTCGGGACTTCGTCTGGCCCATGTTCCGGGCCAACGCCCTATATGAGGGGGCCTATCTCTTAGGAACCTCCATCGCCCGGCCTCTCATCGCCCAGGCCCAGGTAGAGGTGGCCCGGAAGACCGGCGCGGACGCGGTGAGCCACGGCGCCACCGGCAAGGGCAACGACCAGGTGCGCTTCGAACTCACCTACATGGCCCTGGCCCCGCATTTACAGATCATCGTCCCCTGGCGGGAGTGGGACCTGGCGGGCCGGGCCGACTGCGTGGCCTACGCCAAACAGCACGGCATTCCGGTGCCGGTGACCAAGGAGAAGCCTTACTCCAGCGACGCCAATCTCCTGCACATCAGCTTCGAGGGCGGCATCCTGGAGGACCCCTGGGCGGAGCCCCCCGCGGACATGTTCCAACTCACCCGGGACCCCCGGGAAGCGCCCGATATTCCCCGATACGTGGAGATCGACTTCGAAGCCGGCGACCCGGTGGCCATGGACGGGGTGCGGCTGAGCCCCGCGGCCCTGCTGTCCCGGGCCAACGAGTTGGGCGGCGCCCACGGCGTCGGCCGGGTGGACCTGGTGGAAAACCGCTACGTGGGCCTGAAATCCCGGGGCGTGTACGAGACCCCCGGCGGCACTATCCTGCGGGCCGCGCACATGGCGGTGGAATCCCTCACCCTGGACCGGGAAGTCATGCACCTGCGGGACAGCCTCATCCCCCGGTACGCGGAACTGGTTTATTACGGCTACTGGTTCGCGCCGGAGCGTTACGTCCTGCAAAGCCTCATGGACGAAGCCCAGAAGCCGGTGACCGGCACCGCGCGCCTCAAGCTCTACAAAGGCAATGTTACCGTAGTGGGCCGCAAGGCCCCCAAATCCCTGTACCGCCCGGACCTGGCCACCTTCGAGGCCGGGGGGGACTACCGCCAGTCCGACGCCACGGGGTTTATCCGCCTCAACGCCCTGCGCCTGAAAATTAAGGCCCAGGTGGAGGGGAAGTAAGGGGAGGGGTCCGGGGTTAGGAGATAGTGGCACAGGCTTTCAGCCTGTGTCTCCGCCCCTCCCCACCCCCATATAGGGACAAAGGACTCATCATGAAAAACCGTTTCATGTTTATCGGGCTGCTTTTCCTGGGAGGCTTATTTCCGGGTCAAGGCGGTGAGGCGCAAAAATATTATCCCGAAAACCCGGATATGACTTGGGAGTACAAAATCAGTTCCGATAAGGCCAAGGCCCGGAAATTAAAAATTACCAACCTGGCCCAGCGAACTTTGTTTGAAAAAAACGTCACACCCCGGAAATGGGAAAGCGAAGGCTCCATCCATTATACCTTTGCCACGGAAGATAAGAGCGGGGTCTATCAGGTGGCGGCGCAAACCCCGGGGGATACTGAGCCCAAGAAGACCGCCCCCCCCCTTTATTATCTCAAGGCCCCCATTAGAGTCGGAAGCGCCTGGGATATTGCGCAAAACCTGGGACAGGCGGAAATGAAAGTCAATCTGACCATCACCGGCTTAACCGAACAGGTCAAGGTCCCGGCGGGAACCTTCAAGGATTGCCTCAGGCTCAAACAAAACGGCAAGTCGGTGCGAACCCTGGCCGACGGCGCCACGGCCACCCTGGAGTCGGAGAACTGGTACGCCCCCCACGTGGGGTGGGTGAAAGGCGTAACCACCATCAACAAGAAAAAGGGTGATAAAGTGGTGTTCTCAGAAGTGATAACTTACGAGTTGGAATCTTTTAAGCAAAGCGCAACTTCCGGGGGGACGCAAAGCCCCTATTAAAGCCCGTTGACGCCGGCTCAAGCGCGCCCGGGGCGGCATTTCACATTTTTCCTTGACGGTCTCGGCGTCTTGGAGTGGGACATTTTGCTCTGTCTTTGCGTCCGTAAAGAAATGATCATTGGCATGAAACCGCCGAAAACCGAAAACTGAAAACCGGTTTCTAACATCTTGGCAGGCGAGCACGGCGTCGGTAAACTGGCCGGCGCCGGTAAACCTGGGCTAAACCGGCCCACACTACCTCCCCCCCTCCCCCGGCGGGCCCAAGAAAGGGGGTCGGGAGGAGGTAATTAGATGTGGGATGGGGCAAGCTCACCGTCACACCCGACGAACCGCCGCCCGGGGCGGCGGTTCACCATTGTTCTTAGCGGTCTTGGCGTCTTGGCATCTTGACGTGAGACATTTTGCTCTGTCTTTGCGTCCGTAAAGAAATGATCGTCGGCATGAAACCGCCAAAAACCGAAAACTGAAAACCGAAGACTGGCCCCATTGATACCCGGCGAACTCAAATACCTTCTGGCGGCGCTCTTCGGCGGCTCGGGACTGCTGATGTTCTTCTGGCGGCCCGGCCCCAACTGGTGGATCGGGGTGCGGGTCCCCTGGACCTTTGCGGACCGGAGAATTTGGGACAAATCCTGGCGCCTGTCGGCCACCTTTCTCCTGGGCATGGGACTGGGGATTCTGGTTTCCTGGAAGTTTTTCTTCATCGGCCTGGCGCACCTGATTATTCTGGGATTGCTGTATCCCATTTATCTTTACCGGCGAAAATACGGCACCCTGAAGTACTGGAAGGATGTGGGCTGGATCGATTACCGGCCGGTGACCCGCTGCCGGCAGTGCGGGCAGTTGCAGAAGCTGGCGGACGCGGAGTCTCTTAAGGAAGCCCGGTGCGAAGCCTGCGGCTTTCCTTTTACGCGGCAATAGAAGAAGTTGCCACCAAGACCCAAAGGGCATAAAGATACGCCAAGGAATATTTATCGGCGTCAAGGCAGGACGCCGATAGAAAACTTCTTTGTGACCCTCGGTGTTCTTGGTGTCTTTGTGGTTAAATTTTTCTAAGCTCAAATAAATAACGGTGACACCATGCCCAAAAAACCCTGGGGCGGACGCTTTATCGGCGACACGGAAAAGCAGGTGGAGCGCTTCACCTGTTCTTTGCACTTCGACCGGCGCCTCTATCGCCAGGATATCGCCGGGTCCATGGCCCATGCCCGGATGCTGGCCCGCCAGGGCATCATCACCCCGGACGACGCGGGGCAGATCGTTCAGGGGCTGGCAGAAATCCAGCAGGAGATCGAATCCGGGGAGTTCGTCTTCGACCCCGCCCTGGAAGACATCCACATGGCCATCGAGGCCCGGCTTATCGCCAAAATCGGCGACGAGGGCCGCAAGCTCCACACCGCCAGGAGCCGGAACGACCAGGTGGCCCTGGACGTGCGCCTTTACCTGGCCGACGCGGTGGAGACCCTGATTGACCGGCTCACGGACCTGCGCCGGGCCGGGGCGCGGCTGGCCCGGGCCCATTTTGGGGTTAAGATGCCTGGTTATACCCACTTGCAACGGGCCCAGCCGGTGCTTTTTTCTCACCATCTGCTGGCCTACGATGAAATGTGGGTCCGGGACCAGGCGCGGCTGCATGAATCCCTGGCCCGCATCCGGGTCTCCCCACTGGGGGCCGCGGCCTTAGCGGGCACCACCTTTCCCATCGACCCGCAGTATGTCGCGGAGCAAGTGGGCTTTCCGGAGGTCTTCCGCAACAGTCTGGACGCGGTGAGCGACCGGGATTTCCTGGTGGAATTTCTGTCCCAGGCCGCCATCATCATGGTGCATTTAAGCCGCCTGTCGGAAGAACTCATCCTCTGGTCCGGCCCGGAGTTCGGCTTTGTGACCCTGCCGGACGCTTACGCCACCGGCTCCTCCATCATGCCCCAGAAGAAAAACCCCGATGTGCCGGAGCTCATCCGGGGCAAATGCGGCCGGGTTACCGGGAATCTCATGAGCCTGCTGATGATCCTGAAGGGCCTGCCCCTCACCTATAACCGGGACCTCCAGGAGGATAAGGAACCCCTGTTTGACACGGTGGATACGGTGACCGCGTCCGTGGAATTGATGGCCGGGTTGCTGGCCGCGTTGACCATCCGCCCGGAAGGCATGGCCCGGGCGTTGCACGGCGGCTTCCTCACCGCCACGGACCTGGCCGATTACCTGGTGACCCAAGGCGTCCCCTTCCGCACCGCGCACGAGCAGGTGGGGCGCACGGTGGGTTACGCCGAAGCCCAGGGGAAGGAGTTGTGGGAGCTCAGCCTGGATGAAATTCAGCGATTCGCGCCCGCCGCGGCGGGAGACATCTTTGACTGGCTCACCATCGAGTCCTCCGTGGGAAGGCGCCTCTCCCCCGGCGGCACCGCGCCGGAGCGGGTGGAAGAGGCCTTGGCCCGGGTGGAAAAGGAGTTGGGATTGGGTTGATGCGGAAGGGGCAATCTCACCAGCGTCTAATGCACAGGCTGGAAAGCCTGTGCCACCCCATAAGGACAATCGTGGCAAAACGGATAAACAGGGATTTTTCGAGTATGGAAGCAGGGGCGTCCGGCCACTGCCGCCATACCCCCATTCCCAACCCCTTACAGGGGGTGGGGAGGGGGTGTGAGGGAGGGCGGGGGACTTGTCGGCCCCCGGCCCTCCCCCAAATTCTTACGCTCCTGCTCCTCCTCCTTGCCCTTCTAACCGGGGCTTGCGGGAAGAAGATGTCGCCGCTGTCCCCTGAAGAGGTATTGCCAGGGCCGGTGCGGGAGTTCCGCCTGTCCCAGGAGGGCGACAGCCTGGTGTTGAGCTGGCTCTTCCCCAAGGAGGACCTGCTGGGGCGGCCGCTGACTCGCCTCCAGGGGTTTCGTCTGGAACGGGCGGAAGTTAAAGGGGTCCGGCCTGCGCCCGCGGCTTCAACGCAGTTCCTCACCGTGGCGGATATTGACCTGGCTTATGCCAAAGTGGGCCAGGTGCGGGGGGAGTCGGTATTATACCAGGACCGGGACCTGAAGCCGGACCGCCGTTATTACTACCGCGCGGCAGGTTATGATACCGACCGGTACCCGGGGACCTGGTCCCCGGTGTTGAACCACGCCTGGGGCCTGCTGCCCCGGGGGCCTCGGGACCTCAAAGCGGCTCCGGGAGACAAGCAGGTGCGGCTGGCTTGGGCCCCCGTGTCCCAGTTCCAGGACGGCAGCCCTCTCCGGGACCTGGCCGGCTACCTGATTTATCGCCGCTCCGGGAGCAGCGGTTGGCTCAGGGTGACGCCCAAGCCGGTGGTCCAAACCGACTTTCAGGATGTGGCGGTCTTGAATGATGTGGAATACACTTACACGGTGCGGGCCGTGCGCCAGCTGGGGGAAGACCTGATAGAAAGCCAGAATTCGCCTCTGCAAATAGCCATGCCCGAAGACCGCACCCCGCCGCCGCCCTTGTTGAACCTGGTGGTGGTGCCCACCTCCCAGGGGTTGGAAGCGCGCTGGGACCCCAGCCCGGCCGCGGACCTGGCGGGCTACCGGGTCTATCGCCGGGGCGCGGGAGAGGCCGCGGCGGCCCGTCTGACGCCCCAATTGGTCACCCGGCCATATTTTGTGGATACCAACGTGGTTAAGGGGAGAACGTATTACTATTCCGTCACCGCGGTGGATGACTCCCGCCGAGCCAATGAAAGCCTGCCGTCGGAAGAGGCGGGGGTTACATTTTAACTGTCAGCTGTCAGCGGTCAGCAAAAAGAAGTGGTATTTTTACCAAGTCGCATTCAAAAGGCATCAAATTGTAGGGGCGAACCTTGTGTTCGCCCTCCAGCTAGGGGCGAATACAAGATTCGCCCCCACAAAAAATATACGTTTGACTGCGGATCGGTATTATAGGGCAGCCCGCGGCCGCCGTATTCTGCCTATTTTAAAAAAATCGCGGGCACGGAGGCCCGTCCCACCGCTTCTTTTATTGAGTTAAAGGCATAATCGGGTTATCCAAAAACCCCACGGCCGACTTATCGAAAGTCAGGGAAAATCAATGCATCACTTTCACTACCAACATGGCGAACTTTACTGCGAACAGACCCCACTCCGGCGGATTGCCGAGAAAGTGGGCACTCCCTTTTACTGTTACAGCCACGCCACCTTGAGCCACCATTTCCAGGTGTTCGACGCGGCCTTTAAGGGATTTCCCCACATAGTCTGCTTTGCGGTGAAGGCCAACTCCAACCTGGCCATTTTGCGGCTCTTCGCCGGGCTGGGCGCAGGCGCGGACATCGTCTCCGGCGGCGAACTTTACCGGGCCATGCAGGCCGGGGTGGACCCGGGCAAGGTGGTCTATTCCGGGGTGGGCAAGCGCCCCGAAGAGATCCGAGCGGCCCTGAAGGCCGGGATTCTCCTGTTCAACCTGGAGTCCTCCCAGGAACTGGAAAAGGTCAACGCCATCGCCGGGCGCATGGGGAAAAAGGCCCCCGTGGCACTGCGCATTAACCCGAATATCGATCCCCAGACCCACCCCTACATTTCCACGGGTCTAAAAAAGAATAAATTCGGCATCGACATCGACCAGGCCCTGGAAGACTACATTCTGGCCCAGAAGCTGCCCCACCTGGAGGTCATGGGCATCGCCTGCCACATCGGCTCCCAGATCACCGAGGTGGGCCCCTTTGTGGAGGCCCTGGAACGCCTCAAGGAGTTGATTCAACGCCTGGCCGGCGCGGGCATCCGCATCCGCTACCTGGACCTGGGGGGCGGCCTGGGCATCCAATATGACCAGGAAGCCCCCCCGCACCCCGCGGAATACGGCAGGAAGCTCCTGGCAAAACTCCAGGGCCTGAACCTGACCCTGATCCTGGAGCCGGGAAGGGTGCTGGTGGGCAATGCCGGCATCCTGGTGACCCGGGTGCTCTATACCAAGGAAAGCGAAGCCAAGCATTTCATCATCTGCGACGCGGGCATGAACGACCTGGCCCGGCCCAGCCTCTACGGCTCTTTCCACGCCCTGTGCCCGGTGAGCCAGGGGGAGCGCCCCCAGGTCACCGCGTCCTTAGTGGGGCCCATCTGCGAGTCCGGGGATTTCCTGGCCAAAAACCGGCAGATGCCGGCGTTTCAGCCGGGGGAACTGGTGGCGGTGATGAGCGCCGGGGCTTACGGCTTTTCCATGAGTTCCAATTACAACGCCCGGCCCCGGGTGGCGGAAATCTTGGTGAAAGATGGCGATTTTTATGTTATCAGGAAAAGGGAGACTTACCGCCAGCTTATCTGGGGGGAAAGCATCCCTGAATTTTTAAGATAGGATGGTTTAATCCGGTTCCCAAGCTCCCGCTTTGTCAATATTTATTAACCGATTAAATTTATTGAATCATTAAGCTGCCCGAGCGGAGCTTGGACAAAAAATGGCGTTCCCAAGCAGTTGACCATAAGTCTTCAGCTCACCCGTAAATTATGAAATGTCCTGATGGACATACTCCTAACTTTGAACTTTGAACCTTGAACTTTGAACTTTTCAAGGCAGGAACTTGGAAACCAGTTAAAAGGTATTCTCTCGATGGACAGCCCGAGACGCATCCCGTTTTACAAGATGCATGGCGGGGGCAACGACTTTATCCTCATCGACCACCGCCACCGGATCATTCCCGAACCGGAGCAGCCCCGCTTCGCCCGGATGGTCTGCGCCCGGAAGGTGGGCGTAGGCGCGGACGGGTTGATTCTCCTGGAGCGCTCCGAGAACGCCCACTTCCGCTGGCGCTTTTACAACGCCGACGGCTCGGAAGCGGAGATGTGCGGCAATGGCGGCCGCTGCGCCGCCCGCTTTGCGGTCCTTCTGGGCCTGGCCCCGGAGAAGATGACCTTTGAGACCCTGGCGGGGATCATCCACGCGGAAGTCCAGGACCGCCGTGTACGGCTGCTCATGGCCGGCGTGGGCGAGGTTCGCCTCAATCTCCAGATTCCTCTGAGCGACGCCGCCCTCTTGGGCCACTTTATGAAGGTGGGCGTCCCCCACGTGGTGGTCCCGGTTAATGACCTGGAGAACGTTCCGGTTACGGCTTGGGGCCGGGAAGTGCGGTTTCATCAGATGTTTCAACCCGCGGGGACCAATGTCAATTTTATCCACTTCAAGGGACAGCACTCCCTGGAGGTGCGCACCTATGAACGGGGCGTGGAGGACGAAACCCTAGCCTGCGGCACCGGCGCGGTGGCCGCGGCGCTCATCGCCGCCCGCTTAGGTCTGGCCGCGTCCCCCGTGGCCGTGGGCACTCGGGGGGGCGAAATCCTTACCATCTATTTCCGCTCCCAAGGCGAGGCCTTCACCGACGTCTATCTGGAAGGCCCGGCCCTGGTGGTATATCAAGGCGAGTTGTGGGTTGATGAACTCATGTAAGGAGGAAACATCATCATGTTGAAGGGCGCAATTACGGCGATTGTCACTCCCTTCAAGGAAGGCCGACTCGACGAGGCGGCTTACCGGGAACTCATCGAGTTCCAGATCCAGGGAGGCATTCATGGCATCGTGCCGTGCGGCACCACCGGCGAGTCCCCCACCCTCTCCCATGCGGAACACAAACGGGTGGTGGAGATCTGCATCGACCAGGTGAAAAAACGCGTCCCCGTGGTGGCCGGCTCCGGCTCCAACAACACCGCGGAAGCCGTGGAGCTGACCAAACACGCCCAGGCCGCGGGTGCGGACTTTGCGCTGATGATCACTCCTTACTACAATAAACCCACCCAAGAGGGCCTGTATCAGCACTACAAAACCATCGCCACCCAGGTGAAGATTCCCATCGTGGTGTATAACGTCCCCAGCCGCACCAGCCTGAATCTGCTGCCGGAGACCATGGCCCGGCTGATGGGGCTGCCCAACATCGTGGGCATCAAGGAGGCCACCGGGGACCTGAAGCAGTGCGCCAAAATCCTGGAACTGTGCGGCGATAAAATCATCATGCTTTCCGGGGACGACTTCACCGTGCTGCCCCTGTTGGCCATTGGCGGCCACGGGGTGATTTCCGTGACCTCCAACGTCACCCCCGGCGACATGGCCGGCATGTGCAACGCCTTCTTCGCGGGAGACCTGGCAGGGGCGCGGAAACTCCACTACAAGATGTGGCCCCTGATGGAAGCCATGTTCTATGAGACCAACCCCGCGCCGGCCAAAACCGCGCTGAAACTCATGGGTAAAATTACCGGCGAAGTGCGCCAGCCCCTGTGGGCCATGTCCCCGGCCAACGAGGATAAGCTGCGTCAGGTCATGCAGGGTTATGGGTTGATAAAGTAGTTCAAGGTTCAAGGTTCAAAGTTCAAAGCTAAGAGTTCAACAACTCAACTTTTAACTTGGGTTTTAAACGGTTCAAGGTTCAAGATTTTCAACCTTGAACCTTGAACTTTGAACTTTGAACCCCGCAAGGAGGCTATATGATCAAGGCCATCGTGGCCGGCGCCGGGGGGCGCATGGGCGGCCGCATCATTCATATGATGGAGGGCGTGGAGGGCATCGTCCTGGCCGGAGCCTTCGAGCGCCCGGATCACCCCGGGGTGGGCAAGGACGTGGGCGAAGTGGTGGGCCTGCCGGCCAAGGGTATCAAGGTCAGCGGCTCCCTGGCCGAAGTTTTGCCCCAGTGTGACGTGTTGATTGATTTCACCCATCCGGAGCCTACCCTAACTCATCTGAAAGCCGCGGCCGCGGCCGGGAAAGCCGTGGTTATCGGCACCACCGGCCTGTCTGCGGCCCAGGTGGCGGAACTCAAAGATCTGGCCGCCACCACCCGGGTGGTCTTCGCCCCCAACATGAGCGTCGGCGTCAATCTGATGTTCAAGGTGGTGGAAAATATCGCCCGGGTGCTCCACGACGGCTATGACGTGGAGATCGTGGAGGCCCACCACCGCCTGAAAAAGGACGCGCCCAGCGGCACCGCGCTGAAACTGGCCCAGGTCATCGCCCAGGCTTTAAGCCGGGATTTGGACAAAGTGGGGGTGTACGAGCGCAAAGGCATCATCGGCGAGCGCACCAAAGATGAGATCGGCGTGCAAACTGTGCGGGCCGGGGACATCGTGGGGGAACACACCGTGATGTTCGGGGGCATCGGCGAACGGCTGGAAATCATCCACCGGGCCCACAACCGGGACAACTTCGCCCGGGGCGCGGTGCGCGCCGCTCTGTGGATCACCGGTCAGGCTCCCGGCCTCTATGACATGCAGGATGTTTTGGGGTTGAAGTAATGCGACTGGTGAGATTCTCTTGGGAGGGGCGGTCAGGTTATGCCATCTTGGAAGGGGAAAAAGTTTACCCCTTGTGGGATACCCCGTATAGCGGCCTGGTCAAAAGCGGGGAGGGCATGGAGCTGAGTGAGGTTACCCTCTTAGCCCCCTGCGAACCCAGCAAGATTGTCGCCCTGGGCCTGAATTATAAGGACCATGCCGCGGAGTTCGGACACCCGGTGCCCGATGAGCCCCTGATCTTCATGAAGCCCAGCACTGCCGTCATCGGGCCGGATGAGGATATCGTCTATCCCCGCATGTCCCGGCGGGTGGACTACGAGGCGGAACTGGCGGTGGTCATCGGCAAAACCGCCCGGCACGTCCCGGAAGAGCAGGCTTTTGACTATGTTCTGGGGTACACCTGCTTCAACGACGTCACCGCCCGGGACCTGCAAAAGAAAGACGGCCAGTTCACCCGCTCCAAAAGCTTCGACACCTTCGCGGCCATGGGCCCCTGGATCGAAACAGAGATTTCGGACCCGGACCATCTCACGGTGGAAGCTTATTTGAACGGAGAACGGCGCCAGCATTCCAATACCAACAATATGGTCTTCGGAGTGGCTTATTTGATTGCTTTTATCTCCCGGATCATGACCCTGCTGCCCGGGGACGTCATCGCCACCGGGACCCCTTCGGGCATCGGCCCCATGCGGGTGGGAGACGTGGTGGAAATCCGGGTGGAAGGCATCGGCACGTTACGTAATCGCCTAGTGGAAGAAGAGGGGACGCCATAATGGATTGGTTCCAGGCAGCCGACCGTTTAAAACTGATACCGCCTTATCTTTTTAAAGAAATTGACGAAAAGAAAGCCCAAGTGCGGGCCCAGGGGGTGGATATCATCGATTTGGGGGTAGGGGACCCGGATTTGCCCACGCCTCGCTTCATCGTGGACAAGATGCTGGACGCGGTCAAGGACCCCGCCACCCACCGGTATCCCCTGTACACCGGCATGAGTCTCTTCCGAGCCGCGGTGGCCCGCTGGTATCAGAAGCGCTTCGGGGTGGAGCTGGACCCGGACCGCGAGGTCGTCACTCTCATCGGCTCCAAGGAGGGCATTGCCCACTTGCCCCTGGGGATCAATAATCCCGAAGACCTCAATCTGGTCCCCAGCCCCGGGTACCCGGTGTATCAGATGGGTACGTTGTTCGCCGGGGGCTACTGTCATTTCATGCCCCTGACCCGGGAGAACGGCTTTTTACCGGTATTTAAAGATATTCCCCCGTTGCTGGCCCGGGACGCCAGGGCGTTTTTCTTCAATTATCCCAACAATCCTACCGCGGCGGTGGCGGATCTGGATTTTTTCCGGCAGGTGGTGGATTATTGCCGAGAGCATAAAATCATTGCGGTGCATGACGCGGCTTACACCGAACTGGCCTTCGACGGCTACCGGCCCCCCAGCTTCCTGGAAGCGCCGGGCGCCAAGGACATCGGCATCGAGTTTCACTCCCTGTCCAAGACCTACAACATGACGGGCTGGCGCTTAGGCATGGCCGTGGGCAATCAGGACGTGCTGGCGGCCTTGGGAAAAATCAAAAGCAATATCGACTCCGGGGCCTTTGACGCCATTCAGATCGCCGGGGTGGCGGCGTTGGATTCCGATCAGAGCTGCGTGGCGGAAAACTGCCGCATCTTGCAGGAACGCCGGGATACCCTGGTAGGGGGGCTGAAGCAATTGGGCTACGACGTGGACCTGCCCAAGGCCACCTTCTATGTGTGGATGGCGACGCCCCCGGGCCTGACCTCCATGAGCTTCGCCGCCCACCTGCTGGAGCAGGCCGGCATCGTGGTGATTCCCGGCATCGGCCTGGGTCGGCCCGGAGAGGGCTACGTGCGCCTGGCCCTCACGGTGCCCAAGACGCGGCTGGAGGAGGCCCTGGCCCGCCTGCAGAAACTGGGGTGAGGAAACCCCCGGAGTTCCAAAAAAAATCTTAGGTTCTCTTGGAAATGCTGCAAACTCCATGCATAAGAGCCTCTTGCAAAAGTGGGTTTGGGAGAGGGGGCAGGGGCCACTTATAAAAAAGCCCCTGGCCCCCTTTCCCAACTGCCTTTTAAAACTCGAAACTTGAAACTTGAGGCTCTGAGAACGATTGACCCCTGCCCTGCCATGAAGGCCCCCAAGCTCATGTTGCCCAAATTAACCGGAATTAAATGGTCTTGTTTCATTTGTATCCTGTTTGGATTGATCCTGGTATTACATTTGCTTTTCTTATTTTTTATTGAATTGCCCGACCGGGAAGTAGGAACTATCAAGTTAGCCGCTCATTCCAAAGCCCAGTTTGGTGTTAATTTTTTCGGGGATGAAGGCGGCTATGTCCACCGAGCCTATAATTTAGCTAACAAGAGAATATATTCCATTAATGGGATAACTCCTTCGGCCATGCGGGTGCCGGTATGGCCTTTGCTGCTTACACCCATTTTTTTCTTTACCAACAATATCATTTATGGGTTTATCCTTAATGCTCTTTTGGCTTCTCTGATCTCTTTGGGGGCATATTTTCTTGCTAAATTATATTGGGGTAGGGAAACGGGCTTGTTGGCTATGATTGTGGTGGGCCTCAGCCCTCATACATATAATTGGATGGTGGGATTGAATTCTGAAACCATTTTCTCCTTATTATTAATTAGCTTTTTAATCTCATTCACTTATTTAATTAAGTATCATAATCTCAAACATGCCGCTCTTGCCGGCCTATTGGCCGGTTTAATTCCATTAACCCGGGCGGAAGGCATTTTACTATTTCCTCTTTATGTTATCTATTTAGTATATTTAGTCTTTAAGGAAAAACGTCATAATTATCTGATTATAACTGTCTTTTGTTTAACTTTCTTTTTGACGGTTTCTCCCTGGTTTATCCGAAATTATTTGGTGATGGATAAATTTATCGGCATTTCCACCTTGTCGGGAATAGTTTTTGCCGGCGCCCACAATGAGAAAATATTTCACCGATCTCCCGGCTCCTGGGCGGAGCCGGGTTTCTATCTTTCAAAAGATGAAAAGGCTTATTTAACTTCGTTGAGGCAGGATGAGGCAAAGTATAATAGCTATCTTTGGGAAAAAGGGCTGGAGAATCTCAATAAAGTTGACTTTTCTTTTCTCCTCTATCTTGAATTAAGGAAAATACTAAATTTGATAAAGCCATCTTTTCGGATCGTACCTAAGAGTTATAGTGAGCTGATAAATACTTTAATAGTAGCCCCATACTTTATATTATACGTAACGTTCTTTGCTTTTATCTTTCTGGGAAGATCAATAATAATCAAGAAATACGCGGCGTTATTTTTAATCTTAGTCATCCCCCTGGCTGTCACCCTAATATTTTTCGGTGACGTTCGATTCCGGGTCCCTTATGAACCGGTGATATTTACCCTGGCCATCGGGTTCCTGGCCAATGAGCGCCGATTCATCTCCTCTCTGGGGCCCGGTAGAAGCCGGCTCAAGCCGGCGGGATGAGAAAATAATGCCCTTGGGACCCGCGGCCATCACCGAAAGATACCCCGTCATCGCCTATATCGGCCTGGGGGCCAATCTGGGGGATCCGGAGTTACAATTAAGGCAGGCCCTGGACCTTTTGGGCGCGGTGGAGGAAGTGGAAATCCTCAAGGTCTCCGCCTTCTACCGCAACCCGCCTTTGGGACCGGCGGATCAGCCCTGGTATGTCAATGCCGTGGCTAAAGCGCGCACCCGGCTGGCCCCGGAAGACCTGCTGCGGGCGCTGCATGTGGTGGAAGCCGCCCTGGGACGGGTTCGGGGAGAGAAATGGGGGCCTCGCGTCATTGACCTGGATTTATTATTATATAATGGCATAATTAGTCAGGATCCGGAGCTGATCCTGCCCCATCCGGAAATGCACCGCCGGGCTTTTGTCCTGGCGCCGCTGGCGGAGATCGCCCCGGAAGCCTGGCATCCAGCGCTGGATATGAGCGCCGGGGAACTTCTCCGGGAGCTGGACCCTGCCGCGCTGGCAGCCTTGCAGCGGGTGGCCTAACAGTGATTGCCTCGAGGAGGTTTTCTCGACTCCGGTTTTCAGCCGAGCCAGGGAACGCCGATGCCGGCCAGGCTCTGGGGGGCAATGACCCCGGTCAACGCTGAGGTTGGGGTAAATCAGCAAAGCTGGTCGCAGTAGCCGCCCTACAGGTTAGGTTCCCAACGGGAGCTCGGGGCGAGGAGCGCTGCTGCTTTCCGGTCTTTCAACCGAAAACTGAAAACCGATAACGGATTACCGTCTTTTCAGGACCGAGGCCTTCATGACACGCCTGCTTTTAGGTTTATTGGTCGGATATTTGGGGTTTATCATCATCCGGAAAGTCGCCCGCCTCTTGGGCCTGTGGCCCCAAGCGCCCCGGCCGGTGGAAAGTAAGGACAGGGAACCGGATGTGCTGGTCCAGGACCCCGTATGCGGGACCTTTATCCCCCGGAAAGAGGCATTGAAAGCGGAGAGGGACGGCAAAGCGTATTTTTTCTGCTCCGAAGGGTGTTTGAAGCGCTTCCGGCATGGCGGCGGCGCCTGAATAATGTTATAAAGAGGGGTTCTTATGAAATTCTTTATCGATACCGCCAACTTGGATGAAATCCGGGAGGCCCACAGCCTGGGGCTGGTGGACGGAGTGACCACCAACCCCAGCCTCTGTGCCAAAGTGGGGATCAGCACCCATGCCGGGTTTAAGGAGCATATCCGGACCATCTGCGACATCGTGGAAGGGCCGGTGAACGCCGAAGTGGTGGCGGTGGAGGCCCGGGCCATGGTGGCCGAGGCCAGGGAACTGGCCAAAATTCACGAACAAGTGTCCGTGAAGGTGCCCATGACCGCGGACGGCCTCAAAGCCACCCGCATCCTGGCCGAGGAAGGGATCAGGGTCAACGTCACCCTCATCTTTCAACCCCTCCAGGCCCTCATGGCCGCCAAGGCGGGCGCGGCCTACGTCAGCCCCTTCATCGGCCGTCTGGACGACATCAGTCACCGGGGCATGGAGATTGTGGAGCAGATCCTCACCATCTATGACAATTACGGCTACGACACGGAGATCATCGTGGCTTCCGTCCGCCATCCCCTCCATGTCCTGGATGGGGCCCTGGCGGGCGCGGATATCGCCACCATTCCCTATGGGGTGATCATGCAACTGCTCAAGCATCCCCTCACGGATATCGGCTTAAAGAAGTTCCTGGAGGATTGGGAGCGCGCCAATAAGGGTTGACATGGAACTGAGCCAGCGCCAGTTGTGGCATTTACCTAATCTCTTGACCGGGGCCCGGGTTGCCGCCATCCCCCTGCTGGTCCTGCTATTGAGTTTTTCCGGCCCAGTGGTCAGCGGTCTGGCCGCAGTGTGCTTTTTGCTGGCCGGGGCCACGGATTTCCTGGACGGATTTCTGGCCCGACGCCGGCAACTGGTGAGCCGGTGGGGAAGATTCATGGACCCCCTGGCGGACAAACTCCTGGTGTCCGCGGCCCTCATCATGCTCATCCCTTTGGATCGGGTTCCGGCCTGGATGGCGTTTCTCATCATCGGCCGGGAACTGGCGGTAACGGGTTTGCGGGCCTTGGCCGCGGCGGAGGGCATCATCCTGGACCCGGACCACTGGGGCAAAACCAAGACCTTCCTGCAGATGGCGGCGCTGTTCGCCCTGATCTTGCACTACCCTTACTATGGATTGGACTTTCATTGGGCGGGCCTGATGCTCCTATGGCTGGCCCTGATCACTACCGTGGCCTCGGGAGTGGGTTATTTCCTGACTTTTTTCCGGCAATATCCCGAGGGGGATTGACAAACCCCGGCTAATCAGACAGACTTATAAAACATTTCTATAATGGAGGAAATTATCTTTGGCCAGACATATCTCCGCGATGAAGCGGGCCAGACAGAATGAAAAACGGCGGGTGCGGAACCAGAGCCGCAAGACCCGGGTGAAACACGCAGTGCGGGAAGTGCGCGCCGCGGTATCCCGGAAAAATCTGGAGAGCGCGGCAACCGCCCTGGAAAAGGCAGTGCCCACCATCGCCAAGGTGGCCGGCAAAGGCACCCTCCACTGGCGCACCGCCGCCCGGAAAATCTCCCGCCTCACCAAGCAAGTCAACGCCCTCAAGGGCGCTTAAGAAATAATTCTTTGAGGTAGGGTGGGTTAATAGCTTTCAGCAGTCAGCTCTCAGCTTTTTAAAATCGACTTAAAAGTTGATAGTTCAAGGTTCAAGGTTCAAGGCTCAAAGTAGAAGCCTTGAACCTTCAACCTGAATCCCCACCGCCTCCATCCCCCGGCCCGGCCTTCCCCTCAAAAGGTTTTTCTAAGGAACCTCTGAGACCAATTCGCCATCAAAGGTGTATTTTTCGTAGGGGCGAACCTGGTGTTCGCCCTGGATTGACTCTCGGTCTTCGGCCCCTCCCCTCACCCCGGCCCCATTTGCCGTTCTTGTAGGGTGCGTCCTACGCACCATTGATTGATACCAAAATGCGACCAAACAGGTAATTTGGTGTTAGTCGCAGGCTTTCCTGTGAAAATCCGTTTCACGAAACTTCACCTTAGTTGCGGGCACGGCAAGCCGTGCCCCTGCCAGGGAAAAAATGTAGGGTGGGCACTGCCCACCCATTCTTCTTCGAATATTACCTTTATGAGCGCAACCTGGTATGAGCCACCCCCGCGCCTCAGAGTTATATTGTATAAATATCCTTCTCCGCGGTCCCCGGACCTCTTTCTTCCCTCACTTCGGAGAGGGGGACCTCAGCTTCGATCCCATCCCCCACTGTCACTTCCCACTCGGCCATTTCGGCGCGGAGCTGTTCATCCTGTTCCACGGCCAGCGCGCCTGTATGTGTAGCACCGCCGCCCCCGGCGGTGTATCCGGAGGGGACAGCCGAGGGCGGCGGTCCTACATTTCCTGGATAACTTGCCCACAAACCGGCAGGAAACGGAATTTTGGAAAAAGCTCTTATTGATAATTCAATTTCTTTTAACAGAAAACAGAAAACCGAAAACCGTTTCCCTGCCTCACCCCGGCCCCATTGTAGGGTGCGTCTTACGCACCTTTAACGGAGCCGCCTCACCCCGGCCCCATTTGCAGCAAGCCCCATTCCAGCCAGACCCGGGGGGCGCCGGCGGAGGTTTTCAGGTGGTAGTCGATGCGGTGCAGCAAAAACAGGTGGGAGCGCAGCGCAGTTTCGGAGAACCGGCCCGCCTGTTGGACCAGGCCCTTTACCACTCCCTGGGGAAGATTAAAGCTTTTGGCCAGATCCCCGGGGGCGCCGGATGATTCCTTAACGCGGATGAGAAAACGCAGTTGCCGGGCCAACATTCCCAGGATCTTGGCCGGGTGCTCCCCCAGGTCCAGGAGATGGTCCAGCGCGGCCAAGCGCTTCTGGGGCGCGGTCTCCCCCAGGGTGTCCACCAGGGCGAAGATATTGTAATGTCGGCTGTGGCTGGCCAGTTGGGACACCAGACCGGGGGTAAGGGTCTTCTCCTCCCCGGCGTATAAGGCCAGTTTTTCTAACTCCTGGGTCAATTCAAAGAGGTTGTTTCCGGCGATCTCCGCCAGGCGCTGGGCCGCGGCCATGGATAGGGTTTTCCCTAAATTCCTGGCCTCCTGGTTCAGCCATTGGAGCAGTTCCCCTTCCTTTAAACGGAAAAACCCCAGGGCCGCGTCCGCCTGCTGGATGCGGGACCAGGGCGGCTTTGCCAGGTCCCGGAACTTCAGGCCCTCCCCTATGAGCGCCACCCAGGCCCGGGGCGCGGGACGGTCCAGATACTCGCTCACCGCTTTCAGGGCCTCGGCGGGGTAGGTGTCCACATGGCGCAGCACCAGGAGCTGGCCCGTGCCAAACAGGGGCGCATTGCGGGACTGGGCCAGGAATTCCCCCAGGGATACCTCCTGGGCCTCCTGCACCACCTTCAGGGGCGCCTCGCCGGCCTGTTCCCCCAGGGCCGCTTCCAGGCGCTGCAAGGCCCGGTGCATGAGGAACTCCTCCTCCCCGTAAAAGAGGTAGAGGGGCTTCAAAGCCCGGCGTTCGATATGACGTTCCAGGATGGGATGGGACATTTTTACTCAGTTGTCAGTTGTCAGTTGTCAGTTACCAGATAGCGGAACCTGCTCAAAATGCCCCCTACTCCCTAACTGCTCACTGCTCACTGCTAAATCACCAACAACACCTTATCCAGCACCCTCTTGGCCATGGTGACGGCGGCCCGGCGCAGGCCCTCGCTCTTGGTGGCTTCGCCGATGTGGTAGTTGGGGTCCACCACGTAGTCTTCCTGAAGCACCATGTTGTCCCGCCACAGGGTCTTGCCTCCCTTGCGGAGGTTCAGCTCAATCCTGAGGGTCACCCGCCGCACCGTGGAGCGGGTCACGTCGATGAAGGCCACCGAGGTGTTGTCGATGGAGCGCACCTTGCCTTCCAGGACCAGGTCCGCATCCTGGGCGCTGGAGGTGACCTTGAGAGCTTTGGTCTGGGAGAAGGTGTTAATCAAGGCCCCGGCAAAGATGGCTTCCAGCCCCACTTCGGTGGAGCGGTTGGCAAAGGGCGGTATGGCGATGGTGGGCGCGCCCTGGGGCGAGAGCGGCGCCGCGCCCATGGGCCGGTAACCGCAGCCCACCAGGACAAGGATAAGCAATACGTAAAGTCGGCGGCAGGGGGCGTGCATGACGGTATTCCTCAAATAACGATATTGACCAGCTTGCGCCGGGCCATGACGATCTTTTTGGGAGTTTGACCCTGGAGCCATTTCTGGATGGCAGGGTCGGTGAGGGCCGCATTTTTAATTTCCTCATCCGTCATGGACGCGGATACCGTCAGGCGGCTCCGGACTTTGCCGTTGACCTGGATTACCAGGGTGAAGGCGGACTGCGCCAGGGCCTCGGCTTGGGGTTGCGGCCAGGGGGCTGTTTGTAGGGACGCGCTCTGCCCCAGGGCCTCCCATAATTCTTCGGCGATATGGGGCACCATGGGATTGAGGAGTTTTAAGATTGCCTCCACCGCCTCCCGGAACACCCTCATGGTATCATATTCCCGGGGAAGCTGCTCCACCGCCTGGTAAAAGGCGTTCACCAACTCCATCACCGCGGCGATGGCGGTGTTGAAGTGGAAGGAATCCTCGATGTCGTCCGTCACCTTCTTGATGGTGCGGTGGACCTTGTGGCGGAACTCCCAGAGGTTGGCGGACAACTCGCTGCCGTCACCCCCATAGGCCGGCGTCTTCCGCAACTCCGGCAGCAAGCCGTGCACCAGGTTCCACAGGCGATGGAGAAACCGGGAGCACCCCGCCACTCCCTGGTCGCTCCACTCCAGGTCCTTCTCCGGCGGCGCCGCGAACAGCAGAAACAGGCGGGTGGTGTCGGTGCCGTATTCCTGGATCATGTACTCCGGGTCCACCACATTGCCCTTGGATTTGGCCATCTTGGCCCCGTCTTTGGTAACCATCCCTTGGGTGAGCAGCCGCTTAAAGGGCTCATCGATCTTCACCAACCCCAGGTCCCGCAAGACTTTGGTGAAAAACCGGGCGTACAACAGGTGCAGCACCGCGTGTTCGATGCCGCCGATGTATTGGTCCACCGGCAGCCAGTAATCCACCCGGGCCGGGTCCAGGGGGCCCTGGTCGTAGTCGGCGCAAGCGTAGCGCAGGAAGTACCAGGAGGACTCCACAAAGGTGTCCATGGTGTCCACTTCCCGGCGGGCCGGGCCGCCGCACGTGGGGCAGTCCACTTTCCAGAAGGATGCCGACTCCGCCAAAGGCGAGCGGCCCACCGCGGTGATTTCCACCTCCAGTGGCAGGACCACCGGCAGGTCGGCTTCCGGCACGGGGACCATCCCGCATTTTTCGCAATAAATAATAGGGATAGGCGCGCCCCAGTAGCGCTGCCGGGAGATGAGCCAATCCCGCAGGCGGAAGTTGACGCTTTTCCGTCCCAGCCCCTGTTCTTCCAGATAATCCGCGATGGCCTCCCGGGCCGGGGGGCTGTCCAGGCCGCTGAACGCGCCGGAAGCCGTCAGGGTCCCCTCATCTTCATAAGCCGCGGTCATGGTGTCGGCCCGGAGCTCCTGTCCCGGAGGCTGAATCACCACCAGCACCGGCAGGCCGTACTTTCGGGCGAACTCGAAATCCCGCTGGTCATGGGCCGGCACCGCCATCACCGCGCCGGCGCCGTACTCCATGAGCACGAAGTTGGCCACGTAGATGGGCATACGCCAACCGGTGACGGGATTCACGCAGTACCCTCCGGTGAACACCCCCTCCTTGGTCACCTCTTCCAGCGCTCCCCGGCTGCGGTTCTGGGCCTTCCAGTATTCCACGAAGCGGCCCACCTCGGCTTCCTGGGGGGTCCCCCGACTCAGGGTTAAGGCCAGGAGGTGCTCCGGCGCCAGGCTCATGAAGGTGGCCCCCCACAAGGTATCCTGGCGGGTGGTGAACACGGTGATGGGGTCGCCCCCGCCTTCTATGGGAAAGTAAATCTCCGCGCCCTGGGATTTGCCGATCCAGTGGCGCTGCATGGTGATGACCCGTTCGGGCCAGTGGGCCAACTGGTCCAGATCGCTGAGTAATTCCTCGGCGTACGCGGTGATCTTAAAGAACCACTGGGACAGCTCTTTGAGGTGCACTTCTTGGTCGCAGCGCCAGCAGCAGCCCCCTTCCACCTGTTCGTTGGCCAGCACCGTTTGGCACTTGGGGCACCAGTTCACCGGGGCTTCTCTTTTATAAGCCAGCCCCCGGCGGAACATCTCGATGAAGACCAGTTGCTCCCAGCGGTAATAGTCCGGATCGCAGGTGGCCAGTTCCCGGGGCCAGTCGTAGCTGTAGCCCAGTTCCTTGAGCTGACGCCTCATATATTCAATGTTGTCTTTGGTCCAACCCGCCGGGTGCAGTCCCCGGGCCAAGGCGGCGTTTTCCGCGGGCAGCCCGAACGCGTCCCAGCCCATGGGGTGCAGCACGTTAAAGCCCGTCATGCGCTTGTACCGGGCCACCACGTCGCCGATGGTGTAGTTGCGCACGTGGCCCATGTGGATGCGCCCGGATGGATAGGGAAACATCTCCAGCACGTAGTATTTGGGCCGGGCGGGGTCTTCCCCGGCGTTAAACAGCCGCCGCGCTTCCCAATCCTGCTGCCATTTGGCTTCCACGCGGCGGGGTTCGTAACGGGTGGTCATGAAAAGCTCCTATGGCTAACCTATCAACGTATAAATTTATCACAAAAATATCGCTCCGTGCTAATTTCAATAAAAGAAAATCCGCCATCAATCTTTGCGGCTTGAATATTCCTGAAATTTTGATAACTTCTCTCCATGTCGCGGCAACCTTCGGTGAGCGTCATCATCCCCACTTACAACCGGGCGGCCCTGGTGCGCCGGGCGGCGGCCTCGGCCCTGGCCCAGACCCACAGGGCCTATGAGGTGGTGGTGGTGGACGACGGCTCCACCGACCCAACCTTGGAGGCCATGGGACCGTCAAGTCTAAGGAGGAAGGATGGAGATCTACGAAGCCATTTATAATCGCCGCAGCCACCGGCTGTATTGGCCGGAGATGCCTCCCAAAGAGGCCCTGGAACGGGTAGTCAATGCCGGTTTATGGGCCCCTTCCGGCACCAATGCCCAGGCCTGGGAAATCACGGTTCTGGCCGGGAAGGCCCGGGAGGAATTCGTGGCCCTGGCCGCCGGCTGCATCCCCTATATCATGCCGCATCTGGAAAAGGCCGGGGTGCCGGAAAAAGCCCTGGAAATGGTCAAGGGGTTCTTCAAGAACCTGGGAGGCGCGCCGGTGGTCATCGCGGTGACCATCTACAAGAATCCCGAGCCCGACATGCAGATGTCCAACCTCCAAAGCGGCGCCGCCCTGTTCCAAAACCTGCTCCTGGCGGCCCACGCCGAGGGCCTGGGAAGTTGCTGGATGACCGGGGTGCTCTTGGTGGAAAAACCACTCCTAAAGTTCCTGGGCAAACCCGACCAGCAGCTTCTGGCCATCACCCCCATAGGCTACTCCGCCAAAGAACCCCCCGTCCCCCCCCGCAAAGACCGGGAAGTCCGGTGGTTGGGGTTTTGATAACAGTTGACAGTTGACAGTTGACAGTTGACAGCAAAAAGAGCCAAAGGTCAGAAGTGCGAGACAACTAATCACTGAGAACTGTCAAATCAGAACTGTCAACTGTCAACTATCAACTGTTAACTGTTAACTGTCAACTCATCGAGGCAACCTTTGAAGAAAATGACCACCATCCCCTTGGTAGAGCAAGTCCGGGCCGCGGGCTGAGCTTCCAAGATACCTCCGGGGGTCCTGGAGGAAGTCTTAAAGAGTCTGCCCTTTCAGACCCATCCAGATCTGCTGGTGGGTCTGGAGGCTGCGGATGACGCCGGGGTGTTTCGTCTTTCCCCGGATGTGGCCCTGATTCAGACGGTGGACTTTTTTACCCCCGTGGTCAATGATCCATACCAGTTCGGGCAGATCGCCGCGGCCAACGCCTTGAGCGACGTCTATGCCATGGGGGGCCGGCCCCTCACGGCCCTGAATATCGTCTGCTTTCCTTTGAAGACCACCCCTGCCGAGGTCCTCAAGGCCATCCTCCGGGGGGGGCTGGATAAGCTCCATGAAGCCGGGGCCCTGTTGGTGGGAGGCCACAGCGTTGAGGATCCGGAACTGAAATACGGGATGGCGGTGACGGGGCTGGTGCATCCGGAGCGCATTTTTACCAAGGGGGGGGCCCGGGTGGGGGATGTGCTGATTCTCACCAAGCCCCTGGGCACCGGCATCATCGCCACCGCCTTGAAGGGCCGCCTGGCCTCCCCGGAAGCCGAGGCCGCCGCCGTCCGGGTCATGAGCGCCCTCAACCGGGCCGCCGCGGAAGCCCTGGAGGGCCTGGAGGTGCACGCGGTGACGGACATCACCGGCTTCGGGTTGTTGGGCCACGGCCTGGAAATGGCCCTGGCAAGTAAGGCGGAATTGACCATCTATGCCGGCCGGGTGCCGGTGCTTCCCTGGGCCAGGGAATACGCCGCCATGGGCCTGGTCCCCGCGGGCACCCACGCCAACCGGCGGTTCTGCGAGAAACACCTGGTCATTGACCCCCAAGTCGCGCCAGTGGACCTGGACCTGATGAGCGACGCCCAGACCTCTGGGGGTTTGTTCATTGCGGTGGCGCCGCAATATGGCGAGACCCTGATGCATCGCTTGATGGAGCGGGGCCTCACCGAAGCCGCGGTCATCGGCGAGGTTACGAGCACCGGGGCCGGGCGGATTCGGGTGATGACATAAGGTTTTTGATCCGAAAAGATAGGTCTCACGCAAAAGCGCAAAGACACAAATAAAATGTAGGGTGGCACGGCCTACCACTAACTGAAAGCTGCGGTTGGGAACGCCTCTCCCGCCAAATTAAACCTGGACAAAATTTTCGTCCCCAAGTGCAACTTGGGAACGAGCGAACATATCTCAGGGAAAAGAGGCGGAGGATGGATCAGTTTGAAGCGAATAAATTGGCAGAAAAGATCGTCTGCTGGGTTTTTGCCATTTTGTTCCTTTTGTTCCTAGTGTGGGCACTCCCGAATTGGACTAGACAAGATTGGGTGTTCGTCATCGTCTTGATCGTAGTCGCGTTCCTGGCCTTGCTGGCTCTTATCAAGATATTTAACTGGCTAGATAAAACTTACAAACAAGGTTATGAACAAGGTTACAAAGACGGGAAATCGAAAAGGAGGTGAGATAAGAAGCGGCAAGAAGCGGACCGGCCCGAGTGTTGCCGCCCCCGATTTGTGTCCACTGCCGATAAACCATGGGAGGATCGGTTATGAAACCGAATAATAGAAATATACAATTCATTGATCCAGAGGATTGGCAGAAATTTGCGAAATATTTAAGCGAAATTAATCGATTTATCCTTTCTGAATATTGGGAGAATTTTATCCAAACAGTTGTGGAGACATCACACAAAAGAACTATGATTCTACCAAAGGGCACAACTTTAGTTCGTGCAAGAATAGGTTCAGACTGGATAACCTTCGATGATGGAGCTGAAGAGCCTTGTCCTATATCTCCTCTTGATATGGGACCTCCTTCAAAAGATAAAGCTATAGAAGGGCGCTTAAACCCAAAAGGTATTCCATATTTATACCTTTCTACAAATAAGGATACAGCAATTGCAGAAGTAAGGCCATGGATTAAATCAGAGATTACTATAGGACATTTTAAAACCAGTGAAGACATAAAAATTGTTGATACATCTACTGATGAGCCAAAAATCTATTCTAAGAATGAACTTTACTTTGATAACATGGAAATGCGCCCTATAACCTATTCAGATGCTCAAAAAGAGGAATTAATTTGGGGTGATATAAATTCAGCGTTTTCACGACCAATATCACCATATGATTATAGTTTAAAATATTTGCCAACACAATATCTATCCGAGAAATTAAAAACAATTGGTTATGAAGGGATTGCTTATAAAAGTTCACTTTGTAAAGATGGCCACAATATATGTCTTTTTTATCCTGATAAGGCTAAATGTTTTCGTTGTAACATTTTTGAAATAAAGGAAATAGCATACAAACATGAACCATCCGGTAACCCTGTTACACTTTCAGATGATAACAAAGTGTTATATACAAGAATTACAGCGATAAGATCTATAGAGTCATAAATTTATTATGGTACGTAGGACGCACATATAATAATTTTCCCGAGTAGAGAGGCTGGATCCTTTGAGCGGTAATACCATCGGGGCTTCTTGCCTGTTTGTGCGTTCTACGCACCATTATTTTAAGGCGCGTGCCGCGCTCCGGCACAGGCTGGAAAGCCTGTGCCACCATTTTTTTAACTTTTCGGGGCAAGAGATGGTGAAGAAAATATGATTGGAGTGAACATTAACGTGAAACCCGTAGCGGAACAACTGGCCCTCATCCGGCAGGGCTGTCAGGAGATTATCCGGGAAGAGGAACTTAAAGAGCGCCTGGAACGGGCCCTAGCCACGGGGAAGCCCCTGCGGGTCAAGGCCGGGTTTGATCCCACCGCGCCGGATTTGCACCTGGGGCACACGGTGCTCATCCAGAAGCTCAAGCACTTTCAGGACCTGGGCCACCAGGTGATCTTTCTCATCGGCGATTTCACCGGCCTCATCGGCGACCCCTCGGGCAAAAACGAAACCCGCCCGCCCCTGACGGAGGAGGAAGTGACCGCCAACGCGGCCACCTATCAGCGCCAGATCTTCAAGATCCTGGACCCGGAGAAGACCGTCATCGACTTCAACAGCCGCTGGATGAAGGCCATGAAGGCCCAGGACCTCATCCGTCTGGCGGCCCGGCACACCGTGGCCCGCATGTTGGAGCGGGACGACTTTCACAAGCGCTACACCGCCCAGACGCCCATCGCCATCCATGAGTTTCTTTACCCCCTGATCCAGGCATACGATTCTGTGGCGTTGAAGGCGGACGTGGAATTGGGAGGCACGGACCAGAAGTTCAATCTCCTGGTGGGCCGGGAAATCCAGCGGGGGTACGGCCTGGAGCCTCAGGTGGTCATTACCGTGCCGCTCCTGGAGGGGTTGGACGGGGTCCAGAAAATGAGCAAATCCCTGGGCAATTACGTGGGCATCGACGAGCCCCCCCAGGAGATGTTCGGAAAAATCATGAGCGTCTCGGACCCCCTGATGCTGCGGTTTTTTGAGCTCCTCACGGACATTACCCCCGCCGACCTGGCCCGGCTCAAAGAGGATTTAGCCCAAGGGAGAAAACACCCCCGCCAGGTGAAAGAGGATTTAGCAGTGGAACTGGTGGGTCGCTACCATGGCCGGGCCGCGGGGGACCATGCGGCCGAGGAGTTCGCCCGCATCTTCCGGGACCACGCCCTGCCGGAGGAAATCGAAGAAGTTACCCTTAAACTCCAGGAGCCTAAGCAGTGGATCGCCCGGGTGCTGGCGGACGCGGGTCTGACTCCCGGCACCTCGGAGGCCCGGCGCCTCATTACCCAGGGCGGCGTGCAGGTGGATGGGGAAAAGGTCACGGACGTCAATCTGGAATTGGCCGCGGGGGCTACTTATCTGCTGAAAGTGGGCAAGCGGCGGTTTAAGCGGGTGATTTTGGAAAAATAAAAGTGAGAGTGTTATCCTAAGATAGGTCAGACGGTAGATTGCTTCCTTTCTCGTTCCCAAGCTCTGCTTGGGGACAGCTTTAACTTACTATTCAGAGCATAAAATATGTTGCGTTGATGTAGGGGCGGGTTTAAAACCCGCCCCTACGTTGCGCATAACCGATGCACCACAATTAAGGCTCCGAGTAGTATATTCAACCTCTTAAAATACCATGAATTATTTCGCCAGGCGGGAGCTTGGCAGATAAGGGGGTTCCCAAGCAATTGAACATGAGCCTTTGGCTCACCCGTAAAGTATGAAAGGGGGGGGACTGATGGTGCGTGGAACGCACCCTACTTTGGCGGGCACGGAGGCCCGCCCCACGACTCGAAACTCAAAACTCGAAACTTTTCAGGGCAGTCGTTCATGGGCCTTTAGCCCACCCGTAAATTATGAAAAGTCCTGGTGGGCATACTCCCAACTTTGAACTTTGAACCTTGAACTTTGAACTTTTGGGAACAGGAGCTTGGAAACCAGGATTTAGTCAGTCAACAAGTTATTCTTATCTATCTCAGGCTAACAATCCCTGATTTTTTATCTTATGGTGGGGCCGGCCTCCGTGCCCGGCATTATTAACGGTCAGTTGTCATTTCTCAGTTGCCGGTAATAGAATCTCGGGACCACTTTCACCAAACTAACAACTAATAACTAATAACTAACAACTAACAACTAACAACTGTCCCAAGCCCTCAGCCCCCTCCCCCAGATTTCTTTTCTTCTCTTTTCTCTCCGCCCCCGCGTCCCCGGCGTCGGCGTTGGCGGTGGCGCTTTTTGGGTGGGGCGGTGCGGGGCGGGATGTCCTCGGGCCGGCATCTTTCCAGGAGTTCCCCCTCCGGCGCGGTCTTGATCCGGTGCAACAGCCAGGCGTCGGGGTAGGCGGTCAATCGGAGGTAGCGGGCCGGGATGGGGCGTCCTTGCCGGAGGAAGGGGGTGATAATCCCTTCCAGGGCCAGCATCTGGGTCACGTCCTCCTGGCGCTGCCGGGGAAATTCGATGCCTCCCAGGGCCTGGCGGGCCTGTTCCTGCATGGATTCCCGCAGCTCTTTAAAATCCCGGGCCGTGGGGCCCTGTTCCAGAAACGCGGTGAGAAAAATCGCCCACAGCAGGCCCTCGGAAATGGGGACCTCGGCTTGCACCAGGCGATCCAGCCGGCCGCAAAGGTCCAGCAGGCGAGCCTCTCCGGCGCTCCCCAGGCGGGAGTCCCAGGCGGGGAAAATGGCATAAAACAGGCGGGAGTCCAGCATCAACTGAAAGAATGGCCGGGCCGCGGCGCTGCGAAAATCCTTGAGAATTTCGTCCCGGACCCGGGACGGCACGCAGGTGCGGATGAGGCTGCCCCTGGCACGGATTTCCGCCCAAGCCCGGGGGTCGATGTCGAAACCGATGCGGGCCGCATGGCGCAACACCCGCAACATGCGCACCGGGTCCCGCTCAAAGCGCACCGCGGGGTCCCCGATGACCCGGATCTTCCGGGCCTTGAGGTCTTCCAGGCCCCCCACGTAATCCACCAGGGAAAAGTCGGCGACATTATAAAACAGGCCGTTGATGGTCAAATCCCGGCGCATCGCGTCTTCCGCGGGGGTGCCGAAAGTCTCTTTCCGGGGCGCGTCCACCTCTTCCACCTCATCGAACTCAGAGCGGCAACGGAAGGTGGAGACCTCCACAATATAGCCGCCCCGGAAGAAGACCTGTACCAGGCGAAAGCGGCGGCCGATGATGCGGCTGTTGCGAAACAGCTTGCGGAGCTCCCCGGGCCGAGCGTTGGTCGCCAAGTCGAAGTCTTTGGGCTGCTTGCCCAAAAGCAGGTCCCGGACACTCCCTCCCACCAGATACGCGGTGTATCCCGCGTGCAGCAGGCGATAAAGCACCTTGAGGGCTTCCAGGGCGATGTCTCGCCGGGACACGATGTGCTCCGGACGGGGGACGATGCGGGGTTGAGGGGTCGGAGGTTCCGCCTGATGAAGACGCATAGTTGCAATTATAGGAAATATCTGTTTAATTTGTAAGCTCTTTTCTGCTCCAGGGAAGATAACCTTGGGGGGGCGTTCCCCTGCCCCTGCATCAAAGCGCCTTTAATACACGGTGGCCGAAAAACTGACAACTCATGAAATCAAGTTTCGCACCCGATAGAACCTTGGATATCGGCAATGGTAAAGGCCATTGGGCATTTCGTCGGTGAGACCCGAAAAATGTGGAGTAGGCGCCCTCGCCTGCTCATGCACAGGCTGGAAAGCCTGTGCCACCAAAGAACAGCCGGCGCCGGCAGCGATCACGGCAGACCACATGAGTTTCCAAGGTTGTCGCAACACCGTCGAGGGCGGCGGCGCTGCATATAATCATCCAGTGCATGCCTGCATTCAGCTCTGATCCGGGAACCATTGACAAGCGCATTAAATCCATGTATTTCTGAAACGTTAAGATGAAGACACCGGCAGACAGCCTGGCACGTCGGCGGCTGATCCTGGCCCTGGCCACCTGGGGAGGGGCGGGCTACCTGCCCGTAGCGCCCGGCACCTGGGGTTCCCTGGCGGCCCTGCCCCTGTGGTGGCTCCTGGCCCAGGCCGGCCCCTGGGGCTACGGCCTGGGAGTGGCGGCGCTTCTGGGCATTGCCCTGTGGGCCGCGGGCCCGGCCCAAGGATGGCTGGGACGGGAGGACCATCCCGCCATCGTCATCGATGAAGTGGCGGGGATGTTGATTACCCTGGCGGGCGTCCCCTTATCCTGGCAATGCGCCCTGGCCGGCTTTTTGATATTTCGGGTCCTGGACATCCTAAAGCCGCCCCCCATCCGTTATTTCTGCTCCGGCCCCTCCGGCGGGTTGGAAGTGGTGGCGGACGACGTGGTGGCCGGGGTGATGGCGCGGTTGGTCTTGGAGATAGTTATGAATTTGGGGGGAGTGGGCTAGTGGTTGATTGCATTAATCTAACGCATATTAACGACGGGGGAAAATTCCCCCCTTTTCTAAAGGGGGGTAAGGGGGGATTAAATAAGCGCTTGATAATCCCCCTAAATCCCCCTTTAGAAAAGGGGGACTTTAAATATCCGTTTATAGCTACAATGCTTGTTTTATCGAGCAGTTATTTATGCAACTAAGCATTGGGGGCCAACGGCCCCTCCCCCAAAGTAATCCTTACACGGAAAACCGATGCAAGGCGAAATCATCACCACCGGCACGGAGTTGATCACCGGCCGGGTGGCGGATTTTAATGCCCGGTATGCGGCCCGCCGCCTCCATGAAGCGGGGCTGGAGGTGCAGTGCATCACCATTTTGGGAGACCGGGCCCCCATGTTCCGGGAGATCCTGGCCCAGGGGCTGAAGCGCTCCCGGTTCATCATTATCACCGGGGGGCTGGGGCCCACGGAAGACGACATCACCGTGGCCGCCGCGGCCCAGGCCCTGAATCTGAAGCTCTTTCAGGACGAAGTCCTGTTGGCCCGCATCCGCCGCTGTCTGGAGGAAAAACGCATCCCCTGGGAGGAACGCTATGCCCGGCTGGCCCTGATCCCGGAAGGGGCCACGGTCCTGGACCCCGGGGGCGCGGCCTGCGGCTTTTCCCTGAAATACCACGACGCCCGGCTATTTTTTCTCCCGGGGGTGCCCCGGGAGATGCGGGCTTTGTTCGATTCGCTGGTGCTTCCCGGGTTGGTGGCCTGGACCGGGGGCGGCGCGGCCATTTGCCGGCGCACCCTGCGCCTGTTCGGGATCTCCGAAATCCAGTTGCAGGAGGTGGTTTCCCGGCTGCCGGAATTTACCCATGGCGTGACCGTGGGCTACTACCCCTGCTTCCCGGAGAATCACCTCACCCTGACCCTCAGGGGATCGGACCCCCAGGCCCTGGAAGCGGCCATGGACCGCCTGGTGGGGATACTGGCCCAGGAAGTGGGGGACACCTTGATGGGCCCGGAAGAGGCCCCTCTGGAGGTCCTGGTGGGCCGACTCTTGAAGGACCAGGGCCTGACCCTGGCGGTGGCGGAGTCCTGCACCGGCGGGCTCATCGGCCACCGGGTCACCAATATTTCCGGGTCTTCGGACTATTTTCTGGGCGGCGTGGTAAGTTATAGCAACCAGGCCAAGATGGACCTCCTCAGGGTGCCGGCGGCCACCCTGGCCCGACACGGCGCGGTGAGCGCCGAAACCGCCCAGGCCATGGCCCTGGGGGTGAAAGCATTATTTAAAGCCGATGTAGGGCTGTCGGTCACCGGTATCGCCGGACCCACCGGCGGGACCCCGAAAAAGCCCGTGGGCACGGTTTATCTGGGATTGGCCCTGCCCCAAGGGGTGCATTTCTATCACTATATCTTCCACGGCGACCGGGAGGAGATCAAAACCCTGACGGCCCAGATGGCCCTGGACCGCCTGCGGAGGGAGCTTAAGTAGCTGTCAGCTTTTAGCAGTCAGCTTTTAAAACATTTGCTGACCTATCCCGTAACTCCTAAGGTATTGTTTTGGCAAAGGAAAGTCATAGAAGGTGCGCAGTGCGCACCCTACGAGAGGGTTCGGATTTGTAGGGTGCGTTCCACGCACCACCAGTGGTTGATTTGTCAAAAACACATAAAAAGCTGATAGCTGACTGCTGATAGCTGATAGCTAAGAAAAAAATGATTCGCGCTTTTCTAGCCATTGATTTGCCTGCGGCCTGGCGTCCGGGATTGGCATTGCTAATCCAGGAACTGAAAAAAAGCGGCGCCGAGGTGCGCTGGGTTCCCCCGGGGAACATCCACCTGACCTTGAAATTTTTCGGCAACGTGCCGGACGCGGAGGTGGACGCCCTGGCCCAGGCGGCCCTGGAGGTCGCCGCGGACGCGGCCCCATTTAAGTTACGGGTCACCGCCCTCGGAGCCTTTCCCAGCATCAACAACCCACGGGTGGTGTGGCTGGGGTTGGCAGGGGACCTGGCCCCCTTGGGGCAATTATACCGGGGGCTGGAGCAGGCCTTCGCCCCACAGGGTTATCCCCTGGAGGGCCGGACGTTTCATCCCCACCTCACCCTGGGGCGGGTCAAATCCCCCCGGGGGCGGGAGCGGCTTGCCAAGATGCTCAAATACCTGCCGTCTCCCGACTGGCCGCCCTTCCAGGTGGGAGAGATCATCCTGTTTCGCAGCGTGCTCTCCCCCCAGGGGTCGGTGTACACGCCGTTAAAGGTCATCCCTTTGGGTGAGGATAGTGACCAGTAAGCAGTTATTCATGCACTTTTGGAACACCCTTAAATCGTGAAAGGATTCTGTTGGATGGTGCGTAGAACGCACCCTACATGTCTTCCCAAATGGAGCTTGGGACCGGGGAGCCCAACTCCTTGCCGGTTTCTTAACCGAAAACCGAAAACTTTTCAGACCAGTGAGCAGAAATTATAGGGCGGCCCGTGGCCGCCGAACAATATGCGACATGCACGGCACGCCTTCCCCCAATAAACTATTTTAACAAAAGGAACCCCATATGAGCGATCAAACCACCGCGGACAAGGCCAAGGCCCTGGACCAGGCCCTGGGCCAGATTGAAAAGCACTACGGCAAAGGCGCCATCATGCGCCTGGGCGCGGATGAAAAAGTGGATGTCCCGGTGATCTCCACCGGCTGTCTCTCCCTGGACCTGGCCTTAGGCATCGGCGGCATTCCCCGGGGCCGGGTGGTGGAGATTTTCGGACCCGAGGCTTCGGGCAAGACTACCCTGGCCTTGCATATCACCGCGGAAGCCCAGAAAAACGGAGGCGTGGCCGCGTTCGTGGACGCGGAGCACGCCCTGGACGTGACCTATGCCCGGAAACTGGGAGTGCGGACGGAAGACCTGCTCATTTCCCAGCCCGATTCGGGAGAGCAGGCCCTGGAGATCGCGGAAATCCTGGTGCGCAGTAACGCGGTGGACATTGTGGTGGTGGACTCCGTGGCTGCCTTGGTGCCCCGCTCCGAGTTGGAAGGGGATATGGGGGACGCCCAGATGGGCTCCCAGGCCCGGCTCATGTCCCAGGCCCTGCGCAAGCTCACCGCGGCCATCGGCCGCTCCATGACCTCGGTGGTCTTCATCAACCAGATCCGGCACAAGATCGGGGTGATGTTCGGCAACCCGGAAACCACCACCGGCGGCAACGCCTTGAAATTTTACGCGTCCATGCGCATGGACATCCGCCGGGTGAGCCCTATCAAAGAAGGCAACGACCTCATCGGACACCACACCCGGGTCAAGGTGGTGAAAAATAAGCTGGCCCCGCCCTTCAAAGAGGCGGAGTTCGACATTATCTTCGGCCAGGGGATTTCCAAAGAAGGGGACCTCCTGGACCTGGCCGCGGAGCAGGGGCTCATCACCAAGAGCGGCGCCTGGTACAGCTACGGCAGCGAACGCATGGCCCAGGGCCGGGAAAATGCCAAGGCCTACCTCAAGGAGCACCCCGAGGTGGTCCTGGAGGTGGAGCGGCAGATCCGGGCCTCCCACGGGATGCCGGCCCCGGCCGCGGCCGACAAGGAGGCCCCATGACCAGCCGCGACGTCCGGGAAACCTTTCTGCGCTACTTCGCCGGTCAAGGCCACACCCGGGTGGCCTCCTCGTCGCTGGTGCCCGGGACCGACCCCTCGCTCCTTTTCACCACCGCAGGCATGGTGCAGTTCAAGAAGGCGTTTACCGGGGAGGAAACCCGGCCTTACACCCGGGCCGCCAGTTCCCAGAAGTGCGTCCGGGCCGGGGGCAAGCACAACGACCTGGAAAACGTGGGCTTCACCGCCCGGCACCACACCTTCTTTGAGATGCTGGGGAACTTCTCCTTCGGCGACTACTTCAAGGAAGGCGCCATTGAGATGGCCTGGGAGCTGCTGACGGAACACTACAAGCTGCCCAAGGATAAGCTCTGGGCCACGGTCTTTTATGACGACGACGAAGCCCGGCAGCTCTGGCAAAAGATCACCGGCATCCCCCCGGAGCGCATCGTGGGCCTGGGTGAGAAAGACAATTTCTGGGCCATGGGGGATACCGGCCCCTGCGGCCCCTGCTCGGAAATCCTCGTGGACCAGGGCGAAGCCATGGCCTGCGGGCCGGATTGCGCCATCGGCAAGTGCGAATGCGACCGCTACCTGGAGATCTGGAACCTGGTCTTCATGCAGTTTAACCGCAGCCTGGACGGGGCCATGAACCCCTTGCCCAAGCCCAGCATCGACACCGGCATGGGGCTGGAGCGCCTGTGCGCGGTGATTCAAGGAGTACACAGCAACTTCGACACCGATCTGCTGCGCCCGGTCATCGGCCGCATCGAAGACCTGGCGGGCCTGGCCTATGGCGGAAATGATGAGTCCCAAAACGTGGCCTTCCGGGTCATCGCCGACCATAGCCGGGCCACCACTTTCCTCATGGCCGACGGCATCCTCCCGTCCAACGAGGGCCGGGGCCACGGGCTGCGCCGCATCCTGCGCCGGGCCATCCGCCTCGGCCGCCTTCTGGGGCTGAAATCCCCTTTCCTCCCCGGGGTGTGCCACCGGGTGGTGGAGCTCATGGGCGAGTTTTATCCGGAACTCACCGAGGCTCGCAAGGTCCTCACCCAGATCGTCACCCACGAGGAAGAGCGCTTTGCCGACACCCTGGACCACGGCCTGAAGCTCCTGGCCGACGAACTGGCCGACCTGAAGGCCAAGGGCGGCCAGGTGCTGCCGGGGGAAGTGGCCTTCAAGCTCTACGACACCTACGGCTTTCCCCTGGATCTGGTCCAGGACGCGCTCAAGGAAGAAGGCTTGCGCCTGGATTTCGAAGGCTACGAAGCCCAGATGAAAGTCCAGCGGGAGACCTCCCGGGCCTCCTGGAAGGGCGGCCTGGGCGAAGGCGTTCCCCAGGTCTATGTGGAACTGGCCCAGTGGCCCGCCACCCAATTTTTGGGCTATGACACCCTGGAAGCGGACAGCGTCGTCAAGGCCCTGATTATCCATGAGGGTCATGGAGAACAGGCCGTACCGGGAGATGAGGTGGAGGTCATCACCGGGGCCACGCCCTTTTACGGCGAATCCGGCGGCCAGACGGGAGATGCCGGGGTCATCACCGGGGACGGCTGGCGCATCCGGGTGGCCAATGCCCAGCGCCTCCCCAACGACCTCATCGTCCACCAGGGGGTGGTGGAAGCCGGGGAGGTCAAAGTCAATGATGCGGCCCACCTGCAGGTGGACGGCGAGCGCCGGGCCCGGATCGCCCGGCACCACACCGCCACCCACATCCTCCAGGCGGCCCTTAGGGCCCAATTCGGCGACCACGTCAAGCAGTCCGGGTCTTTAGTGGAGCCGGAGCGGCTGCGCTTCGACTTCACCCATTTCGCGGCCATCACCCCCCAGGACCTGGGCAGGCTGGAACTGGCCCTGAACCGGGCGGTGGTGGAGAACCTGCCGGTGATGACGGACAAGATGAGCGTCACCCAGGCCCTGGAAGCCGGGGCCACCGCGCTCTTTGAGGAAAAATACGGCGACGAAGTGCGGGTGGTGGCCATCCCGGAACTGAGCCGGGAACTGTGCGGCGGCACCCACGTGCAGCGCACCGGCGACATCGGCCTGTGCAAGATCGTGGGCGAAGCCTCCGTCGCCGCGGGCATCAGGCGCATTGAGGCGGTGTGCGGCCCTGAGGCGGTGCAGCTTACCCAGGAGTTGGAGAATGAACTGGATGAAGCCGCAGCCCTCCTGAAAGGCAGCCGCACCGACCTCATTAGCCGCCTGAAAAAGGCCCTGAAGCGCCAGAAGGAATTGGAAAAAGAGGTGGAGGCCCTGCAAGGGCGGCTGGCTGCGTCCCAGGCCCGGGATATGCTGGAGGAAGTGCGCACCGTGGAGGGCGTGCCGGTCCTCGCGGTCCAGGTCCAGGCCCCGGACCCCAAGGCCCTGCGGGAATTCGCGGTGAAACTGCTGGATAAACTCAAGAGCGGGGTCATCGTGTGCGGCGCCGCGGCCGGGGACAAGGCCATGCTGGTCGCCCTGGTGAGCCAGGACCTCACCGCCCGCTTTCCGGCCGGGGCCATCATCAAGGAACTGGCCCCCATGGTGGGCGGCTCCGGCGGCGGCCGCCCCGACATGGCCCAGGCGGGAGGACCGGATAAAGACAAACTCCCCGCGGCGTTGAACCAGGCGTACGAAATCATCACCCGCAAGGCGAAGGGCTAGGTATAGGGTACGCCCGCGCACCCCACAGAACTGTCCCTTGAAAGGCGTAATAACTTATTGTGAAATATCAGTATAACTGGCTTGGAAACGATAAGAGCAGCCCATGAAATGGTGCGATCTATCGTGTGAGCATGCCTCTTTCCCCAAGGTGCAGGCTGTGGATGGCGCCGGGTCGTGCCGGACCTTTATGGCCCTGTATTGCGCCCGGCTGGACCGGCTGGTGCATAAAAATGCACCGTGTCCGTGCGAAGAGAAGCATAACCATGGGACCGCGGAGCCCGACAAAACATGAAATTCATGGATCTTGCTCAAAAGCGGCCAGAAATTATCCGCATTGCCCGTCAGCACGGTGCCACCAACATCCGCGTCTTCGGCTCGGTGGCCCGGGGGGAGGCCACGGAGGCCAGCGATCTGGATTTGCTGGTGGAGATGGAGGAAGACCGCAGTCTCCTGGATATCATTGCCATCAAGCAAGACCTGGAGGATTTGCTGGGCTGCCGGGTGCACGTGGTCACAGAGGCCGCGGTCAGCCCTTATCTGAAAGAAAGGGTTCTCAAAGAGGCGGTGCCTCTGTGAAAAGCGACGATATCTATTTACGCCACATTTTGGATGCTATCCAGAAGATCGAATCATATACCTCCGTCGGCCACGACGTCTTTATGTCCACCTCCCATTGGCAGGATGCCGTGGTCAGGCAACTGGAAATTATCGGCGAAGCTACCAAGAGGTTATCCCCGGATACCCGGGACAAACATCCGGAAATCCCCTGGCGGCGAATTGCGGGATTGCGGGATGTTCTGATCCATGACTATCTAAGCGTGGACCTCTCCAAAGTATGGCAAATCACCCAAAATGCTCTCCCCGCACTGAAGCGCGGCGTTGAAGAAATTTTGTCGCAAGAGGGTGTTTGAAAATGAGAGGCCCCCGCTTACTTCAGAAAAATCCCCTAGGGTGCGCGTCGCGCCCCGTTAATCCAACCTATATTCGGTGTTTCCTATGAGAATTGCGGCGTTAGCTTCGGGGTCATGGGGGAATTGCTTCTATATAGAAGACCGGAAAGCAGAGACCGCGGTCTTGATTGATGCCGGCATCAGCACCAGGCAGATTTGCGCCAGGTTGCAGGTTCTTGGACTAGAACCCCATAAGATTAAAGGAATTTTCATTACCCACGAACACATTGACCACGTTAAAGGGGCTGATGTTTTTGCCAGAAAATTTAAGGTTCCCATTTTCGCCACCAAGAAAACCGCGGCCAACCGTTTGTTATGCTCGGAAAAATCTTTGATTAAGAAGATAAAAAATAACGATATTGTCAGGGTCGGCAATTTGCAGATCGAAGCGTTCTCCAAATCCCACTCGGCAGCCGATCCCGTATCCTTCACCATCCACGGCAAAATCAGAGTATCGGTAATTACCGATGCCGGACAGGTGTGTAACAATATCGGCAGCCATATTTCCCAGGCCGATTTCCTGTTCATCGAGTCCAATCATGATCCGGAAATGCTGAAACGCGGGTCTTATCCCGAATATCTCAAATACTGGATTGCCGGCGATGGCGGTCATTTGTCCAATAAGCAGACGGGATTGGCCGTATTGGAACATGGCTCCGGCAAACTGAAAAATATCGTGCTGTCTCACTTAAGTGAATCCAACAATACTCCTGAATTGGCGCTGCAAACCTTCAACTCTTTGATAGGGCGAAAAACCTGCTTTTCCCCGAAAGTTTATGTCTCCACTAAACATAACCCTACCAAATTATTTAGGTTTTAGCGGCGGGTAACGTATCTCAGCCGAATGACGGCGGCCACGGGCCGCCCTATAAATTTGCAGGCTCCCCAGGGGTCGGATTTTGACTTCTGATACCAATTCGCAGTCAAACGTATATTTTTTGTAGGGGCGAACCTTGTGTTCGCCCTGAATGGTGGGCGAACACAAGGTTCGCCCCTACGATAGTGTTTCGTAATTCCTTGATTGCAACTCGGTATGAAAGGTGAAAGTTAAATGCACAGAATTTTAACCCAATTCTGGTTCCTGGTCCTTATCCTGATTTCTCTAGTCACCCTGACCGGGGCCGGCAAGGGAAAACCGGGGGAAAAGCAGGCGCTCCTTAACTCCGCGGTATTCGGGGATTTTCACAAGGCTAAGAAAATCAAGGAGCCGGGCCGGGAGTCCCTGGAGGTCTGGAAGGCTTACCGGGAGGCGGCGAATATATTCTATGGGGTTGATGAATTGCGGTCCAGGAGCCGGGATAGCCTGGAAGTGAAATTTGACGAGGTCTGGGTCTCGGAGCAGGTGGATTATCTCAAATTGGGGAAGAAAAAGGGGAGCCGAAACGTTCCCGACCTGGTGAAGCTTTACTGGCGGGGCGGCAAGGTGCAGGCTTTAACCGTGGAGAGGTCTTTCAAGCTGGATCCCGTTACCTGGCAAATCTTCCCCAAGCCGGAATATAAGCTGGTGGCGATTTTCCCCAGGGATTACCTCTTGCAGGAACTGGCCAAACAAGCCGCCAAAGACCGGGATTTCAACAGCCTCCTGCCCTTTCTCCATTTAGACAAGGCCAAGCAGGCCCTGGCCGAAGGGAATCCGGATCATGAGGACCTCAAGCAGCGGACTTACGGCAGACTGGACGAGGCCCGGAAGCACCTGGAGGCCGTCCCCAAGAAGGCGGAGGCATACCAGGAAGCCCAGGAGCTGCTCCAAGAAGTGGCCCGGCGGGAAAAGGACCTGAAGAAATTTAACGAAGCCATGCAAAAGGCCGCGTCAGAGCGGGCCGTCAAAGGCCGGGAGGAGTTGGCGGCCTACCTGGACCGGGATTTTTTAAGCAAGGGCTTTGATGTCAAGATGGAATTGAGCGGCCCGGATAAATCCGCCCTCAAAATGGATTGCGTGTTGTTCAACCGTCCCCTGGTGTTTTTATTTCTGGATAAGAGCGATCTGTTGAAGAAATTAAAAACCGCGGGGTTCCGGCAAGTAACCTTCGCCAATCACGCCATCAAATATGCCTGGGAGATCGACCTGGATAGCTTTTGATACCGTTTTCGGTTTCGGTTAAAAAGACCAGGATTATCAGCAAATTGAAACTTAAGTTTGTTGCATTGGAAACAGAACTTGGTATGAGGGGGTTTGGGGGAGGGGGCAGGGACCGGCAGCTCCCGACTGTTCGTGTAGCACCGCCGCCCTCGGCGGTGTTTTAATACCGAGGTGCAATCAAAGAATTACAAAACGCTATCGTAGGGGCGAACCTTGTGTTCGCCCTAAAAAGGCAGGCGAACTACGAAAAATAAACCTTTGATGGCGAATTGGTATAAGGCGCAATTTAATGGATAGATGACCGCACAGGCTGGAAAGCCTGTGCCACCGAATATTTTTCCCGGGTTGCCCCTCACCTGCATTGCCCCCCTGGTTTTTAGGCGTAAAAAGGGTGCGAAACTTAGGTCTTTTTCCCCCAGGCCCCTTATACCTTCATCAAACCAACTCCTCCCCCGTCAAAGCCTTCAATGCCTGCACGTAACGCTTTCGGGTATTGGCAATGACTTCCGGCGGCAACGGCGGCGGCGGGGGCTGCTTGTTCCAACCCAGGGATTCCAGGTAGTCCCGGAGATACTGCTTGTCGAAGCTCTTCTGAGGGCCGCCGGGCTTATAGTCTTCCCGGGGCCAGAAGCGAGAGGAGTCGGGGGTCAGAACCTCGTCGATGAGCAATAGCTCCCCCGCGTCCGTCAGGCCGAACTCGAACTTGGTGTCCGCGATGATGATGCCCCGGGGCTCGGCCCAATCCAAGGCCCGGCGGTACAGGGCGAGGCTGAGGTCCCGGACCCGGGCCGCCAGGGGCTCCCCGATTTTCTCGGCCATGCCTTGGAAAGAAACATTCTCGTCGTGGGTCCCCAACTCCGCTTTGGTGGAAGGGGTGAACACCGTCTCCGGGAGCTTATCCGACTCCGCCAAGCCCGGGGGGAGTTTCAAGCCGGCAATCTCGCCGGTTTGGCGATAATCGGCCCAACCGGAGCCCGCCAGATAACCCCGGACGATGCACTCCACCGGCAAAGGCCGGCACTTGCGCACCAGCATGGTGCGGCCGGCCAATACCTCCCGGTAGGGCCGGCAGGCCGGGGGGAAATCCTCCACCTGCAGGGAAATCAGGTGATTGGGCGCCACATCTTTAAGATGCCGGAACCAGAAGGCGGAGAGCCGGGTGAGGATGCGGCCCTTATCCGGAATGGGCTCGTTCATGATGACGTCAAACGCGGAAATGCGATCCGAGGCCACCAGCAGCAATCGGTCTCCCAGGTCGTAAATATCCCGGACCTTGCCGGAGTGCCGGGGGCCTAATCCGGGGATGTCCGTGGTCTTTACTGCGGTAGTCATCAAGTTCCTTTCGGCGATTTGGCGGGGCTGCCGCCCTTGTTTTTGGCCTTGCCGCCGGCTTTACTTTTCTCGACAATCTTCTGAACCTTGGGGGTAAGGCCCTCCCGGCTCTTAATGCGCCGGGCCATGTCTTGGGCGGCCTTGGCGCCGCTGATGGGTCCCACCTGCACCTGGTACTTGGTTTTGTCGCCGCTTTTGCCCGGCACCACCTTGGCGTTGATATTCGCGGCCTTGAGCCGTTTGAGCAGACCTTGGGCCGCGTCCCTTTTGTCATAGGTGGCGGCGATGACCGTGTAGCGGTCTTCCTTGGCCGAGGGTTTCGCCTCCCCGGGAGCCGGGGGAACCGGGGCCGCCTCGGGGGTCGCACCAGGGGCCGGTTTGACGACCCTGGCCGACGCGGCTTCTTCGGCTTCCGTCATAGGCGGTCCGCCGCCCGCCGCGGTTGGAAGCTTTACCGAACTGGGAGCCGGTTTGGAGGCCACCGCCGCGGGCTTGGACAGGTAAGAGGCCCACCAGCCGCGCATCTTACTCCCGGCGAGGACTATCGCGGCTATCAGGAGAATTGCCCCCGCGCCTCGCCACAGGTGGCGAGGCTCCGGACGATACTTGTTCCAGGCCGCGGCCAGGCTCTGCCCCAGCTTATCTCCCCAGGGTTTGCCTTTGGCCCAGAGCCTTCCTGCGAATTCGCCGGCCTGTTGGACCCTGGGTTTCCAGCCGGGAGCCTCTTTTCCCGGTCCGCCCTCGCCCCAGGTCCGCCGTTGGGGACGCCACCGGTCCCGCACCTCCCGCAGTTGCTCCAGGAAGGCCCCGGCGTCGGGGAAGCGCTCTTCCGGTTCCACCGCCAGGCACTGCAGGAGCAGATTCTGGAAGGGGATGGGAATCTCCTCCAGGTCCGCGGGCATGGTTTCCAGGCGATAAGGGAACGGCTCGTCAAAGGTGAGGGGATAAGGCAGGCTACCGGCCAACAGGCGGAAGCCCAGGACTCCCAGGGAAAAGACGTTGCCGGCCGGGGTGGGCTGATCCCCCTGGACGACTTCCGGGGGGTCATAGGCTTTCAGCTCCAGGTACAGGGCCTGCTCGGTATCGGCCCGGGGAAAGGCAAAATTGCCCACCCGCACCTGTTGGGCCTCCATAAGGATATTCAGGGGATTGAGGCTGTGATGCGCCAGACCCCGGTCATGAGCGAAAGTCAGGGCCTGACTCACCTGTTCCAGCAGGTGGAGCCCGTGTGGCAGGCTGAAGCGGGCCAGCCGGGTCAGGTGCGCCAGCAGGCTCTCTCCGGAAAAGGGCTCCTGGACCAGGCAAAGGAGATTATCCTCCCGCTCCAGATGAAATACCCCCAGGATCTGGGGATGGCGTAATTGCAATGCCAGGGTCGCTTCCTGGACAAAGAACGGCGGCGCCGCAAGCCAATCCGGGTCCTCCCGGTGCAAGAGCTTAAGCCCCACTTCCGCGCCCAGGACTTTATCCCGGGCCAACCACACATCCCCCCAGGGCTCCTCCCGGAGGCGGCGCAGCAGTTCGTATCTCTGCCCGATCACTTGAAAGGCCGCAAAATGCTCCGACCTGGAAAAAGTCATCTGGATGTCCGCCTTTTTTCAGGAAAATGGGGGTTTCAACCAGATTCAACATAGCACAAAACCTGCGGGCAAAAAAGCCTTTTGACCCGGATAGCCGGCCGGGGCAATTTTAAAAACTCCCCCCAGCCTGATATAATTTGAAAGGCGCCTCTGATTCTGTTAAACTTTTAGCTAATTTCCCCCTAGCCTCAAGGGTTATCCATGTCCCTGGCCAATATAATCACCCTGGCCCGTTTGCCGATATTGCTGCTGGTGGTGGGCCTCCTGTTTGTGCCCCGCTTCGGGGTGCGGCTTATGGGTTTGGGCCTGTTGATTATCCTCTTTATAATGGATTGGTTTGACGGCTATGTGGCCCGGCTGCGAAACGAAGTCTCCGAATTGGGGGCGGTCCTGGATGTGGCTTTGGACCGGGCGGTGGAAAATATCCTGTGGATCACTTTCATGTACCTGGGGATGGCGCCCCTATGGGTTCCCATCGTGTTTTTAATCCGCTCCTTTGTGGTGGACGGCGTCCGGGGGGCGGCCCTGACCCGGGGAAAATCCGGGTTCGGCATGATGCATACGTCCTGGGGGCGGTTTTTGGTGGCCTCCCGATTTATGCGGGCCTTCTACGGGATGGCCAAGGCCATGGTCTTCTGCCAGTTGTATCTCACCCATGCCCTGGCGCTCCATTACCCCACCGCGCCGGCAGTGTTGCATCCTCTGAATCAAGGTCTTATATTGCTATCCGTGGCTCTCTGCGTCCTCCGGGGGATTCCGGTAATCCTGGACGGCCGCACCTATTTCACATCCGATAAAGGTTAAGGTTGAAGGATCCCCCTCCCCAGAAAGCGGGGGGGTATCAGCGGGAAGGGCTATGGGTCGCATTGCCGCTATCTTTGATGTAGATCAGACCCTGGTGCGGGGTCGGACGGAACCCCTGTTTTTCTGGTATTTGCTGCGCCAGGGGCATCTGAGCCTGCCCCAGGCCGCGAACTTTTTCGGACGGCTGGCCCGGCATCCAAGGGAGCGTTTTCGGGATAAGTTTTATCTAAAAGGGTTGGCGGTGGAAGACACGCTCCGCTGGGCCCGGGAGTGCTACGCGGTTGCCATCGCCCCCCGGGTGAGCGCCTCGGGATCGGCCTGCGTCCGGGAGCACCGGGCTAAGGGGCATGAGATTGTCCTCTTGACCGGCTCCCTGGCCTTTTTACTCTTGCCGCTAAAGGAGGAATTGGGCGCAGCCCGGCTCATCGCCACGGAGATCGGCCAGGCTGACGGCAGATTCACCGGGGAGATCATGGGCCTCCATCCCCGGGGAGAAAACAAACTGCGCCTGCTGCTGGAACTGGCGGAGGCGCTGGACCTGGACCTGTCACAGTCTTATGCGTATGGCGATCACTACCAGGATTTACCCCTGTTCCGGAGTATCGGCCATCCCGTGGCGGTCAATCCCTCCTGGCGGCTGAAGCGCCTGGCCCGGCGGCACCGGTGGCCCATGCGGTATTTTTAAAGCGGTTTTCAGTTTTCGGTGGTTCGGTCAGCTTCTTTCCACTGAGTTTGAAAGCGTTGCAAAGGGTTATTTATTTTTAATGGAGGAGCCTTTTCTGTAGCCGCAGGCTTTAGCCTGCGCAAAACAGAATCCTTGATTGGCGGGCAAGGCAAGCCGTGCCCGCAAAATTAAGGACAAAGGGAGCGTTGATCTAATTTTTTAAAGTTCTCGGTTTATTTACGGATAAATTTTTAGCTGTTCGGCTTTTTAGCTGGTAGGTCTTGCTTCTTATTGACTGGCTTCTTAAACCTAAAACCTCGAACCTTGAACTTTGAACCTTGAACCTTGAACCTAAGAGCTAATCTGCTAAACTCCAAACCCGCCACTTCCCGTCGGCGGACCCCCATCAGAACTGATTGACATAGATTACTTTCTAGCGTAATAATTATAAGTTAAGGCGGCTGTATGGATGAAGTTCTGGTAAAGCAGTTGAAGCGGCGGGTGGAGGAAGAACTCCGCCAACGGGAAATGGCCTTCCTGGAATTCTGGCTACAGGAACTGAAGGTCATAATCGCCAAACGCCATAAAGAACTGGCCGGGCTGCAAACCGACCTGAAAACCCTTCTGGGCCGCATGGAGACCCGGCTGCGCACCCTTAAAGAGGGCCTCTGATAGATGTATGAATTGAAAATTCTTACCCAATTTTCCGCGGCCCACCGGCTGGAAAATTTTAACGGCAAATGTGAAGCCCTCCATGGTCACAACTGGAAGGTGGAAGTTTTCCTCCAGGGCCGGGAGTTGGATGACGCGGGATTGCTCATGGACTTTGGGGTGGTCAAAGCCAGGGTTAACGCGGTCCTGGAGGAGATTGACCATAAATATTTAAACGAATTGCCGGCGTTTAAGGAGCTGAATCCTTCTTCGGAGAACCTGGCTCGTTATCTCTTTGAACGCCTGGGAGCCGTCTTGAACCGTAGCGGCGCCCAGGTCAGCCGGGTCAATGTCTGGGAATCGGACACGTCCTGCGCGTCCTACTACCAGGACTGACCAGGCGGGGCCTCCCCGACGCCGGGCGGCGGCAATCGTGGCCCTGGCCTTGGGGGCGCTGGTCCTGTTAGGGGCCCAATCCCGGCTCCCCACCGAGGCCCCAGGGGCGGGCTGGCTGCGTATCATTTGGCAGAGGCATTGGGAAAAACCGCCGGTGTGGTTTAGCCATAAGCTGCACGAGGACCGGCGCATCGACTGCCGGCAGTGCCACCATGAGTGGCAGGGCAAGCGCAATCTTTGGAAGCAAGGGCAGCCCGTGAAGCAATGCCGCACCTGCCACGACCTCAAGGCGCAGGGGAGGCGGCCCGATCTCAAGAATGCCTATCATCGGCAATGTAAGGGCTGTCACCTGAAGTTGCGGCAGCAGGGACGGAAGGCCGGTCCCATCGAGTGCCGGGATTGCCATAGGGAAACCTGAGGGGCCGGATTTTCCGGTGAGTAATTAGAACCGCGGCTTGCCGAGCCGCATCGGAGATTTGTGGCCCGAGCATCGATTAGCGCGTTTTTCCGGACCTTACACCGGGAACGGGTCTTTATCCTGATCCGGGCGGTAGTCCTGCTCATTGTCCTGGGGGCCTTGGGGTTCACCCTCACCGAACCCGGCCAGGGTCCCTGGTATAATCGTTTCGGACAGGGGCTCTGGTGGGCCCTGGTTACCTTGGCCACCGTGGGGTACGGGGATGTGGTCCCCGTAACCTTCTGGGGACGGCTGGTGGGCACGGTGGTGATCCTGGGCGGCGTCTTGAGCCTGTCTTTGCTCACCGCCACCGTTGCCTCGGTGTTCGTGGAACGCAAGTTTCGCCGGGAGAGGGGCTTGGAACCCATTCAAACAACGCAGCACATTCTGATCCTGGGCTGGCATGAGGACGCGGAGATCCTCCTGGACCACCTGTTCAAGCGTCTGCCTGAGGAGGTGCCGGTGGCCCTGGTGAATAAAATGCCGCCGGAACAGATGGAGGCCCTGAAAGAAAAATATTCGAAGCACGAAACCTTTTACCTTTGGGGGGACTACTCCCGGGAAGAGACCCTGCAGAAAGCCAATGTTAAGGGAGCCTTCAAGGCCATCATCCTGGCGGAGCGCCAAACGGGAGAAGGCGCGGCCCAGGTGGATCAGCGCACCTTGTTCACCGCTCTCACTCTCAAGGCCCTTAATTCCAAGATCCGGATCCTGGCGGAACTCCTGCGCCAGGAAAATCGCGCCTATTTGGAGCGGGCCGGGGTGGAAGAGGTGATTATCCGGGGCCAGTATGACAGCTCCATCATGGCTGGGGCCATTGCCTCTCCCGGGCTGTTTAAGGTGCTCACCACCCTGTTGACCGGAGAACTCCAGAACCTTTGGGCCGTGGAGGTCCCGGCCCGCTTTCAGGGACGCACGGTGCGGGAGCTGGCGGCTTATCTGCAGGAGGGCTATCAAGCCATACTGGTGGCCTTATATACTGAGGGCCGGGTGTTGAGCATGGATGATCTGTTATCCGACCAGCCCTCGGCCATTGATGAGTTTATCCGGCGCAAATTCGCGGAGACCAAAATGACCCATCTCTTCGGCCGGGCCAAGGTGGAGTGCCAGATCAATCCGCCGAACCACCTGGTCCTGGGGCCCCATCAGTACGCGGTGGTCATTGCGGCCCAGAGGCCCACTATCTGATGCTGGATACTGCGTTTTTCCGCAATATCTTTCTCTTTATGGACCTGGAGGACGACGAGATCCGGGTGGCGTTGAGCCACGCCGCTTCCCAGGAGTTTCCCGCGGGCGCCATCATCCTCATGGAAGGGGAGCCGGGGAACAGCATGTTCATCATGTGCCAGGGGGAGGTGGAGATCACCAAACGCCTTACTCTGATCCTGGATGAAGATACCCCCAAAGAGCGAGTGATGATCCGGCTCAAAGCCGAGGACGGGGTGTTTTTCGGGGAGATGGCCCTTCTGGAGGAAGATACCCGGTCCGCCACGGTGACGGCCCTGTCCGACTGCCGGTTGCTGGAGCTCAACCGCACGGAGTTTATCCGGCTGGCCCAGGAACACCCCGGCATGGGGGTCAAACTGCTGCTGCGCCTGGCCCAACGTCTGTCGCAACATCTACGCAAAACCAACCAGGATGTGGTAAAACTCACCACCGCGCTGGCCATCTCCCTGGGGGGCTGAGGCGGCCCGGGGGCAGCGGTTTAGCGGGTTAGCGGCGGCTAACCGCGGTCCAACCGGAAACTCCGAAAGTTTTTCATCCATTGCAGGGGCGCGGCTTGCCGTCCCCATAAATCAAGGGTTCTAGTGTCATGCTTCATAAATTGTAAGGCAATTAATTTGCCTGGTCCTATAAAAAACTGCTTTAAAGTCCCCCTTTCCTAAAGGGGGATTTAGGGGGATTATCAAACGCTTATATAATCCCCCCTGCCCCCCTTTAGAAAAGGGGGGTAAAATACAGGCTTTTATTGGGGCTTTTCCCTCAAGAGAAAAGCCATCTTATTTAAGAAGATTCACACTAGATTATTCGCCGCCCAGGGCGGCGCTAAACTTTCTGTTACCCTTGCTGAACCGCCTGGTTTGTCGCGGTGTGGCCGCTGATGGTCAAGGAGCATGAAACATGCCGCAAATCCTGGACCTTTCCGGCCTGGCCTGCCCTCTGCCGGTGATCCGCACCAAGGAGGCCCTGGAAGCCAAGGGCCTGGAGGAATTGATTGTCGTGGTGGACAGCGACCTGTCCCGGGATAACATCACCCGGTTCGCGGAAAGCCGGGGCTGCCGGGTGACCATGACGCCCGCGGGAGCGCGCTACCAATTGACCATCCGGCTCCCCGCCGGCGATGCCGCCCAGACCTGCGTCTTTCCCGCGGCCGCGCCCGCACCCCTAACCACCGTAGTGGTCTTCGCTTCGGACCGCATGGGGGACGGCGATCCGGCCCTGGGAGACATTCTCATGGGGGCCTTTCTCCAATCCCTGGTGCAGATGGAAGCCCCCCAGAAATTGCTCTTCTACAACCGGGGGGTTTTCCTGGCCCTGAATGATTCTCCGGCGCTGCCGGAACTCAAGGGCCTGGAAGAAATGGGGGTGAAGCTCCTGGTATGCGGCGCCTGCCTGGATTTCTATAAGGTGCGGGACCGCCTGGGGGTGGGGACGGTGTCCAACATGTTCACCATCCTGGAGTCCCAGATGCAGGCCGGCCGCCTTATCCGCCCGTGAGGCAGGAGTCTGTGGGGGAGGGGAGCATTTGGCTCAGATAACTGATTTCAGGTACCGTTGATGATGACCGATCCCTTTCGCCTGGCTCTGATTCTGGGAGGGGCCAAGAGCGGCAAAAGCCGCTACGGGCTGTCCCTGGCCCAGGGCTTTCCCGCGCCCCGGCTGTTGGTGGCCACCGGGGAAGCCCGGGACGCGGAAATGGCGGCCCGCATCGCCCGGCACCGCCTGGAGCGGGGGCCGGAATGGGAGACTCTGGAAGAGCCTCTTAACCTGAAGGACGCCCTTACCGCGTCCCAGGGCCGCTATGGGGTGATTGTAGTGGACTGCCTGACCCTGTGGGTGAGCAACCTGATGCTCAGAGAAGACCAGGGAAGCGGCATCGAAGCGGAATGCCTGCAACTTCTGGAGGTTCTGAAAAATACCTCCACCCCGGCGATTTTTATCAGCAATGAAGTGGGATGGGGCATAGTCCCGGAAAATGCCCTGGGCCGGGCTTTTCGGGACCGGGCCGGCCGGCTCCATCAATGCCTGGCGCAGCTTGCGGACCTGGTGGTGTTGGTGGTTGCGGGGCTGCCGCTGACTCTGAAAGGGAGTTGAGGGAAGGGGGGAAAGAGCGGGTTGCCGGGTTAGCATTTTGCCATCAGAAAATTATAGGGCGGGCCGCGCCCGCCATATTTCTAATACCGTTTTCGGTTTTCGGTTATCGGTTTTCGGTTAGAAAGACCTGGCTTATCAGCAAATTGAAACTTAAGTTGGTTGCATTGGAAACAGAACTTGGTATAATTCCTCTCCTCACTACTTCTACCGCACATTCAGAACTTTTCCCTTTTCCCATGGCCCCGGTAAAAAAACTCCTCCTGGGGCAGTTTCAGGCAGGTGAGCAAATTGCCGTACACCGCGCCGGTGTCGATGCCGATCTTGTTGGGCATTATCAGGGGGCGCTTGAAGGGGGTGTGGCCGAAGATCACCAGCCGCCCGAAATCCTCGGGGGACGCGATGAATTCCCCCCTGATCCACAGGAGGTCTTCTTCGATCTGGTCCGCCAGGGGCGTCATGGGCTTGAGGCCGCCGTGGACGAAGAGGTAATTCGGGGTCTCGTAATATAACTGCAACTCGTCATAAAAGATCTCATGCTCCGGCGGCAGGATTAAATTCTCCGGCCGGTCCCAATTCGCCCCCCAATAAGCTTCAATGGTGCTCAAGCCGCCGTTCAAGAGGAACAGATCCGGTTCAATCCCCCGGAGGAAATCCTGGAACATGGCCTCGTGGTTGCCCTTGAGGCAGATGAAATTTTCCCGGGGATAAAGCTTTTGCAGATTGAGGATATAATCCACCACGCCCTTGGAGTCCGGCCCCCGGTCAATATAGTCCCCGATAAACAGAAGCTTATCCCGGTGCAGGTCGGGCTGGATCTCGGACAACAACCCGTCCAGCAGGTCCAGGCAGCCGTGAATGTCGCCGATGGCGTAGATGCTGTGGTCCATTTATTTTTCGGTTATCAGGCTCCATAACCGCAAAGGGCGGCGGTGCTACATTTTTTTAAATGATGCATAAATTGCTTTTTAGCGATCCTGGGGTTTCATTAAACTTACAACCACCTAAATAGCTTCTCCCGGTGGTCCAGGCGGGTCAACCCCGCCTCCCGGGCGATGCGCATGGCCTCGTGGTGTTCCAGGCCCGTCAGGAACTTGCTCAACGATGGGTGGTCCGAGGCCCGGCCGCAGGGACGATACTGGCCCATGACATTGATATAAGTCTGAGGGGAAATCTCCCGGGCGATGAACGAAGCCACCTCCTTGGTCCCGGCCAGGCCGTCGGGCAATACGAGATGTCTGACCAGCAACCCCCGCCGGGCCACGCCATCCTCATCCATCACCAGGTCCCCCACCTGGCGGTGCATCTCTTTTAAAGCCTGCCGGGCGATCTCCGGATAATCCTCCGCCTCACACAGGTCTTTGGCCACCGCCGGGTCCCAGAATTTAAAATCCGGCATGTAGACATCCACCACCCCCTCCAGGAGTTGAAGGGTCTGAAGCGCGTCATACCCGCCGGTATTATAGACCAGGGGAACGTTAAGCCCACCCTCAATGGCCGGGGGCAGGGCCGCCAAAATCTGGGAGACTTGGTGGCTGGGGGTTACGAAATTGATATTGTGGCAGCCCCGATTCTGGAGATTCAGCATCATGGCCGCCAGGTCCGGGATGGAAATCTCCTCCCCTTCCCCGCCGTGGCTGATTTCGTAGTTCTGACAGAAGCTGCAGTAGAGATTGCAGTGGGTGAAAAAGATAGTGCCGGAGCCCCGCTGTCCCACCAAAGGGGCTTCTTCTCCGAAGTGCGGCCCATAAGACGAAACCACCGGCTGATCCCCGGTGCGGCACAGCCCCAACTCCCCATGATGGCGGTCCACCAGGCAGTTCCGGGGACAGAGATTGCACTGATTTAAGGTATCATAAGCCGCGGCGACCTTTTCTTTGAGCCACCCCCGGCGATGCGTCTCTAAATAAAGCGGCTCCCATGACTTCATGGAATAAGGTCTCCTGGATTTTGGGGAAGGGGGCCAGGGGTCCACGGCCCTCCCCGCAAAATTCTACCACCTCTCCTCCACCCCCACCTTAAAGGGTTCCAGCAGGTTGCGGGGCAGGTGGGCGATGAACCGGGAGGGAGAGTTGAAGGTCGTGCCCTGGTATCTACTATAACCGATGTGGGGGAAAATCATAGCCAGGTAGTTCCGGGCCCGGGTGGCGGCCACGTACATCAGGCGGCGCTCCTCTTCCATGTCGTCGTCCCGTTCCTGGTTGTAGATGGTGGGGAAGCGGCCTTCCGCGGCCCAGATGATGAACACCGCGTCCCACTCCAGGCCCT
>CAZUBT010000005.1:47502-67521 GCA_964618815.1 uncultured Desulfobacterales bacterium | reverse complement strand
ACTAACAACTAACAACTAATAACTGTCAACTAACCACTAACAACTAACAACTAACAACTCCTTAAAAAGGAGCAGCCATGCGCCAGGTGAAAATCTACGACACTACCCTAAGAGACGGCACCCAGGCGGAGGAATTTGCCCTGTCGTTGCCCGATAAGATCCGGGTCGCTCAGAAACTGGCGCAGTTGGGGGTGCACTACGTCGAAGGCGGTTGGCCCGGGGCCAACCCTAAGGACAAGGATTTTTTCACCGAAATCCGCAACTACGACCTTGGTTCTACCAGAGTCGCGGCGTTCGGCTCCACCCATCATAAAGACAGAGCCCCAGACACGGATTCCAACCTCCAAGAGCTCCTCATCAGCCGGGCGCCGGTGATCACCATCTTCGGCAAATCCTCGGTATTCCAGGTGAAAGAGATTTTGCAGACCACCCTGGAGCGCAATCTGGAACTCATCACCGGCTCCGTGGCTTACCTGAAGCCCCGGGTGGAGGAATTCTTTTACGACGCGGAACACTTTTTCGACGGATTCAAAGAAAATCATGAATACGCCTTGAAGTCCCTGGAGGCCGCGGTGGCCGGGGGGGCCGACTGCCTGGTGCTGTGCGACACCAACGGCGGCACCCTGACCTCGCAGGTGGCGGAGATCATCAAAGCGGTCAAAAAACGGTTTCCCCAGGTCCCCTTAGGCATCCACGCCCACAACGACTCGGACCTGGCGGTGGCCAACAGCCTGGCCGCGGTGGAACTGGGCTGCGTCCAGGTGCAGGGCACCATCAACGGGGTGGGGGAACGCTGCGGCAACGCCAATCTGTGCTCCATCATCCCCAACCTCAAGCTCAAGATGGACATAGACTGCATCAGCGACGACCATCTCCGGCTCTTGAGCGAGCTCTCCATCTTCGTCTATGAGTTGGCCAACGTGCGTCCCAACCGCTATCAGCCCTATGTGGGCCGCAGCGCCTTCGCCCATAAAGGCGGGGTCCATGCCGCCGCGGTGAAGCGCAACCCCCGGGCCTATGAGCACATCGTCCCGGAAACCGTGGGCAACATCCGGCGCATCCCGGTGTCGGATTTGTCCGGCCGCGGCAACATCCTCCTCAAGGCCCATGACCTGGGGCTGGAAACCTCGGCCCACGATGCCCAGGTGCGCGCCGCCCTTATAAAGCTCCGGACCATCTTGAAGCTGGACGGCCAGGACCTGGAGTTGCCGCCCCACGACGCCGTCGTCAAGGTGATCCTGGACCGGGTCAAGGAACTGGAGTCCCAAGGCTACCAATTTGAGGTCGCGGAGGCCTCGTTGGAGATGCTCCTCAGGGCCGCCCTGGGTAAGCACAAGGAATATTTCCGTCTCCAGGGCTACCGGGTGGTGGACCAAAAATCGGGAACCGGCGAGTCCCCTTTACCGGAGGCCACCATCCGGGTCCATGTGGGTCTCCATGAAGTCCATACCGCGGCCATGGGCAACGGTCCCGTGGACGCCCTGTACAACGCCCTGCTCAAGGCCCTGGTCAGGTTCTACCCCCGCCTCATGGAGGTGAACCTGGAGGACTATAAAGTCCGGGTGCTGCCGGGCATGCACGGCACCGGCGCCAAGGTGCGGGTCCTGGTGGAATCCCGGGACGCCCGGGAATGGTGGGGCACCGTGGGCGTCTCCCACGACATCATCGAAGCCTCCTGGATGGCCCTGGTGGATTCCATCAATTATAAGTTGTTCAAAGACGAACAGCGGTCGCGGTAGGGGTTTTCTGTTTCCGGTTTTCGGTTTTCTGTGAAATTCCGGAGGTAGTCGTTCATGGACCTTCGGCCCACCTGTAAATGATGAAAAGAATTGGTGGCACAGGCTTTCCAGCCTGTGCAGCCGCCGAGGGCGGCGGCGCTACATTCACCAACGAAAACTTTTCAGAACAGACCTTACCGCGATAAACAACCTTTCTTTCTGACCGGGTCGGCCCGCGAAGAAATCGTAGGGGCGGGGTCCCCCCGCCCCCGCCCTTTGCGCCTTGGCGTCTTTGTGTGAGATAATTTCCGTAGGGGCGGGCACTTCCCGCCATTGACCCCCATGTCAAATCCTAATTCTTCTAACCGAAAACCGAAAACCGAAAACCGAAAACCGTATTGCTTCAGCCGCGCCCAACTGGGAGTCATCCTGCTATTGGGGGCCTCTCTGTTTTCTTTATGGGCCTGGCGGGGCAATTTCGGCCGCCCCCCCTCCCCTCCCCCGGCCAGGCCGATTAATCCGGTATTCGTGGAAGTAACCGGGGCCGCATCCTTTCCCGGAGTTTACGAGTTTCCCGCCCCCCCTACCCTTCTGGAGGTCTGGCGCAAGGCCCGGGGCCCGGAGTCCGCGCCTGAGGCGGACCTTAAGCTAGCCTCCGGCAGCCGGGTGGACATCGCCGCCGATGGCCGCTATCAGCTATCCCGGATGAACGGCCCCCGATTAATGACCCTGGGCCTGGCCCTGGATCTGAACCAGGCCACCCTGGAAGACCTGGAGGCCCTGCCCGGCATCGGTCCGGCGCTGGCCGGGCGTATCGTCGATTATCGCCAACGCCACGGTCCCTTTAAGAATATCGACGACCTGGAAAATGTTTCCGGCATCGGGCCGAAAAAACTGGCCCTGATAAAACCTTATTTGATTCTTGAGGGCCAAGGGGGAGAACCGCAGATGGACGCAGATTAACGCAGATTTTATTTATGTCCATCTGCGGATAAAAACATGCTGATTTTAGGAATCGAAACCTCCTGCGATGAAACCGCCGCCGCGGTGGTGGAAGACGGCCGGCGTATTCTGTCCGACGTGGTGGCCACCCAGTTCGAGCTGCACGCCGCCTATGGCGGGGTAGTGCCGGAATTGGCGGCCCGGCGGCACCTGGAGAACATCCTGCCGGTGATCCAGGCGGCCCTGGACCAGGCCGGGGTGTCTCTCAAAGACATCGACGGATTCGCCGTGTCTCAAGGCCCGGGCCTGGTGGGCGCCCTGGTCATCGGCATGGCCGTGGCTAAGGCCCTGGCTTATGCGCACGGCAAACCCCTGGCTGGGGTGCACCACTTGGAGGCCCATATCCTGGCGGCGTTTCTGACGGACGCGCCCCCGGCCTTTCCCTTCATCGCCCTGGTGGTCTCCGGCGGCCACACCAACCTCTATCTGGTGCGGGATTTCCGGGATATGGCCCTTCTGGGGCGCACCCGGGACGACGCCGCGGGGGAGGCCTTCGACAAGGTGGCCAAGCTCATGGGCCTGGGCTATCCCGGCGGCGTGCGGATCGAGGCTTTGGCCGCGTCCGGCAACCCTCACGCCTTTAACCTGCCCCGGCCCCGCATTGCCAGCGAGCCCCTCACCTTCAGCTTCAGCGGCCTCAAGACCGCGGTGTCCCATCAGCTCAAAAAACGGCCGGAAATTCTTGCCGATGCCGCGGCCCAGGCGGACCTGGCCGCGTCCTTTCAGGAAGCCGTGGTGGAGTCTCTCCTCAGCCGGGCCTGGCTGGCCCTGGAGCAGACCGGCAGCCGCCGCCTGGTGGTCTGCGGCGGCGTCGCGGCCAACACCCGCTTGCGCCAGGCCCTGCAAGCCCAGGCCCGAGCTACCGGCGCGGAACTGTTCCTGCCGCCCCTATCCCTATGCACCGACAACGCCGCCATGGTCGCGGCCATGGGTTATCACCTGCTGGCGGCCGGCGAACGCCTGGACCTGACCGGGGACGTGTTCTCCCGGGGATAGAAACCCGCAGGGTTAATGAATTAATTGTCGATCCTGAAATTTAATGGTAGTCAAATGAATCATTAGCGGTAAACAATGTAGGGTGCGTCTTACGCACCACTTTTCCTAACCTCCAATGCCCCGATATCGCCGTCTTAAAATCCAAGGCGCCACTTATTTTTTTACCGTCAATACCAATCTGCGCCGTCCGATCCTGACCACCGAGGTCGTCAGGGAAGCCTTGCGGGAAGGAATATTGCAATTGCGGCAGAACATGCCCTTTACCATTGAAGCCTGGGTTCTCCTGCCTGATCATATACACACCATTTGGACCTTGCCGCCGGGTGACGCGAATTACGCCTCGCGCTGGGCCATTATCAAAAGAGAGGCAAGTAAGCGTTGGCAATCTTCTAAAGGCCCAGCCATGCTGAGCGCTTCGCAACAAATCCGTCAGGAGACCGGGTTTTGGCAAAGGCGCTTCTGGGAGCATCAAATCCGGGATGATACAGATTTCCAACGACATCTGGACTATATCCACTGGAATCCGGTTAAGCATGGCTATGCCCGGAAAGTCGCGGACTGGCCGTATTCCACCTTTCACCGGTTCCTGGCCCAGGGCTTTTACCCCCCTGATTGGGGCGGGTTCGACCCTGATGGGAAGAGTGAAGCGGATTTCGGTGAATAAACAATGGTGCGTAGGATGCGTCTCTCGTTTCCATATAAAACCTGAAACGCTTAGAAAAGAGGTGCGTAAGACGCACCCTACATCTGGCCGGGGACGTGTTTTCCCGAGGATAAGCTGTTCTGGTGCGCAGTGCGCACCCTGCATTTCTGTGTCCATCTGCGTTAATCTGCGGATAAATCTTAACCGCAGATGGACGCAGGCAGGCGTAGATGGTAGAATCGAACCATCCATTTATTCCACCTGAGGTAACCCTGATGGAGCGCCCCCTGGGTGAACGCTTCGCCCTGCTCACCGACCTCTACCAGCTCACCATGGCCGCCTGCTACTTTGAGGAGGGGATGCATGAGGAGGCCACCTTCAGCTTCTTCATACGAAAATACCCCCCCCCTCGGGGCTATTTTGTGGCCGCAGGGCTGACTGAGGCCCTCGCCTACCTGGAGACCCTGCGCTTCACCCAAGACGACCTGGCCTATTTGGACTCCACCCGTCTCTTTAAGACCAACTTTCTGGATTACCTGAAAGGGGTCCGCTTCACCGGCCAGGTCCATGCCCTGCCGGAAGGCGGCATCTTTTTCAAAGACGAGCCGGTCCTGGAGGTCAGCGCGCCCATCATCGAGGCCCAGTTGGCGGAAACCTTCATCATCAACGCGGTGAGCCTCCAGACCCTCATCGCATCCAAGGCGGCCCGCTCCACTCATGTGGCCCAGGGCCGGCCCCTGGTGGATTTCGGTTTGCGGCGCACCCAGGGGACCGACGCGGGCCTCAAGGCGGCCCGGGCCAGTTATTTAGCCGGGTTCGCGGGCACCAGCAACGTCCTGGCGGGCAAAATCTACGGCCTCCCCACCTTCGGCACCATGGCCCACTCCTACATCACCAGCTTCCCTCACGAAATCGACGCCTTCCGGGGGTTCGCCCGGGTGTTCCCCCAGACCGCCACTTTGCTCATCGACACCTATGACAATATCAGCGGCGCCAAACATGCCGTCAAAGTGGCCCACGAAATGGCAGCCCGGGGGGAGAAACTGGGCTACGTCCGCCTGGACAGCGGCGACATCGCCGCCATCAGCAAGGAAGTGCGGAAAATTCTGGACGATAACGGCCTGGATTACGTGCGCATCCTGGCCAGCGGCGGCTTCGATGAATTCAAGATGGCCCAGGTCATCGACGCGGGAGGTCTGGTGGACAGTTTCGCGGTGGGCACCAAAATGGGGGTTTCCGCGGACGCGCCCTACTTCGACTGCGCCTACAAGCTGGTAAAATACGGCTCCCGTCCGGTGATGAAGCTCTCCACCGGCAAGGTCACCCTGGCGGACAAGAAGCAGATTTACCGCTTTTATGATGACCGGGGGCGCATGGCCCGGGATGTCATCGCCCTGCGGCAGGAGCCCCTGCCCGGCGGCGCGCCTTTGCTCGAAAAAGTCATGGACCGGGGCCGCACCACCGCGCCCCTACCCACCCTGAAGGAGAGCCGGGAATATTTCCTCTCCCAATTCGCGCTCCTCCCGGAACCTTATAAGGCCCTGCACGACCCGCCGGCCTATCCGGTGTCTCTAAGCCCCGGGCTCCAGGACCTGCAAGCCCGGCTGGAGCAGGAGATTAAACAGCGGGAAGCAGATTAATGCGAGGTTCAAGGTTCAAAGTTCAAGGTTCAAGGTTTCAGCTTTCGGTTTTCAGTTTTCGGTTTTCGGTTTTGAACCTTGAACCTTGAACCTTGAACTTTTTCTCAAAACTCAAAAGGACTTCCATGGGACTGACTGAAACCCTTTGTTACTACAACACCCTGTTCATCAATAAATGCGGCTACTGGGGGGTCTTTTTTTTGATGACCCTGGAGAGCATGATTGCGCCGGTGCCCAGCGAGCTGGTCATGCCCTTTGCCGGCTTTCTCATCTTCACCGGACACTTCGACCCCTGGGCGGTGATGATCGCCAGCAGCCTGGGGTCCATCTTTGGTTCGTTGTTATCCTACGGCATGGGCATGTTAGGGGAGCCGGTGGTGTTGCGCTACGGCCGCTATCTGCTCCTTAATCCCCACCACCTGGAGTGGACCAAAAAATTCTTCAACCGCCACGGCGGTAAGACCATCTTCATTGCCCGCTTTATCCCCGTGGTGCGGCACCTGATTTCCATCCCCGCGGGGCTGGCCCGCATGCCCCTGACCCCCTTCATCATCTATACCCTGGTGGGGGCCACCCTGTGGAACGGCTTCCTCACCTACCTGGGAGTGCGCCTCAAGGAAAACTGGCGCCTCATCCAGCGATACACCCACGTCCTGGACTATCTGGTATTGGCCTGCCTGCTGGCCGGATTGGCATATTTTGTCTGGAAGTTCCGGGCCGCCCGCAAGGCTGGATAATCTTGAGAATTAACCCTGGAGGACACGAAGAACCCGGAGAACCGTCATGTCTTTCCTCTGTGTCCTCTGTGGTCTCCGTGGTAAAAAAAATTCTAAAAGCCATTCTCATATAAACCCGGCTTCTGATAACATTCACAGTTTTTGCTGACAGCTGACCGCTTAGTTAAAGGAGGCGTCATGGAAAGCAAGGTTGGATTCACTCGGGGCGTCCTGTTTGCCGTTATTATCGTTTTTCTTCTTACAAGTTTTGGGGTCATGGCTTGTTCCAGGGAACCCCAGGGACAGCCGGCTCCTAAAGAAATCCACCGGGACCTAACTTTTGCCAAATACGAACCGGTTCACACTGATGTGGCCCCCGCCTTGCCGGAATATGCCGTTAATCCCCGGGAACTGGCCAACCTGACCCACTTCGAAGCCGCCCTGGGTCAGAAATTCACTTCCACACAAATTCAGGCCTTACAGACCCACCACTTTTTCCTGGCCCGGAATCTGGACAAGTTTTACAACGACAACCCCCAGGAACCGGCGGAGCGCTACGATGACTGGACCCACCTCTACAGCCGTATCGGCGGCCCCGAGGACCCGGTGCGGCGCCAGCCGGAAAACGCGGTGTTCATAACTTCCGACTTCCTGTTGCACCTGTACCACCGCCTCTTGGAGAAACAATTTGAATATATTGAGCAAAGGAATTTTTATCCCATCCTGCGCAAAATCAGCAACACCCTGCTGGATTTATCCATCAAAGAATACGAAGGGGACAATCCCCAGAAAGACAGCCTGAAACGCCTGATCGCGTATTTTGCCGTGCCCGCGGCCATCCTCAATACCGCCGCGGAGTTTTCCGGGAAAAATGTCATTGAAGACAATCGGGCCGACACCCCGGAGAATATTACCGCCCAACTGGAGCTCCTCAAACCACGCCTCCCGGCGGAATCTTACGCTGCGGCCCGGGCGGAACTGGCCCTGATCCTGGAAGGCGAGAAGGTGACCCCGTCTCCCCTGTTGGGCCGCTATCAGCAGGAAGCCGGGCTGAGCCTGCCGGAAGACTACACCCAATTTCAGCCCCGGAGCCACTATAATAAGAATCCGGTGCTGCGCGCCTATTTCCGGGCCATGATCTGGTACGGCCGGATGAATTTCCTGGCCGCCAGCCCGGAGCTCACCCGTGATGCCGCCAATATTGTCCTGCTCCTGGAAAAGGCCCAATTAGCTAAAGATTGGGAGGATATTTATCTGCCCACGGCCTTTTTTGTGGGGGAAAGCGACGACCTGGGCTGGTACGAATATCGCAAGGCCCTGAAGGATACCGGCCTGGACCGGCAGCCCTCCCCGAGCGACGACGCCATCAAGAAATTGCAGCAGGAAGTCCGGAGTTACCGGAAACCCCGGCTGCTGGGGGCCGCCGCCCTGGGGGATAAGGTCCTGGACCTATCCAAAGGAGAACTTCAGGATAAGACCCAGGGCTTTCGTTTCATGGGCCAGAGATTCACCCCGGATGCCTTCATTTTCTCCTATCTCACCCAGGGGCAGGAAAAGCCCGACCCCCAAACCGGAGAACGGCTGCCCAGCCGGCCCACCGCCCTTATGGTCATGCAGGTGATGGGCAGCAAGACTGCCGAGCCCCTAATGTCCCGCTGGATAGAGGCTCAGGCGCCGGATTCCAAGAAGGTGCTGGCCCTGCGGCTGGAGGAGCTTAAAAAACAATTCGCGGCCCTGACCTTGCGGGACTGGACCCAAAATCTTTACTGGAGTTGGCTCTACACCATCCGGGCATTATTGGAGGTCCCCGGCCCCAAGGGCTACCCCGGGTTTATGAAAACCCCCGACTGGGGCCTGAAAAACTTGCAAGCCTCCTTAGGCTCCTGGACGGAGTTGAAGCACGACACCTTGCTGTACGCTAAACAGGTTTACGCGGAGATGGGAAACGGCGGCGAGGAGCTGCAAATGCCGCCGGTGCCCAAGGGCTATGTGGAGCCTGACATTGTATTTTTCGACCGTCTCATCCCCCTGATCAAAATGACCCGGGACGGCTTCCAAAATCGGGGCTTGCTGGATAATGAGTTTCAGGAAAGGACGGAAAATTTCCTGGAGAAAGTCATCTTCTTCCGCAAGCTGGCCATCGCGCAATTGCAGAATGAAAAGATTTCCGACGAAGACTTTGAGACCTTGCGCCTGGCCCCGGGCATCTTGAGCTTTGTGGTCAGTCCCCTGCCCGGGGAGCAAGCCACGGAAAACTATGCCCGCACCGCCCTGATCGCCGATGTGTTTACCGACGCGGTGACCGGACAGATCCTCTATGAGGCGGTGGGGCTGCCCAACTATATCTACGTGGCGGTCAAGGACCCAAACGGCCTGCGGCTCACCAAGGGCCTGGTTTATTCCCACTATGAGTTCACCGGCCCCCTGGGGAAGAGACTCACGGACGAGGATTGGCGGGAATGGAACTACACCTCGGATAAGCGCCGCATCCCGGAAATGGAGGACTGGAGTAATGCGTTGATTAAGTAAAGGGTTTTCGGAAAAAACCTGATTAACCTCTGGTCTCCGTAGGGGCGACCCGGGGAGGCGCCCTTACCACGCCCCTTTTCTGGTTCCCAAGCTGAGCCTGGGAACCAGAAAATAATGCCCTGGCGTTCTTTGCGTCTTTGCGTGATATATTCTTTATGCGTCAAAAACTTGCACTCTCCGGCGCTATTTGGAAAATGCCGGTAATTCTGGCGTTACTCTTCATTCTTGGCTTCGTCTTTTTCTTCCTAAAACCCGAATCAAGGAAACCCTCCGATCCGGTGGGCAACCCGCAGCCCTCCCTGGAAAGCTATTTTAAAAACCGCGACGCCTATGAAGAATCCTTCGCCAGGTTCCCTAACTTAAAGAAATTCAAAGTCCGGGCCGGGATCGTCACCCATCACTTCCTGGCCAGAGACCTGATGGCCGAGTTTTTCCAGGGCATCGACCCCCGGGGCATCCGGCGGGTCATTCTAACGGCCCCGGATCACTATAAAATTTATCCCCGGAAAGATTACCTGGGTTTCACCACCCTGCTTCCCTGGAACACCCCCTTCGGCCCCATAAGTCCAGATAAAATTTTTATTGACCACCTTTTAAGGGAAGCAGGCTTCATCGCCCATGACCGGATTTTCATGCGGGAGCACGGGGTCTATATCCTGACGCCGTTCATCAAGAAGGCATTTCCCGACGCCGCCCTAATCCCCCTGATCCTTCAAAACCATAGCCCTTACGACCGGCTGATAGCCTTAGGAAGAGACCTGCGCCGACAAGGCGGCGACGACACCCTGCTGGTGGTCAGCAGTGATTTCGCCCACCGCGCCACTTTGGAGGAGGCCGGACGCCTGGATCGGGAAAGCCTGGCCCGCCTGGAGAGCCTCCGGAAGGACGGGATCGGCAAGATTACCTCGGATTGCCGGCCCGGCCTGGCCGTGCTCCTGGGATTTCTGGGAGATGAAACCCCCAGGTTTCACCTGGTGAACCATAAAACCTCTTTGGATTTCGGCAGCCCCGAGGTCGGTAATCTCACCAGTTACCTTACCGGCTACTACCTGAAGGAGCCGCAGCCCCGGGCCAGCCTGCTGTTTTTGGGTGATTTGATGTTCGACCGCCATATCCACCGGGTGGCCGCCCGGAAAGGCCATGATTTTATCCTGGCTGAGGTCAGCAAATTTTTAAGGGACCATGATTTAGTGGTGGCCAACCTGGAAGGTCCCATTACCGATGCGCCTCCGGTGAGCCTTGACGCCAAATGGAACGAGCCGCGCCATTACGCCTTCACCTTTCACCGGGACCTGGCCCCGGCCTTAAAGCGCCACGGCATCACCCTGGTGAACCTGGGGAACAACCACATCCTGGATTTCGGGCCGGAGGGACTGGAGGCCACCCGCAGGTATCTGGACCTGGCGGGAGTGGAGCATTTCGGAGATCCGGCAACCGGCGGCCCAAGGTTCCTAATCAAGCAGCTCAATGGCATCAAGGTGGGATTGCTGAACTATAATCAATTTTCCGGCAGGGACCTGTCCGACACCCTGTCAGACCTCCGGACCCTCCGGAGCCGCGCCGATTTGGTCATGGTGTATGCCCATTGGGGCCTGGAATACAGCAAGACGCCGGGAGAAGACCAAAAAGAAACGGCCCATGCCCTCATCGATCAAGGGGCGGACCTGATTATCGGCTCCCATCCCCACGTGATTCAGGAAAAAGAAATTTACCGGGGCAAAAGGATATACTATTCTCTAGGAAATTTTATCTTTGACCAGTATTTCCGTCCCGCCACCCGCCGGGGCCTGGCGGTAAAAGTAGTCATCGACGCCAAAGATTTAGCCTTATCGTTCCAAGAGTTCCATCTCATCATGGACCGCAGCGGCCAGACAAAAGTGGAGATTAAGCTTGATTAGTATCGGTGCGGAAACCCATAAGTATTGCCGTCTTTCATAACTGGACAGCCGGGGGCGGCTGTCCTACATTTTCATGCTTCGTTGTGATCCCGAAAGGGTCATGAAACGTTAGCCTGCGCCAAAACCGCGGACCATCCTGATGAATCAATCTCATCTAAACCAGCCCCCCCCGTCCTTCAGCCGGGAAGAGGCCATCATCCAGCCGATGGCGGAACCGGGGGACGCGCCGGTTGCAGCCCGGGTGATCATGACTTTTGCCCGGCCGGACTACCATTTCCTAAGCCGCCTGATTCAGGCCCAAAAGCCGCGCTATATCTGGGATTGCGCCATCCGGGAAGGCATCTGGAACCACCGCCCCATAACCCTCGCGGCCCCCGCGGTGGGCGCGCCGTACGCGGCCATGATCCTGGAGAAGCTTATTGCCCTGGGGGGGCGCATGGTTCTGGCCTTGGGATGGTGCGGGTCCCTGCAGCCCCGGGTGAAGATCGGGGACCTGGCGCTGCCCGATGCCGCGGTCTCCGGTGACGGCGCCTCCCGGCATTATGCCCCGGAGGATCAGGAACTCCGGCCGGACCCCGGATTGCAGGAATTACTCCGCCGGGGCCTGACCGCCGGAGATCTTTCCTGGCATGAAGGTCCCGTCTGGACCACCGACGCCTTTTACCGGGAAACCCCGGCCCTGGTCAAGCATTACCAGGCCCAGGGGGTCATGGCAGTGGACCTGGAACTCGCGGCCCTCTTTGCGGTGGGCCAATTTCGGCGAATTCCCGTGGCCGCGCTCCTAGCGGTCTCCGATGAGCTGGCCACCCTCACCTGGCGGCCCGGCTACCGCTCGGCCCGCTTCCGCCAGGCCCGGGACTTGGCGGCCCGCCTGGTCCTGGACGCCGCGGCCTCATGGGAGGAAGATCATGTTTGAAGGTTCGCTCCTTACCGTGGATGTGGGCGGCGGCACCCAGGACCTGCTCATCTGGGAAGCCGGGCAGCCCATGGAGAACGCGGTCAAACTGGTGCTGCCCGCGCCCACCCAAATCATGGCCCGGCGCCTGGCCCGCCTCACCGCCCAGGGAAAAGCCGTCTTCTTAACCGGCCGCTTGATGGGGGGCGGCGCCGTGACCCAGGCGGTGCGCCGGCATCTGGCCCAGGGACTCCCCGTCTATGCAGGCCCCCAGGCCGCGCTCAGCCTCAGCGACCGCCTGGCCCAAGCCCAGGAATGGGGGGTCATCTTAACGGAGACCCCTCCCCCGGAATCCGTCAGCCTCACCCTGGGAGATGTGGACGTGGAGGGCCTGCGCCGACTGCTGGACTACTGGGAAGTGCCTTTCCCCAGCCATTTCGCGGTGGCGGTGCAGGATCACGGGTTTAACCCGGAAGGCAGCAACCGCCGGTTCCGCTTTGAACATTGGCAGAGATTTCTAAATACCGGCGGCCGCCTGACGGACCTGGCCTACCGGCAACCCCCTGACTATCTCACCCGCATGCGGGCCGTGGCCGAAGCCCTGCCTGGGGCGTTGCTCATGGATACCTGCGCCGCCGGGGTCCGGGGAGCCCTTTTGGACCCCCAGGCCCGGCCCCGCCTGGAAGAGGGCCTCATGGTGGTGAACCTGGGCAATGCCCACACCTTCGCAGCCCTGGTGCGCGGGGAGCGCCTCTGGGGAATTTATGAACACCATACCGGCCTCTTGAACCAGGCCAAACTCTTTTCCCATCTGGCCCGGTTCCAGGCCGGAGAACTGACCCATGAGGAAATCCTGGCCGATCATGGGCATGGCTGCGCCTACACCCCTGACCTGCCCCGGCCCCCGTCCTTTGCCTTTACGGTTATCACCGGCCCCCGGCGGCGCCTGGCCCGGAGCTGGCCCGGAGTCTTCGCGGCGCCTTTCGGCGACATGATGCTCACCGGCTGTTTCGGCCTGGTGTCGGCCTTCCTGGAAGCAGAGAAAAGTTCCAATCTTCTGGCGGAATCTTTATAATTGCCAAATGTAGAGCGAGTTGCTATGATATTTCCGCATGCCCCCTTACGATTCCGGTCTTAATCCATAAGGCAGGGAGAGAAACACGTCATGGAGATAAAATTTTGGGGCACCCGGGGATCCATTCCGGCTCCCGGCCCCCTTACCCTGGAGTTCGGCGGCAATACCACCTGTGTGGAGGTCATCTTGAATTCGGGCCGCCGGGTGGTCATCGACGGCGGCACCGGCTTCAGGTTGTTGGGCCAGGAACTGACCCCCGACCGCGGCCCCTGCAAATTCCACTTTCTCCTCACCCACGGCCACTGGGATCACCTACTGGGCATCCCCTTTTTCACCCCGATTTACCGGGCCGACACGGAGATTGAAGTGGACGGCTGGCCTCCGGCCTTTCAGGCCATGACCCGGGTCTTTGACAGCCACATGGGAGACGGCTTCTTCCCCGTGGCCTTCGACCACCTCAAGGCCCGCATCGACTATATCAACCGCCTGGCCCAGGGGACCCTGGAACTGGACGGCGTCCGCATTGACGCCATCCGCCTCAATCATCCCCAGGGGGGCCTGGGGTTCCGCTTCCGGGAAGGCCATCACACCATGGCGTTCCTCACCGACAATGAGCTGGGCGCGGCCCACGCCAGCCGATTATCCGATTTTGCCGAATTTGTGGAAGGTTGCGACCTTTTGATTCACGACGCCCAATATTTGCCCGAGGAAATGCCGCACCGTAAAGGCTGGGGACATTCCACCTATGAGGACGTGGTAACCTTGGGGCAGATGGCCGGGGTCCGCAACCTAATTCTCACCCACCATGATCCCAGCCGCAGCGATGTGGAGGTTCAGGAGATCGTGGACCAGGCCCGGCAACTGGCCGCGGCCAAAGGCGGCCCCCCATTCATCGACGGGGCCCGGGAAGGGGCTTGCTACCGGCTGCCTTGAAAAGTTTTCGGTTTTCGGTTTTCGGTTTTCTGTTAAGAAACCGGCAAGGGCTGGGCTCCCCGGTCCCAAGCTCCATTTGGGAAGATATGTAGGATGCGTCCTACGCACCATCCAGCAGAACTGCTTTGAAAAGTTGTCAGTGGTCAGTTGCCAGCCTTATTTTATACACAGCGTCATTAATTTATGAACATGTGCAAAGATGGTTCCTTTTTTGTCATGCGGAAGCCTGGGAACTAATCCCCTCTACTTATCGGACGTGACCTGTTGAGGAGTTGTCGCTCATGGATTGGAAAATCTTCTGGGTTACCTTCGGCACGGTATTTGTGGCGGAAATGGGAGATAAGACCCAGCTCGCGGCCCTGACCATGACCGCGGAAACTAAAGTCCCCCTGTCAGTCTTCACCGGGGCCTGCGCCGCCCTGATTCTGGCCACCTTCCTGGGAGTCATGGCCGGCAGCTTCCTCTCCCACCTGATTCCCGCCGCCCTGCTGAAAAAAATCGCGGGCCTGGCCTTCATCGTCATCGGCGGGTTGATCCTCCTTGGAAAATGGTAATTTCACGGAAATCATCCGACCTCTCCCCCCTTTCCTTTCCGGGATAATTTTAGTAAACTCCCCTTTAGGCCAAGGGGTTGCCATTCCTGACTTTTTCACCGGACCGCCAGGCGCGGTTTTTTACCAGGCGCATTGAAATGAATTTATTTTAGACCCGTAAATGCTCACTGTGCGCCAGAAATCAGGTTTGAAAAACTCTAAACTTGAAACTCGAAACTTGAAACTTCCATGCCTGATCCCGCCCCCCATAGTCGAAAACCCAACCTGGCGCTCATCGGCTACCGGGCCACGGGTAAGACCGGGGTGGGGAGATTCCTGGCGGACCGCCTGCAGCGCCCCTTTGTGGACCTGGACCAGGTCCTAATTGAGGAGGCCGGCCAAAGCATTGCCCAGCTGGTGGCCCAGTCCGGCTGGGAGGAGTTTCGCCGCCGGGAAAAGGAACTGGTGGCCCGCTACGGCGTCCGCCCGGGGTTGGTGCTGGCCACCGGCGGGGGCGTGGTCCTGGACTGGGAAAATATCTTGATCCTGCGCCGGCACGGCATCATCATCTGGCTCACCGCGGACCCGGCCACCATCCGGGCCCGGTTGGTGCAGGACCGGCCCCTGGATACCAACCGGCCCAGCCTCACGGGAGGGGATACGGTGGCGGAAGTCGCGGAAGTGCTCCAGGCCCGGCAGCATCTTTACCTGGCCGCGGCCCGCATCATCATCGATACTGCCGGCCGATCCATCGAACAGGTGGCGGAGTGCATTCTCACCGCCATCCGGAGGGAGGGTGTCAACCTTGGCGGGTAATAGCTTCGGTAAGGTCTTTAAGGTCACCACCTGGGGTGAGTCCCACGGTCCGGCCCTGGGCGCGGTCATCGACGGCTGCCCCCCCCGGCTCCCCTTAAGCGTGGCGGATATCGAGGCGGACCTGGCCCGGCGCCGCCCCGGGGTGCAGGCCCACGCCTCTCCCCGCCGGGAGCCGGATAAGGCCGAGATTCTCTCAGGGGTCTTTGAGGGCCTCACCACCGGGACCCCCATCAGTCTCATCATTTACAACCGGGATGTCCGGAGCCAGGATTACGAGAGCCTGCGGGAGGTCTTCCGCCCCGGCCACGGCGATCTTACCTTTCAGGCCAAATACGGCATCCGGGACCATCGGGGCGGCGGCCGGGCCTCGGCCCGGGAGACTGCGGCCCGGGTGGCCGCGGGCGCGGTGGCCCAAAAAGTGCTCAGCCGGGAAAATATCCGGGTCCTGGCCTACACCCTGGAGTTGGGCGGGGTTAAGGCGCAATTTCTGGAAGGCGCCCATATCTGGGACAACCCCTTCTTCTGCCCGGACCCGGAGGCGGTGAAGGCTATGGAGGCCCGGGTCAAAGAGGTCAAGGCCGCGGGAGATTCCCTGGGGGGCATTGTAGAAGTCCGGGTCCGGGGCTGCCCTCCGGGTCTGGGGGAGCCGGTGTTCGACAAACTGGACGCCCTCCTGGCCCAGGCGGTGATGTCCGTGGGCGCGGTGAAAGGGGTGGAAATCGGCGCGGGCTTTGGAGCGGCCCGGATGCTGGGATCAGAGCACAATGACCCCATCCTGCCTGACGGCTTCGCCTCCAACCACGCCGGCGGCATCCTGGCGGGCATCTCCAACGGCGACGAAATCGTCCTTAGGGCCGCGGTGAAACCCATCCCCTCCATCAGCCGGGAGCAGCAGACCATTGACACCGCTGGCCGCCCCCGCACCCTGGCCATCCGGGGCCGCCACGACCTCAGCGCCATTCCCCGCATCGTGCCGGTGATCCTGGCCATGGTGCGCCTTACCCTGGCCGACTTGCTCCTGCGCCAGAGGGCCGTTATATGAAAATAGTTTTCTGTTTTCTGTTTTCTGTTTTCTGTAAAAACCCGATAAACCATGAGTCCTCGGGCGGGGGGCGCACTTACCGATAGTGTAGTGTTTCAATATTACCTTTACATCGGGAACGCAGCTTTTTCCCTCCCCCTTGAGGGGGGAGGGTCAGGGTGGGGGTGAATATGGTTTTTTTCCTATTCTTCTCCCCCTCCCCCCCAACCCCCTCCCCTCAAGGAAGGGCGAGTTTTAACACTCGAAATTTATTAAAGATATTAACGAAACCATCAACACCAGGTGAGCATCTTCATGATTAGTTGTAAGTCTATTTCATGGGCGGTTCTATGGGTTTAAAAGTGGCCATCATCGGCGGCCAGGGACAGATGGGCCGCTGGTTCAAGGATTTTTTTGAAGGCCAGGGGCACACCGTGCTGGTGGCGGATCTGGACACCCCCCGGACCTCCCGGGAAGTGGCCGCACAGGCGGACGTGGTGGTGATCTCGGTGCCCATCCCCGAGGTGGCCCGGGTGGTTAAGGAAGTGGCCCCGGTCATGCGGCCGGAAGCCCTGCTCATGGACCTCACCTCGGTGAAGCAGCGCCCCCTGGAGGCCATGCTGGCAGCCTTTCCCGGCGAGGTGGTGGGCACCCACCCCTTATTCGGACCCGGGGAAAAAAACCTCGCGGGCCATACCGTGGTCCTCTGTCCAGGCCGGGGAGAGCGTTGGTTCAATTGGCTCAAAGACCTGCTGGAGGCCGCCGGCGCCCGGGTGAAGGTGACCACCGCCACCGAACACGATCGCCTTATGGCCGTGGTCCAGGGATTATCCCACTTTATTCTCATCGCCTTCGGGATGGCTATTCGCGAGTTGGGGGTTGATCCGAACAATCTGGACGATTACGCCACTCCCACCTTCGCCGCCCTGAACCGCCTGACCCGCCATTTACTCAGTCAGGACGCCAAGCTGTACGCCTGCATCCAGTTGCAGAACCCTGCCAACCGGGTGGCCCTGAGGGCCTTGGATGACGCGGTGGCCGATATTCTCCATTTCATCCAGCGCCAGAATGCCGACGGGCTGGTACGCCTGCTGGAGGAGACCAAGGAGTGGTTTGGCAGGAAATAAAAGTTCAAGGTTCAAAGTTCAAAGTTCAAAGTTAGGAGTATGCCCATCAGGAATTTTCCATAATTTACGGGTGGGCTAAAGGCCCGTGAATGACTGTTGCCAAGGCAACTAACTTAAGTTTCAACTTACTGACAATCCTGGTCTTTTTAACCGAAAACCGATAACCGAAAACCGAAAACGGTATTATCGGGGGTGCGTTCCACGCACCATCAGTGGCTTTTTTCTCGTACGCAAGCTTCGTTAAATATGCATTATTATGGCTGATCGGGGGCTAAGCCCGGCAACTTGGTTTATCAAATAAACTGCACAGGAGCCCTCTCATGTTGGATCTGCGGTTTGTCCGGGAACATCTTGAAGTGGTGGAACAGGCTTTAAACAACCGTGGATCGGACCTTTCTTTAGAGGAGTTCAAGGAACGGGACGCCCGGCGCCGCCGGTTGCTGACGGAACTGGAAGAGCTGCGTCACCGCCGCAACACCCTGTCCCAGGAGGTGGGGCGGCTGATGAAGGCCGGGGAGAAAGCGGCAGCCCAGCCGCTCCGGGATCAAGTGACGGCCATCAATGAGTCCGTCAAGGCCCTGGAAGGCCAGGCCGAAGAGTCCGACGCCTGGGTCCGGGACTTTCTTCTGAACCTGCCCAATCTGCCCCATGAGAGCGTGCCGGTGGGGGCCTCCAGCGACGACAATCCAGTGGTCAAGACCTGGGGCAGCCCGCCCGGCTTTGACTTTGAACCCCGGGCCCACTATGACCTGGGCGAAGCCCTGGGCATCCTGGACTTCCAGCGGGCCGCTAAGATCACCGGGGCCCGCTTCGCCCTCCTCAAGGGCCCCGGCGCCTTGATGGAGCGGGCCCTGATCAATTTCATGCTGGATTTGCACACCCGCCGACACGGCTACCTGGAAGTCTTGCCCCCCTTCATGGCCAACCGGGCCTCCATGACCGGCACCGGCCAACTCCCCAAGTTCGCCGCCGACCTCTTTAAACTGGAAAATTGGGATTACTTCCTGGTGCCCACCGCGGAGGTGCCGGTGACCAACATGCACCGGGATGAGATCCTGAAAGAAGAGGATTTGCCCCTTTATTACACCGCGTACACGCCCTGCTTCAGGTCCGAGGCCGGCTCCTACGGCAAGGATGTCCGGGGCCTCATCCGGCAGCACCAGTTCGACAAGGTGGAGCTGGTGAAATTCACCACCCCCGAAACCTCTTATGACGAACTGGAAGGTCTGCTCCAAAACGCCGAGGCAGTCCTCCAGGAACTGGGCCTGCATTACCGGGTGGTGACGCTGTGCACCGGGGATATGGGCTTTGCCGCGGCCAAGACCTATGACATCGAGGTCTGGCTGCCGGAGCAGAACCTCTACCGGGAAATCTCGTCGTGCAGCAACTTCGAGGATTACCAGGCCCGCCGGGCCGCCATCCGCTTCCGGCGCCGGCAAGGCTCCGGCACGGAACCGGTCCACACCCTAAACGGCTCCGGCCTGGCCGTGGGCCGCACCATGGTGGCCATTCTGGAAAACTACCAACAAGCGGACGGGAGCGTGGTGGTGCCGGAGAAGCTGAGGCCGTATATGGGGGGGATGGAGAGGATTAGGTAGTTTTCTGTTTTCTGTTTTCTGTTTTCTGTTTTCTGTGAAAAAATCAGGTTCATCCGACTAAAGCGTACCTGGTTTCGTAAAGGCATCCCCCTCGCTCGTTCCCAAGCTCCCGCTTGGGAACGCTTTTGGGTGGAAAGCTCCTGCTTTCCAATATTAATAGGCTTAAGGTCCCGCAAAGAGGGTCTGACACCAATTCGCCATCAAACGGTTTTTTTCGTAGGGGCGAACCTTGTGTTCGCCTTGAATGGTGGGCGAACACAAGGTTCGCCCCTACGTTTTAACATTTCTTTGATTGCAACTCGGTATGAGGCAAGCGGCTCTAACAGCTTGGGAATGGTATCGTAGTTTTGTTTTCTGTTTTCTGTGAAAAAATCAGCGGTGCAAACTGTTAGATAGCGCCCGGAGCATTTTCCGTATGGTATCTATAGAAATCAACAAGGGATTAAGTTCTTCTTCTGCAGAAAGATAACCAATCTCACGGGCGATAATCAATTGAGTCTCCAATTCCGACAGGGAACCCAAGGATACGGCCAGATATTGCCGGAATTCTCGGGATGAGTTCCTCCCCTGCCCTTCGGCAATATTGGAAGGAATAGAGATAGCCGCCTTCCTTATCTGGCTGCTCAATACATAGAGTTCCGAGGATGGGAACTTCTCGATAACCCGGTATATTTCTTTGACAAGGTTGATACTCAATCGCCACACATCGAGGTCTTGATAAGACCTGGACTTTTGAGTCGTGCCGGTCATAATCCCGTCAGCCTAACTGCCCGTAAAAACATTGCTTTTTCGGACAGTTTCAGTATAATACAATGTTGAAAACAGAAAACAGAAAACAGAAAACAGAAAACAGAAAACAGAAAACAGAAAACAGAAAAC
>CAZUBT010000005.1:35317-47402 GCA_964618815.1 uncultured Desulfobacterales bacterium | reverse complement strand
AGCCCCTCCCCTAACGCGCCTTGACCTTGTCCCCCCCCTTAAACGGCCCGCCGCTCAACGACATGGCCACCGCGCCGGTGGTCCCCAACAGTTCCGTGACCTTCAGCTCTCCCTGGGGAGTATCCGCGGTATATCCCAGGACTGCCCTGGTGCCGGGGTTCACCACTTCTTTGCCCGGGACCACCACCTTCAGGCGGTCTCCCACTTTGAGTCCGGCGTTTTGGCCCAGGCTGAGGTAAATCTTATTCTCCTTAATGAACTCCACCCGGCCGAACCATTCCATGTTCACCAACTCTGCCGCCACCCGCAAGGCGCTATTTTGGGCAAACCGGGTAACGGTGTTGGCCTTCAACTCCCCGGCCTCCGCGGGCTGCACCACCGGCTGGACTTTGGCCCCTGTAAAGGTGTCGTAGGTTTCCAGGACCATAACCCCGGCCGCGCCTTTTTCCGGCGGCAAAATCCCGGTAAGCACGATGCCCTGCACTCCCAGAAAATTCCCCAGAGCCTTGATATTGGGAGCCAGACCCAATTTTCCCGCCACCCCGGCCTTGCTGAGCGCGGCTCTTACCTGGTCGTCGGCGCTAACCGCGATATCCTTCTGCTTTCTCAGGGCATCGGCCAGGCTGGTGGCCAAGCCGCGGTTGAGACCGTCCAAATTCCTGGGGGTATCCAAATCAGGAATGACCGCCACCGCCCGCCCGGCGTAGGGGCCTTTGTCCGCGCTCTTGCCCCGGGACACGAAGCCTCCCAGGCCCTGCTCTCTTAAGGTGCGCTCCACTTCCTGGCGCACCAGTTCCTGGAGCTTATCCGGCGGTATGGCCTTGGCGTCGGTCTTGGCCCGCTCCTTGCCCACGGCCTTGGCCAGGGCATTGACCAGGTATTGCTGCAGGCCTACAAATTCCTTGCCTTTTTCCACATAGATATATTCCGGCTGTTCCGGATAGGTGAGCCAGTAGGGGTTTTTGCTGCGCACGTAAGGCTTGCCGTCGATGGTCACCTGCTCTTCCTGAGCCTCCGGCGGCGTGCTTTCGACTTTTTCATCTTCGTCGCCGGTGGAATATCCGGCCCATTTTTTCACGGTGGTGCAGCCATTCACCGCCAGCGCTGCACATAGCGCCAGTGCCAGCCCCAGGCGCAGGGTTTGCCAGAATTTAGCTTGATCCATTATGCCAATCCGCTCCCTCTAAAATAAAGTTTTCGGTTTCCGGTTTTCGGTTTTCGGAAAAAGATTTCAGACTCCTTGGGCATGTCGTCAGGTTATGCTGCCGGATAAACCCTTGATCATTTTTCTTATTCGATCAAGGAGACTTAATAGAGGATCCAGCTCTTCAGAATTTATGTATTCAATTTCTTTGGCAATAATTAAATGGGTTTCCAATTCCGCTACGGAGCCTAAACTAATTGCCAAAAATTGGCGAAATTCCTTCGATGAATTCCTTCCCTGACCTTCTGCAACATTGGCAGGGATAGATACCGCCGCCTTCCTGATCTGATGGGTTAATCCAAAATTCTCCGAAGCCGGAAATTTATTGGTTATCTGATAAATCTCTTTAACCAACCCTATCGACAATTTCCATACGTCCAGGTCTCTATAAGATCGCGATTTTACTAATTTGCCTCCCATGCCCACCTACCGAAAACCATAAACCGAAAACCTAGAAAAAGGCTTCCATGCCTACTCACCGAAAACCGTAAACCATTTTCAAAAGCATGACCGCCTACCGAAAACCGAAAACCGTAAACCTAGAAAAGGAGTCAGTTGAGGAATTCATACCGAGTTGCAATCAAAGAATTACGAAACACTATCGTAGGGGCGAACCTTGTGTTCGCCCACCATTCAGGGCGAACACAAGGTTCGCCCCTACAAAAAATATACGTTTGACTGCGAATTGGTATCAGGGATCAATCTCCGCAACCGAAAACCGAAAACCAAGAAAAGCCCACAGGGATAATACCCTGTGGGCTTTGGTAAGTCAATCGGTTTCAGGTTAGAAGAAGTACAGACCCACGAACTGGATCCGATGATCCTCGCCCTGGTCCGTCACCTTCTGTACGCCAGGAGCAGCCACGACGTTGGGGCCGGCTATCTGGAGCCAGTCGGTCTTGGAGTAAGCATACTGCAAGCCGAACTTGATGGCGGTGATGGGCCGGTACCACAGGGTGGCATCAAGCTCCCACCAGGTCTTGGTCTGGTCGGAACCAGCGCCAGTGGCGGCAGAGGCAGTAGCGTATGCAAACGGGTCTCTGTCGATGCCGTAATGTTTTTGCATACCCCAGGCGACGTTCATGTACCACTGGTTATTGAAATAGTACTGCCCTTGCACGTAGCCGCCGAAGGCCTTGGTCAGCGTCCGGTCATATTCCCCGAACGGGCCCGCACGATGGAACCAGCTGTTGTCGGCATCTCGGGTTTCCCCGAACGCGGCCAGTCCTTGCCCGATATACCACTGGGCCGTGACCGACGCCGTACCAGCCAGGTTGGCGCTGTAAGTGGGGATCACCGGGATGAACAGAGTGCCCTGCACCATCCAGGGGTCGAGATACTGCTGATCCCTGACCAAAATGGCGCCCGGAATTAACTGATTTTGGCCAAAAGCCCACGCGGCCACAGCTCCACCGTTGGCGTTCCGATAGCGTGTGCGCTGCCAGCCCGCCACCACCTGGGCCACAAAGCCCCGGGGCTTGCCATAGAAGGGCGCCTTACCCCAGAGGTCCTGCTCGAAGGCAATCTTACCCTGGAGTTGCGGGGTTTCAGAGGACTGGGCGTTTAAGCTAGCCGCCCCCAAGGCGTCAGTGGTATCGCCGTCAGTGGTGTCGGTGCCGACACCGATCAGACCGGCAACGGTCCAGGAGCCCAGGAACTTTTGAGTAACGCGCACCTGGGCCAACCGGGCCGTGGGCACGCCGTGGAACATAAAGGGGCCGTCCTGCACGGATTCCGGATAGTATTCGCAGAACATGGACCAGTATTGACCGAAGAGCAATTCGGTCTCAGGCCAGTTCAACCGGAACATGGCATGGCGCAGCCGGGGCGTATAGGAATGGGACGAGGTCCGGTTGTCAGCCTGCTGGTCAAAGTCCATTTCGATGAACCCGGTGACCGTGGCGCCCCAGAGCTTGGGACCCTTGATAGTGAAGTTGAACCGGGACCCCTGGGAAGTCATGTTGAACTTCCCATGGTGGAAGTTGATGTTGTTGTTCCGGGCAATGGCGGTATTCAGGTTCTTACCGGCCTGGGTAGAGCCCCACCAGCTGTCCAGCTTGATAAAGCCGCCCAGGCTGAACTCGGTCTGCGCCAGAGCCGCCGCCGGCAACAGCGCCAGCGCCAAGACAGCTATAAGCAGAATAGTTTTTTTCTTCATCGTTCCCCCCTTGTTGTAGGAAAGTGGTAACCAGTTTCTCCTTTCCGTATTCGCCTAACTAGTGATTATAACTAAGTGTTTCCCCCACCTCCTTTCAATACCAGTTTTACCCGAAGCCATATTAAAATGGCCCGCAAGGTTTGTCAATAATTTTTTTGAAAAAAATCGTCAATGGGAAGTTAAATTTGGCCTTTAATTTGGGTTTTTTTTGATGAAGGCTCCGGCAACCGGATTCTCGGAAAGGAAATTCTCCGCCATTGGAGAATTCCTCTGTTCCGGAAAGTTCAAAGTTCAAAGTTCAAGGTTCAAGGTTATTGTGGTTTTTATAGGCCGGCCCGTGGCCGCCGGAATTCGGGGCACCAAGCTGGCAGCATGGCGTCTCGCCGGTGGCTCAAGTGCGGCGGGCACGGAGGCCCGCCAAAGTAGGGTGCGTTCCACCCACCATCAGCTAAAGAATTGGTGGGCAGTGCCCACTACATTAACTTTGAACCTTGAACTTTGAACTTTGAACTTTTCGTAACGGAGACTTGAATAAGAAAACGCCATGTTAACCGCCACCCCCTCCCGGCCCCTGACCCCCGGCCTCTAAAACAAAATATGATACGGATCCCAGAGAAAGGCCAGAATCCCCGCGAGCAACATGTTGCCTTCCACCAGGGACTCCAGGAGCAGGCCCGACTCCATGAGCCCTTTGCGGTGCAACGTCAAATACCCGAAGGCATAGATCCCGCACAGGGACAGGGCATAACCCAGGGAGGGGATGATCTTGGCATAGGCCGCGGCCAGCAGCATGACCCCGAAGACCAGGGAAGCCGCGGATAGGAAGTTCAAGGTCCGTTTCTTGCCCAGGGCGATGGCCAGGGTCTCTTTGCCCACCACCCGATCCCCTTCGATGGCCAGGATCTCAAAGAGGCCGGAGCGGATGAAGATCATGCCCGCCACGAACAGAAAGGCCACCGCGGTGGCCCAAGACAGGTCCTCCTGATCGGAGCACACCACGGGAATCAGGGCCGCCAGCACCCCCCAGGCCACCGCGGTGAACAGGGTTTTCGATCCCGGAATTTCTTTCAGGGTAGCGATGCGGGTAATGGCCGCCAGCCGCTCGGGAATGATTTTGAAATTATAAATCAGCCCCAGGCAACTCATGGCCAGGATAAAGGCAAAGGCCACCGGCCCCAGATAAACTCCCAGGGCCAGGGCCAGGAACCCGGAGGCCGCGCCGGTGGCCAGGAGAAAGCGCCGGTGCCGCCCGTAAAACATGGACTGCACCGGATCATTGAACTTGGAAGCCTTGTCCGTGAAATGGTTCAACAGGTGCATGGCATACACATAGAAAAAGGCCACGAAGAAATAACTGAATAAAGGCTCCACCCCTTGCAGCAGGGAAGAGGTATAACTGAGGGAGCCGGCCCCGGTGGCCACATAGAAGTTGGATTTGAGGCAGAACCGCCAAGCCCGATAGACATAACTGGTGAATGATCCGGGCCTAAGCGCCCAGGCGTGTTTCAGGGTGCCCACGACGTTGCCGATGAGCCACTGGGGCGTGGAAGCCCCCGCGGTCACCCCGATGGTGTTATAGCGGCTCATCTCCTCCAGGTCCAGTTCCTTTTCCGTTTCCACCGGATACGTGGGAGTTCCGGTATTCCGGGAGATCTCCACCAGACGCTGGGTATTGCCGCTGTTGCGGCCTCCCACCACCACCAGGGCCTCCACCTTTTGGGCCAGGTCCAAGACTTCCGCCTGCCGGGACGCGGTGGCGTCGCAGATGGTGTTAAAAATATGGGCCTGGGGAAAGCGCGCCTTGATCTGTGCCACCAAGGCCGCGAACTGGGCCTCGCTCTGGGTGGTCTGGGCCACCACTATGACTTCGTTAAGCTCCGGCAGGCATAAAACCTCCTGGTCGGAAGCCACCACATAACCCCGCTCCTGGGTATGGCCCATCAAGCCTTCCACTTCCGGGTGATCCGCGTCCCCCACAATCAGGGTGGCGCAGCCCTGCTGGGCCCACCGGCGGATGATGGCCTGGACCTTCGCCACCCGAGGGCAGGTGGCGTCAATCACCCGGGTCCCCACGGCCTCCAGGTCCTGCCGCACCTGGGGCGGGATGCCGTGGGCCCGGATCACCACCAGCCCGGCGGGAATCTCCGCCCCCGGGCTGAGCACCTTGATGCCCCGCTCTTTAAGGAGAGCCATTACCTGCGGGTTATGAATCAGGGGGCCATAAGTATAGATGTCCTTCTGATTTTCATTGATGGCCTTCATGACCAATTCCAGGGCCCGTTTGACCCCTACGCAGAAACCCGCGGTTTTGGCTAAAATGACTTCCATGGCTAGGTTTGAGTTTTCGGTTTTCTGTTTTCTGTTTTCTGTTTTCTACTAAGAAAAGTTCAAAGTTCAAGGTTCAAAGTTCAAAGTTAGGAGTGCGCCCCTTTTCATGCCTTTGGAGAGAGCCGAAGGCTCATGAGCGACTGTCTTGAAAAGTTATGAGTTCCGAGTTTCAAGTTCGTGGGGCGGGCCTCCGTGCCCGCCAATGTAAGGTGCGCACCGCGCACCATTAACAGGCCGCCCCTTTTCATGGTCTACGGGTGGGCCATAGGCCTATGAATGACTGTTTTCGGTTTTCTGTGAAAAAATTTGGCCCTAAAGTTTTATATCTTACTTCCTTTAAAATCGCCCTTTTGTTACCATCTGTCAATGTGAAGTTTTTTCTCTGTTTTCTGTTTCCTGGAAAAAACCCGGATCCCCTTCTCGTTCCCAAGCTGAGCTTGGGAGCGCAATTGGGACCAAAGCTGTGCTTTGGCAACGTGACCGATACGTCACGCAATCATATTTGTGAAACAACCTGCTCAACCTGGCAGCCGCGCATGAGCCGTTGGCTCTCTCAAAAAGCATGAAAAGGGGCGCACTCCTAACTTTGAACTTTGAACCTTGAACTTTGAACTTTTCGGAACCGAAAACAGAAAACCAGAACCGCACCCCATGAGCCAATTCCTACATCTCATAGCCGGCACTCTCTGGCTGCGTCCCTATGTGTTCCTGTTTTTAGGGGTTTATCTCCTGCTGGCCACCTGGCATCTGGGCCTGGGCCGGACCCTAACCTTTCTGGCCCTGGGCTACCTGGTTTCCTGGGCCGCGGAGCTGTGCTCCATTACCTGGGGCTTCCCTTTTGGGGAATATCTCTACATCCCCGGGACCCTGGACCGGGAACTCTGGGTGGCCGGGGTGCCCTTCATGGATTCCCTGTCCTATGTATTCCTGGCTTATGCCGCCTATACCTTGGCCCTGGCGGCCCTGGCCCCCCTGAGGCGGGAATCCCGCTTCTCCCTGATGGACGCTGACCCCCTCCAGGCTTCCCGGTCCGTCTGGATTCTAGGCGCGGTGCTCATGGTCACGTTGGATATCATCATCGACCCCTTAGCCCTCCGGGGATACCGCTGGTTCCTGGGCCAGATTTACGGCTATCCCCAAGGCGGGGTCTATTTCGGCATCCCCCTGGCCAATTTCGGCGGCTGGCTGGTGGTGGCCCTGATCCTCATCGGTATCCTGCAATGGCTGGCGACCCGCGTTCCCGCCTCCCCCCGATGGGACTGGGGCAAGCGGCGCCTCCCCTTTCAGGCCCTGCTGGGACCCGCCTTGTACCTGGGCATCCTGGGATTCAACCTGGCCATGACCTTCTTAATCGGCGAACCCTGCCTGGGCTGGGTGGGAGTCTTCATCTACCTGCCTTTTTTAACCTGGTTAGGCGTCAAGCTCCTAGCCGCCCCCCGATAATACCGTTTTCGGTTTTCGGTTATCGGTTTTCGGTTAAAAAGACTGGGATTATCAGTAAATTGTAAATAAAGTTTGTTGCATTGGAAACAGTCATGCACGGGCCTTTAGCCCACCCGTAAATTATGGAAAATTCCTGATGGGCATACTCCTAACTTTGAACTTTGAACCTTGAACTTTGAACTTTTCAAGGCAGGAGCTTGGGAACGAGAATAAACCGGTGTCATCCTTTTCTCCGATTCTCCGATTCTCCGATTCCCCGTTTCCCCCTGACCCCTGCCCATCAAATCCCTTCCACCGCCTTGCTACTCACAATATTCTTCCCAATTTTCTTCAAAGGTGCAGGGGCACGGCTTCGGCTTATCCCAATGCCGGATTTCCACCCGGTTCAGATGACAACTCAGGTCCTCCAGGATCTTCTTGCGGGTGCGCGGATTACAGAGCATGACCGCATAATTGCCGTTGATCCATCTAACCTTTATTTGAAAATCATCCTTTATCAGTTGCACCTTACTCTGATCAGGATAGACCTCCTCCAAAAGTTCCAGGAATTTCTCCTCATTAAAATCCTGGGGAATAGGCAGGCCCCGGCCGCCGTAATAACCTTTAATTTTTTTGGAAAAATCCACCAGGATATTCTCGACCTTGGAATAATACCTCTCCTCTTCTTCAGTGACCGCGTGGCCGCATGATATCAATAATCCCAGGCAAAATAAGCCCGCCAACCCCAACATGGCCGCTCGCTTCATGGAAATTCTCCTTATCTCCAGAAATAACCGTCATCCGCGTCAACGCCGATATCCAGGTTCCAATCCTTGATGTACGACCGACAATTTTCCGGTTGGTTGGCGGCGATATCCACGAAGAGTCTGCCCCAGATGTCGATAACCCGGCTCACCGCCTTATCAAAGGCATCCTCTTTAAAATTTCCCACCTGGCCCCCGGGAAGTTTTATTGCTTCTATGAATCTCTCGGTCTCCTCCGGGGTAAATTCGCCGGTTTTCTTATAAACCACATTCTTTTGCTCTCCCATGTGTCTAAAAATGGAAATGGGGTCCGCGCTGAAACCGATTTTGGACAGGAAACTCTGGTGCCAATGGTCCGGTTCGATTTTATCAAAATGCTCATGGCCCCTCGGGTGGCTCATTCTCAAGGTTGAATCCCAGAGAGTGCGGATGGCGGGATGGATGCGATCCTCATCGCCGGGGTCGGAGCACATTTTCAGGAGACCCAGGTAACCGTCGTCACCGGGAGCCGCATAGCGGATTTCATTGCCCGTTACGTAATGAAAGATAAAGCTGTCTTGGGTCATCTCACAGTGGCGATGCTCCTCAGAATTGAACAGATAAGGCCCCACAATGGCATTGACCACAGGATGAATCACCGTGTCGGCGATCAGGTGCGTGACCAATCCGCATAGCCAGGCCAAACCGGGAGAAAAATCCGGTTCAGGCGCGTCCAGGAGATTTTGCACGGCGTATAGGACAAAATCATCGATATTCTCATAGTGCATCCGATCCGCCCAGCTATGCCGTTTAAAGAACCCCTGGATGATTTCGTGCAAATAAGGATAGTCCGGTCCGGCGGCTCCCAAGGTAACGAAATGATTGTGGGATAAGATTCTGGCAAAATAGTCGTGCTTTTCAGGAAGCTTCTCAAACTTATCCAAAGCCTCCTCCACGATCATCCAGTGGGTAAAGGTTCCTGCCATCTGATTATCCCTCCTTGGGCAGCAGTAATGGAATCAGGACCTCCAAGACCTGGGCCAGCCGGGCCGCGGCCAGCCGGGCCCGGCGCCGCAAGCGCAGCAGACCCATAAGCCGCCGGGGGTCCCGGGCCAGCCAGCCCAGGGCGTCCAGAACCCCGGGGGTCTTCTCAACTCTAAGAAAGTCCGGAATCTCTTCCCCCGCGCCGTCGGTAACGGCCCGCAGCCCCAGCCAGGGAAGTCCCCGGGCCGCGGCCAGGCCGGCCAAGACGCTGCTTTCCAGGTCCACCACCGCGTGGGATAGGTGGCTAAGGGGTTGTCCCTGACGCGCCTTATCCATGATGTAAGGGGTGGTGATCAGATTACCGGCCACCCCGGAGAGTCCGGCCAGGGCCAAACCTTGAATCAGGACGGCAATGGGGCGAGGCGGCGCCGGCGTGGATATTTCTTCCAATTCCCCGGTATCCGGCTGGAAATGACGGATGGACTGACCTAACACCATATCGCCCGGAACCAGGTCGGGAGTCAGGGCGCCCCCGAAACCCACGGACACCAAAACCCCGGGCCGATACCGGGCTAACAGTTCCTGGGCGGCCCGGGCCGCACTTCCTCCCATCCCGGTGACCGCCGCCACCCCCCTACCCTGCCCCGCGGCGAATTCCCAGGTCCGCGCCGACCACTCCCCACATCGCCGCGCTTTCACCCGGCGCAAAAAAGGCCGCACTTCCATGGGGAGCGCAGCCAGTATGAGGATATCCACTATCATGGCCTTCGAGACCGGGGCCGGGAGTCAGGGATCATGAATCAGTTTTCGGTTTTCAGTTTTCAGTTTTCAGTTTCTCCTTAGCCTTGAACTTTGAACTTTGAACTTTGAACCTTGAACCGCTCCCCGCTCACTGCTTCAGCATGGGCAATTGATTCCCGGGTGCCTCCGGCGGCAGCAACTCCGGCTCCGGCTGAGTTACCCTGCCCATCTGCTTGGGCCCCCGGAAGCGGCGGTTCTGCACCAGGAGATTGCCGTCCTTATACAGGACCGTGCGGTCATCTAAGATGATCAGCCCGTACTTATCGGAAATCTGGGAGTAATACTGATATTTCATGTGCTTGTGGTTGAGCCGGTACTTAAAGAACAGGAAGAACCCCAGGTAGATGACCACAACGACTCCCAATCCCGCCAGGGCATAACTGAGAAACAGAAAGGCGGTGTACCCCAGGGAACTGAGCCAGGCCATGATGTGGTTCACGTTGTACAGCGCAAAAATGGTCACCAGCAGAAGAAATAAAATGCTTAAATACGGCAGCCGCCGGGCCACCTGGATGGCGTTCTCCCAGGGATTGTCCGAGCCGGCGCCCTCTTCGCTCCCCGCCGAAGTCTGGTCTTCCCCCATGAAATAGTTGAATCCGGTGATCAGCACCCCCATCAAAAAGGTGAACACAATGGGAAAGGCAAAAGCCACAAACACATATTCCTTCCAGGGGAAGGCGGAATATACCCGGTGATATTTGTCATCCGAAGACCACAGGGCCACCACGATGAAGATGGCGATCTCCAGGATGCCGATGAGCTTCAGGTAATCAAAAAACAGCTTCTTGCGGTCGGCTTTGTTGAAATAACCGGCAATTCTCGACATTGCTCACCCACCTCGGGGTTGGACTCTCCATGGGTCTCTCAGAAGACGCATAGCAAATCAAAATTATCAAGAAAAATCATCCGGGTCAATGCTTTTCTCCATACCGGTCCCCAGGCGGGCAAGGTCGGGACTCCTCCCAGGGGGCTTCGGCCTGAGGGTCAGCCGTATAAACCTAAATCTTTCTATATAAAAATAAATATAGGTTGTGGGAAATATCTTGACACCTTTCCTATAAGTAAGGCAAAGTATAGACCATAGCGACTCTTGCATAAATATTTTTTTGTCATCCTGAATGAAGTGAAGGATCTCAACCCCTTATCAATATGAGATGCTTCGCTGCGCTCAGAATGACAATTATGGGCAAAGGTGGATTTTGCCAGAGGCTCCATAGAATTCACTAGTATTTCGGTAGGGATTACTTTTCCGAAAGTCAACTTCTCCAGGTTTACTTGCGATAAAAATCTCCGTAACCTGGAATTGCCGGGGTTATCTTATTCCGGGATAGTTGAAATCTTGACGCATCCAGGAAGGGTTTTGTAAAGAAACCTAAACATTTGCCTTCCGGCAGATTGTAAATTATCTGAAACCTGAAGTTCGGATATGGAGCAACCATGCCGCTCCCTGCGTTGGGAGATCGGCTCGCGCATAACTGGCACAATCTTTGCTAACAATTAAAGATATTAATTTCATTAGTTGAACGAGTTGGCGCCAATAATACCATACTTCACCAAGGCTTGACGCTCGGGCCCCTGCCGAAAGCCGGCGGGGCGGTCCGGTATAATCGCGTGTTCCGGCAGTTGAGCTAATCACCGGCTTTTGCAGCCCATGCCCATTCAGCAAATAAATTCATCCCGTTCAGCAAAGCATCCGGGGGGCGTATGCTAAGAAAAATGTTTAATCCGCGGTTGGGGGTAGTTCTGCGTCTATGGCTGGCGGCCATGATCCTGTCCTGGGGAATGCCCTTCAAAGCCAAACCACTCTTTGCCGGGGTGAGCCCGGCGGTTCCCTTCGGCGCCCCGGCCCCCCAAATCGGCCTCAACGGCCCGGTGGTCTCAGGCGGCGCCATTAATCTATACGGCGCCAGCGCGGTGGAGTACGGCCTTGGACCCTTCATTTACTCCTTCCAGGACCTGGACACCCTCCCCGGGGGAACATACAGTGAAGCCAAAGGCATTAATAATGCCGGCCAGGTCGTCGGGTTTGGAGATACTTCCTCAGGAGACCGTGCCTTTTTGTATTCCGGGGGGACCATGCAGGACCTGGGCACCCTCTCCGGGGGAACACACAGTTATGCCCAGGGCATTAATGACGCCGGCCAGATCGTCGGGTTTGCAGGTACTTCCTCAGGATACACCCATGCCTTTTTGTATTCCGGAGGGACCATGCAGGACCTGGGCACCCTCCCCGGGGGAACACGCAGTTATGCCTACGACATTAATGACGCCGGCCAGATCGTCGGCTATGCTTATACTTCCTCAGGATACATCCATGCCTTTCTGTGGGACGCGGTTAACGGCATGCAGGACCTGGGCACCCTCCCCGGGGGAACATACAGTGAAGCCCGCGACATTAATGACGCCGGCCAGATCGTCGGCTATGCTTATACTTCCTCAGGATAC
>CAZUBT010000005.1:33734-35217 GCA_964618815.1 uncultured Desulfobacterales bacterium | reverse complement strand
ATCCATGCCTTTCTGTGGGACGCGGTTAACGGCATGCAGGACCTGGGCACCCTTCCCGGGGGAACCCTCAGTTATGCCCGGGGCATTAATGACGCCGGCCAGATCGTCGGCTATTCATTGACCCTCTCAGGAGAAAACCATGCCTTTCTGTGGGACGAGGGTAGCGGCATGTTGGACCTGGGTACCCTCGGAGGAACAAGCAGTTATGCTTACGGCATCAATGACGCCGGCCAGATCGTCGGCTATTCCAATACCCTCTCAGGAGAAAACCATGCCTTTCTGTGGGACGCGGTTAACGGCCTGCAGGACCTGGGCACCCTCGGGGGAACAGACAGTTCTGCCTACGGCATTAATGACGCTAGCCAGATCGTCGGGTGGTCAGATACTTCCTTAGGAGCGCAACATGCCTTTTTGGCGACGCCCTCTTACGCCACCTACGATTTCACCTTCCTTTACGATAACGGCGACTATTACACCGGCTGGGTCACTGCCCCGGAAGGCCAGTACATCCTGGGCCTGAACGACCCGGTGTACGACGTGGAAGGCGGCCCGATGACGGGCCAGTACCGCATTGACAATATTTACCTGGGGGCTGACGCGGGAGACAGCGGCCTGGTTTACGTCACCTCCTACTATGACGCGGACAGCAGCGGCAGCTTATTCGAGTTCGGCGACCCCGGCTACTTCGGGACCACCGGCCTGGGGAGCGAGTCGAGCTATATCTGGGACGACAGCACCACCGACCACCTGTTCGGTTATAGCAGTGGCACTTTTTACGAGGCCGACGTGGTGGGCGTGGTTTACGACTTTACCCATTACTATGACAACGGCGCCGGGGATTACTACACCGGCCAGATCTATGCGGGCCACGGCTATTATACGGGCTTGACCATTCAGACCCAGGATGAGAATTTCCTGGCCGGCTACTATGAGATCACCGGGGTGTCGGGCTATTTCGACAATCCCGACCTATCCGGCCAGGTCTATGTGGACACCTACTTTGACAGGGAGAGCGAAAACACTTACACGCCGGTGGGCAACGGCAGCCCCGTGGGTATCAACTACCTGGGCAGCGAATACGATTACATCCTGCAGGCGGGGGTGTCCGGGTTTGACTTCGGCCCCAATGGCGTCACCATCGCCGTCAAGGAAGCCGACGTGGGGGTGGTTTACACTTTCACTCATTACTACGACAGCGGCGCCGGGGATTACTACACCGGCCAGGTCTACGCCTTCCCTGGTTATCCCGGCTACTATGCGGGTTTGACCATGCCCACCCAGGATGAGAACTTCCTGGCCGGCTACTATGAGATCACCGGAGAGGCGGGATACTACGAAGACTTAAACCTCTTAGGCCGAGTCTTTGTGGACACTTACTATGACGCGGAAAGCAGCAACACTTATACCCCTGTAAGCAGCGGCGCCCCGGTGGGTATCAACTACCTGGGCAGCGAATACGATTACATCCTGCAGGCGGGGGTGT
>CAZUBT010000005.1:0-33634 GCA_964618815.1 uncultured Desulfobacterales bacterium | reverse complement strand
CCGGGTTTGACTTCGGCCCCAATGGCGTCACCATCGCCGTCAAGGAAGCCGACCTGCCGGTCCAGTACAACTTCACCCACTATTACGGCGGCGGCGACCAGGCCGCCCTGGCCGCCCGGTACATCCCGTCCCAAACCGGCGAATGGATTGAGGGCTACCTCCTCCAGGACAACGGCGCCATGGCCTGGGTGGAGGGTTATTATGACTATGAAACCGACTATTACAGCTATGACCTCTTTCTCTCTTACCAGGGAAACGTCACCCGGCTGACCGACAACGGCAGCCTGGCCTATGATTTCCTTATGCCATTTTGGCTCAACGCCGACGGCCGGGTGGTGTGGGCCGCGTCGGACGGCAGCGACACCGAGATATACGGCTATAACCCCCTGGCCGCTGAGCCCCAGGTTTATCAGATCACCGACAACGAATACTTTGACATGGCCCCCCAGATCAACAACCAGGGGCAGGTGGCCTGGCTACAGATGACTGATCCCGAATCCCCTGCGTCTCTGTACCTGGCCGGGGACGGCGGCGTGGCAACCCCGGACCTGATTTCCGGCAATGTTATTCCCGCTAATCCTCTGACCGCCTTCTCGCTCAACAACCTGGGCCATCTGGCCTGGCTGGGCCTCGATGAAGATGGTACAACGGCGCAAATTTACACCTATGACGGCGCCGCCACCCTGCCCGTGGCCGCCAGCGCCTATATTTTTGCCGGTGATTTCGCGGTATTCCAGATCAACGACCTGGACCAGGTGTTCTGGCTCCAGGACGGCGCCATCTACCGTTCCCAATTGGGCAGCGACGCAGCCGCTACCATCAACCCGTCCCCCGGGGACATCTGGTTTTTCCAGGCCAACAACGCCGGCCAGGTGGCCTGGGTCCAGACAACCGATAACGGGGATAACCTCTACTTGTATGACCCCGCCGGAGGCGCTGCCCTTATCGGCTCCTCCTCCGGCTATATCGACTTGTTTGATCTCAATAATGCCGGCCAGGTGGTCTGGGAGGATTATAACGGCGGGCACCTGTACACCCCGGGGCCCGACGGTTACCGCCTGGAGATTCCCGACGCTTATATGGTCCAGATCAACAACCAGGGACAGGTGGCGTACGTGAATGATTATAGCTCGGGGGTATTCCTGGGCGAGGTGTTGACCGGCATCGGGGATTACTACACCGGTTACGGCTATGCCTCGGGTCAGGACCTGCAGACGGGCCTGCAGGATTGGACCGGATTCGATGAAAACGGCCAGAAGGGCTATTACGTCATCAACAGCATCTCCCCCGATTCCTATGTGGACCCCAGCCAATTCGACACGGTGTACGTGGGCTCGTATTTTGACTACGAATCCGGCGGCCTGGTTGGCAATAACCAGCTTTTCTCCGGCGTCCCGGAGCCCGTCAACCCGTACAACCCGGAATTCGGGGCCGCTGGTTTGGGGAGCGAGTTCGGCTACATCGTCCAGGCTGACTATGAGGAATTCCGGTTCGGCGCGGTGCCGGACAATTCTTTTAACGAAGCCGACATCCCGCCCTTCCACCAGACCTGGCTGGGCGCCAATCTCTATGGCACACCCGTTTACAACGACGCCGGCCAGGCGGCCTGGATCGGCAATGCCTGCTATGGGGAGGCGGTATTTCTTTACAGCAACGGCCAGGTGAGCCAGATCAGCGAGATTTTCTCGGCAATCTCCGGCCTCCAAATCAATAGCGCCGGGGAAATGGTCTGGGACGGCGGAGCCTATAACGAGTCCAGCAATATTGAATATCAGGTATTTCTCTACAGCAATGGAGGATACACGGCCATCAGCCCGGCCCGGGAAGATGCCTATTCTCCTCAAATCGACAATTTGGGTCGGGTTTATTTCGTCACCCGGAACGGGTCCGATGAAGAGGTTGACGTTTATGACGGCAACCTCACTCCGCTGAGCGGGACTTATGAAGACGTTGGGCAACTTACCGTCAATGAGAACGGCCAGGCAATCTGGGGAGGATACACCACCGCGGACGGCTGGAACCTGTACGCCGCGACCGCCGGCGGGCCGGTGGACATTGACGGCGGGTACACCTTTGTCGGACCTCTGTACCTCAGCGACAACGGCAAGGTCTTCTGGCTGGACAATAGTATTGCCTCCTTGTATATGTACGACCTCAACACCGGCGGGGCCCCCGTCCTCATCTACAACGACCCCACCGGCATCGCCGGCCTTGAGATCAACGACACCGGCCAGGCCGTCTGGGAAAATTTTAATACGGGAGAAATCTATCTGTACGACGGCGGTGCGCCTCTCCTCATCACCACCACCACGATGGGTGGTTACAGTTATGCGAACCCCCAGATTAACGACCTGGGCCAGGTGGTGTGGGAAACCTTTGACGGCGGCCAGGGACATGTCTTCTTAACTACGGTGGCAGACATCCATGCTCAAAACCCGCCCGAGGAAATCAGCACTGTTGTATCGGACGCTTATTGGCCCCAGCTAAACAATGACGGCCAGGTCATCTGGCAGACCGCGAATCAAATTTACTTTTATCAGGACGGCGTCAGCTATCCCATCACCTTTGCCGGTAACTATCCCGGCCAAATTCAACTGCTGCCCGCCGGCCAGGTCCTCTGGGAGGATGATTTCGGCCGGCTGACCATGTCTAGCCCCGGGGCCACCCCGGCCGCGGAGCAGACCTTCATCTATTATTACGGCGGCTCGGATTACTACACCGGCCGGGTGTACACCGCGGTCAACCAGGAATACGCCCTGGGCTACCGGGAATATGTCGGGGACGAAAACGGCGGGATAGGCTATTACGAAATCACCAACAACACTTTCGCCGGCGACCCCTTCCTGGCCGGCCAGGTGGTGGTGGACAGCTACTATGACAGCTTAAGCGGCCTCACCTTCGACCAGGCCGATAACCTCCACTCCTTCGTCTCGTCCGGCTCCAGCTACCTGGGGAGCGAATATGGCTACATTACCGCCGTGGATAACTGGGAAACCCAATTCGGCAACCTGGGCTACGAGGGCTACATCTATGAGGCCGACGCCGGCGCCGACGCGGGCATCTATGAGTATTATTTCGGCTGCGGCTATGCCGCCGAGAATACCGACCCCATCTACCTCACCAACAATGCCGTCAATGAATTCCTGCCGGTGATGAACGACTCCGGCCAGGCGGTGTGGTCCGGGTGGGACGGGGAGAACTACGAGATTTACCTTTACGACGGCGACCGCATCCGCCAGCTTACCCATGAAGGCGCGGGGAAGGACCAGCTCTATCCCTGGATCAACAACAGCGGCCAGGTGGTGTGGTCGGCCTGGGATGACGGCAATCTGGACATCCGCCTCTTCGACCTGAACACCGGCGTGGAGCAGCATCAACCCTCCACCCCTTACAACGAATACTTCCCCATGATCAACGATAACGGGCAGATCACCTGGGTGGGGGAATCCCAGTGGTGGGAGGGGCAACCCCCGGAGACCAGGAGCAACGCGGGCCGCTTCCTTCCCGACGGGGCATCGGAGGTCTATGCCTACGACCTCACCGACCCCATGGCCGTACCCATCCTGGTGGCGGCCAACCACAACACCTTTAACGGGGTCGTCAACCGGCCGGTCATCAACAATGAAGCGGACATCGTTTATGCCGCCTGGAACGGCTCCACCTCCGATATTTATCTCTACAGCATGCCGGATAACGCCTACACCCAGGTGACCGATAACGGCGTCAGCAACAATCCCTATATCAATGATGTAGGCCAGCTCGTCTATAACGCGTCCGACGGCCTCGACAACGAAATCTACCTGGCCAATCTCTATAACGATAGCAGCTTCACCATCCAAATCACCACCAACGGCGTCACCGACAGTTCCCCGGCCATCAACAACCTGGGCCAGGTGGTGTGGCAGCAGGGCGACGAGGGCAACCGGGAGATCTGGCTGTACACCTCGGACGGCAACACTTACCGGGTCACCAACAACGCGGTGAACGACATACGCCCCCTGATCAACGATAAGGGGCAGATCGTTTACAACCACGCCGCGCCCAACGGCAATTACGACGTGGCTCTGGTGAACTCCACCGGGGACATGTATTACGGCACGGTGTTAGCCGCCGAGGACTACGGCTACTATCCGGGCTACACCTTCACCGGGATCAACGAGTACGGCGGGCCGGTGGTTTACCAGATCGTCGGCATCGGCGGCCTCCAGTGGGACGTCACCCAGGCCGGCCAGGTTAACGTGGAAGAATATTACGACTCCGAGAGCGGGGTCTTCTTTACCACCAACCTCTTCCCTGATGCGGGCCAGAATTATCTGGGGAGCGAGGCGGGCTATATCCTGGCCACCGACGGTTATGCTACCGGCACCGAGTTCGGCGGCGGGACCTTTTACGACCTGGAGGGCGGCCAGCGGGTGCTGTACGGAGCTCAGGAAGCCGACGTCCCGGCCATCCAATACGACTTCACTTACTACTACGGCGCCGTTCCCACCTCCATCACCGGCGGCGGCGACTACTACTCCGGCCAGGTGTGGGCCGAGCCGGGCCGCTACTACCCGGGCTACCGTGAGACGGTGGTGGATGAAAACGGCCAGACCGGCTACTACCTGGTAGGCAACCAGGTGGACTACTCCACGAATACCGAACTTAACGGCCAGGTGTCGGTTAGCAAGTATTACGACACCGACACCGCCAAAACTTTTTGGTGGCCCGATAACGCCGAAGGCGACAATTATCTGGGCAGCGAAAGCGGCTTCATCATCCAGGAAGGCAACCCCCAGTTCTACTTCGGCCACGGCTTTTTCGAGGCGGCGGTGTCCACCGCCGACACTTACATATATAAGCAAATCACCGCCAACAGCATCAACGACGACTTCCCCCGTATGAACGGCATGGGGCAGATGGTCTATACCCAGGGCGACGGCGCCGACGCCGAGATCTACCTGTGGAACGGCAGCGGCTTAACCAACATCAGCAATAACACCACTGAAGACGCCAACCCGGTTATCTGGGGAGACCGGCAGGTGGCCTGGTCCGGCTTCGACGGCCAGGACTGGGAGATTTTCTACTACGACCCGAGCCACGGGGTAGTCCAGGTCACCAACAATGCCTACGATGACGGCTATACCCCTTACACCGACCTGATCACCGGGCAGACCTATTATCAAGGGCCGCTCTTCGGCGGCAGCACCGCCATTGTCTGGGCCGGCGGCGATGCTAATAATAAGGAAATATTTTCTTATAATATCAGCACCGGCATCACCACCCAGATCACCACCGACTCTTACAACGACGACTTCCTCCGGGTCAACACCTCCGGCCAGATCGCCTGGCTCAAGTATGAGCCCGGGGATAGGGAGGTTTACCTCTACACCCCCGGGGAGAGCCCGCCGGGCGGCGTAAATATCAGCAACAATGATTTCGACGACCGGGCCCCCCGGATGAACGACGGGGGCCAGGTGGTGTGGTCCGGCGGCGACCCGGGCGCCCGGCAGATTTACCTGTTTGACGACGGCTTCACCGAGAATATCAGCAACGGCGCTTACGCCTTAGACAACATCATGGCCGGCATCAACAACGCCGGCCAGGTGGCCTGGTCCGGGTTTGACGGAAACAACTGGCAGATTTACGCCTATACCGATGGTTTTACCCACCAGGTCACTTACGGCTACCGGGACAACACCTCCCCGAGCATCCTGCCCCGGGGGGAGATCATCTGGCGGGGCCAGGACGAGCAGGGGCTCTGGCAGGTTTACGAGCTTCTGGGCAGCAATATCCAACAGGTGAGCCACAGCGACTTTGATGTCATGAACTACGGCCTCATCGGCGACGGCCGTATTGCCTGGGCCGAGTTCGACGGCCAGGACTACGACATCCGCATGGCTCTGCCCGCGCCGGAGTTTTATATCAGCAGCAACATCACCAATAACAACGTCAACGACTTTGAGCCCAGCGACAACGCCGGCCAGGTGGTGTACTCCGGGTGGGACCCGGTAACCAGTCATTTCCAGATTTACCTGGCCGACGCCGGCGTCACCACCCAGCTCACCTCCTATGCGTGGGACAACGTCACCCCCACCATGAACAACCGGGGGGAGATCACCTGGGCCGGGCAGGAGGGCGGCAACTGGCAGGTATTCCTGTACCGGGACGGCCAGATCACCCAGCTCACCGACGACAGCTTTGACAACGCCCATTCGCTGTATTCCCTCTTCGGCCAGGACCGGTACCATCCGCCCATGATCAACGCCCAGGGCCAGATCGTCTGGTCCGGCGGCCTGGAGGGGAACAAAGAGATTTATTTCTACGACGGCAGCACGGTGCATCAGATCACCGACAACGGGGTGAACGACGACTATGCCTTCATCAACTCCGCCGGCCAGATCGCCTGGACCGAGTTGGTTGACGGCAACTGGCAGGTTTTCTATAGCGACGCCGCCAATAACGGGACCCCCGTCCAAATGACCAGAGGCCCTTACGACCACGTCCCGGCGAGGATCGGAGACCAGGGCCAGCTGGTCTGGTCTGAGAACAGCGGCGGTGACTGGGATGTTTACTACTCCCCCGACCATGACCCCCTGAACGTTATTAATCTGAGCGATCTGAGCAATCAGGGCGAAGGCAACCCCTACGACGACAACCGGGTCCGCATCATGGCCAACGGCTGGGTGGTGTGGCAGGCATTCGACGGCCATGACTGGGAGATCAACAAGTGGGACGGCTACGGCGTTCACCAACTCACCGACAATGCGTTCAACGACCTGGAGCCCCGGGGCAACAGCCAGGGCCAGATCGTCTGGAGCGGGTTTAACGGCCACGATTTCGACACCTACCTCTACGATAGCGGGAGCGTCACCCAGATCAGCGCCAACAGCGGCAACGACATCTTACCCCGCATCAACAACCTGGGCCAGGTAGTGTGGGAAGGCCAAGCCGCCAACGGCACCTGGGACATCTACCTGGCCTATCCCACCACCGCCACCCGCACCCTGACCCGCATCACCGACCGGCCCGGGGACGACAAGAACGTCTTTATCAACGCCTCCGGCCAGATGGTCTGGGAGGGCTGGGACACCGCGGGCAACGACTGGGATATCTTCTATTACGACGGCAGCACCGTGACGATGCTCACCGACGCCGGCGACCAACGGGATCCGGTGATCAACAACAACGGCGACATCGCCTGGATGGACTATGCCGACGGCACCCGGATTTTCTTCAAGCCGTCCGGTGGCGCGGCGAGCTCCGCGCTCACCCTGACCAGCTACGACGCCGAGCTGGAGGGCCTCAGCAACAGCGGCCAGATCCTCTACCTCACCTGGGACCAGGACGGCGATCACCTCAATTTGTTTGATTACAGCACCAGCACCACCACCCCGGTGGCCTCCGGCCGGATGGACGCCGGCGCCATCAACAACACCGGCTTGGTGGCCTATGCGGCCTTCGACGGCCAGGATAACGAGATTTACCTATACAATATCGGCAGCGGCCAGACATACCTGGTAACCAACAATTCCGGGGATGACGGCAATCCCTCCCTCAACGACCACGGCCAGCTGGTGTGGAACCACAACGACGGCAGCGGCTACAGCGCCTGGATGTACTCCAACGGGGTGATCACCCCGGTTTCCGACCCCTATAGCGACTATGACGCCGGGATGCCGGTGATCAACAACATGGGGCAGATTTCTTACATTGCTTACGACGGCGGCGACCTGGAGATTTACTTCCAGTTGGAGGGGGTCACCCGGCGCCTCACCGGCAACACCTTCATGGACGAGAACCCCTCCATCAACACCGCCCGCCAGGTGGCCTTCACGGAGCAGTATGCGGCGCCCACCGGCGGTTCGCCCGGCAATTCCAACCTGGAAATTATGGTGTCGTCCCCCACCGAAATAACCGCGGCCCGGTACAACTTCACCTTCCACTACAGCGACGGAGATTCCTATGCCGGGCAGTTCTATGCCCCCTTGAACGATCTCTACGCGGTGGGGTCCAAACAGTATATGGCCGATGAGTCCGGCAGTCAGGGGTACTATGAAATCACCGCCAGGGAGTACCTCACCGACAGTAGCAGCAACGGCCAGGTCCTGGTGAACAGCTACTTCGACCAGGAAACCGGCAACACCTACGCCCCGTTGAACGCCGGTGCGCCCCTGGGGAGCGACTACCTGGGCAGCGAGTCCGGCCATATCGTCCAGACCGGAATCGACTCCCTGTTCTTCGGCAACCTGAACGGGGTCAACCAGGAAGCCGACTCCTATGGCCTCTTCACTTTCCGGTATGACTACGGCAGCGGCGGCGACTACTACACCGGCACAGTGTATGCCAGCTATGGCGATCCTCCCAACCCCTTTACGCCCGGCTACCACGTGGACCAGACCTGGGACCAGGACGACGAAACCGGGACCGGCTTTTACACCATCACCGGCTTCACCGGCATGGACTACGATTACTCCCTCTGGGGCGTTACCGCTGATTTTTACCACGACGGCGAGAGTGGCCAGGATTATGTGCCGGTAACCAGTTCCTATGGTGATTTCCTGGGGACCGAGTCGGGCTATATCGGGTACGACAACACCCAGGAAAGTCAGTTCGGCCTGAGCGAAGGCATCTTCTACGAGGCGGATTACACCCCGCCGCCCCCCCAAGGCTACGCCCACCCCTTCACTTTCTTCTATGACACCGGCGACTCTTACTCCGGCATCGTCTATTCCGGCCTAAGTTACTACACCCCGCCCTATACCCAGGGTTCCCCCGTGACCACCGAAACCGGGACGGGGTATTATTACGTCGGCGACTGCTATCTCGGCCCCCCCGGCCTGGTCAGCGGGGTCTATATCGACAGCTACTATGACTCCCAAACCCTCTCTTACTATACCCCCACGAGCTACGGGGGAGACTACCTGGGGAGCGAATCGGGCTATATCGGGTACGAAAGCACCCAGGACCAATTGTTCGGTCTGAGCGGCGGTATCTTCTACGAAGCGGATTACACCGCGCCCCCCCAAGGCTACACCTACAACTTCACTTTCTATTATGACAGCGGCGACTATTACTCCGGCACCGTCTATGCCGGCCTGGGTTACACCCCGCCCTCCGGAGTGGTTACCGAAAGCGGCCAGGGCCATTATGAACTCTCCGGCCCCTATTACGCTCCCCCCGGCCAGGACGGTCTGGTTTACGTGGACAGCTACACTGACGGGGAAAGCGGCCGCACCTATACCGGCAATAAGCTGTTCTTCTACTCCGCCGTCGCGGGCGCGGACTACCTGGGCAGCGAATCCGGCTACATCATCCAGGCCGACAACTCGGAATTCTTCTTCGGGGCCGGGCAGTACGACACCGGCGATGGTTTCGAAACCCGGATCTTTGAGGCCGACCTGGGCATTGAATACACCTTCACCCATTACTACGACCTGGGCACTCCTTCCAGCTATGTCACGGACGCGGTCACCCAGGATAATTTCCAGGCTTACAACCTGCTGCCCCGGATGAATAATGCGGGCCAGGTGGTGTTCTACGGCGGGGCCGACTCCAACTCCCTGGAGATTTACCTCTATCAAGACGGCGCCGTCACCCCCATCACTAACAACCAGGCCCCGGACCTCTTCCCCGACATCAATAACCGGGGCGACATCGTCTATGTGAGCCTTGATCCCGACTCCACCGCGGCGGACCTCTACCTCTACGCCGGCGGCCAAACCACCCTGATCCAACACGCGGACACCGCCATGGCCTCCCCCATGATTAACGACTCCGGCCAGATCGTCTGGCTGGGCGGCCCTGGCCTTAATGAGCTTTACCTGTTCAACGACGGGCAAACCACCCCGGTGACCGCCGATGGGAAGCCTTGCTTGGTCTATCAAACCGACCAAATGAACAACGTCCCGGTGATCAACGACTCCGGCCAGATCGTCTGGGCCGGGACCGTGGAGGGTCAAACCACTACGGAGATCTTCCTTTACGACGTCGCCTCCGGGGCCATCACCCAGATTACCACCAACGCGGTGGACGATAATAACCCCTATATCAACAACTCCGGCCAGATCGTTTGGACCGGCGGCGTGGAAGGCCAGGCCGCCCCGGAGATTTTCCTTTACGACCTCAATACCATAACCACCACCCAGATCACCGCCGACAGCCTCATCCAGGGCGCCCCGGCGATCAATGACGCCGGCCAGATCGTCTATCAGCAGATGGAAACCGGCGGAGCTTATGAAATCTACCTCTACCGGGACGGCGCCGCCCTCCGGATCACTGAAAATGCCTACCAGGATATGCTCCCACAAATCAACAATAACGGGGAGATCGTCTGGAGCCGGACCGACGCCGAAGACCACGGCGAAATCATGCGGACCTTCAACAGCGCGCAGGATTACTACGTGGGCCGGGTCTATGTCACCGAAGCCACCAATCCTGACTATGCCATGGGTTATCTCCAGCCCACCCTGGACCAGGAAGGCGATGGCGGCCAATACTTGATTACCGCCAAAAATTACGTGGAATATACCGGCTTGACGGGCCAGGTCTTCGTGGACACTTACTATGACGCGGAAAGCCGCCAGGATTTTAGCAGCCCCGGCGGCAACCTCTTCGTCACCCCCGGAGACAATTACCTGGGCAGCGAATCCGGCCATATCCGCACCGATCAGTTCGCGGAATTCTTCTTCGGCAACTCCGGGGATGGGCTGATCTTTGAGGCCGAGGGCCGTTACACCACCGCCTACTCCTTCACCTACCATTTTGGAGACGGCGACCTCTATACCGATAGAGGCGATTCCTTCACCGGCACGGTCTATGCCGCTCCGGACTTCGGTTACGGAGTGGGCGACCGCAGCGGCGACGTCCTGGATGAGAGATTCCTGCTGGGCTACTATTCCATCGACGCCGCGGATGCGACCATCTACCCCTATGTCAAGAAGGGCCAGGTCTTTATCAGTTCCTACGTGGATGCCGACAGCGGCAATACCTACGGCGACGACGCCGATGGGCCGCTCGTTACCGGCCCCTCGGGCCTGGCCGGCGTCAACTACCTGGGCAGTGAAGGCGCTTACATTGCCGCCCCCGACGTGGCCGAGTACTACTTCGGGGCCGGGGCGGACGGTAAGATGATGGAAGCCGACTTCGCCCTTGCCGGGGCCTACCAGTTCAGCTTCACCTTCGCAGACGGCGATTTCTATACCGGCACCGCCTATGCGGAACTCCTCCATGGCTACTCCGTGGGCCAAGCCTGGACCACCCAGGATGAGCACGGCCAGACGGGAACCTACCAGATTACCGGGGTGTCCTACGGGAACGATACCTCTAAGGAAGGCCAGGTCCAGATAACCAGCTACTTCGACGCCGAGACCGGCAAGACCTTTACCCCCACCGGCGGCGGCGCCCTCTACCTGGGCAGCGAATACGGCTCCATCGGCGCCGGCCCCAAGGCCGGTTTCGGCGGCGGCTATGAGGAGGCCGAGGTTTCCGGCAAGGTTTATACCTTCAAATTCACCTATGCCGACGGCGACTACTATACCGGCACGGTCTATGCCGATCCCACCACTTCCCCCTACTTTATGAGCTACTCCCGGGAGGTCGCCGACGCCCACGGGGCCCAGGTGGGCACCTATGAGATCACCGGGGTGGCCGATGGGACCGCCAAGGACAGCAAACAAATCGGCAAGGTCTTTGTAAGCGGCTACCATGACGCCCAAAGCGGCCGCGATTATACCCCGGTGGGCGCCAACAAGGCCCTGGGGTCCAAGGGGCTGGGAAGCGAGTCCGGCTATATTGTCAAAAAAGGCACGCCGTACCTGCAATTCGGCGCGGTGAACGGCGATTTCAAGGAAGCCGACTTGGCGGCCCAGTACAGCTTCACCTATTACTACGGCAGCGACAGCGGCAGCGGAGATTCCTATACAGGCACCCTGTACGCCGCGCTGGGCTCCTACACCGTGGGCCAGACCATGTATAAAATGGACGAAAACGGCTACCAGGGCTACTACAAGATCGACGCGGTCAACCCCCTGGGTTACAGCGCCAAGCCCCTGGGCCAGGTGTATGTCAGTTCGTATTACGACGAGGAAAGCGGCCAGGCTTACAAGCCTTTAAGCAAGAAAAAGGCCGCGGGGACCGGCGGCCTGGGCAGCGAACATGACTACATCCTGAATAAAAACGTCCCGGCCCACCAGTTCGGCAATTACGGCGGGGGTTTCTACGAGGCGGATATCAACTAGGGTCCATCCGGAAAGCCATAACTCTAGGCATCTTTGGTAGGGGCACGGCTTGCCGTGCCCTAAAACCTGAGAATGTAGGACAGCCGCCCTCGGCTGTCCAGTTTCTAATCCCACGGTCGTTGTTGAGATATGCGCCGGCAAGACGCCGGCGCCGCCATCTTCATATAAAAAACCGTCAGGCCCGGATAAGCCCTCACCCACGTATTTGAAAAAACCATAGGGGCGGTGCGCACGCCGCCCCTATGGTCTTTTTGTCGGGGCGAACCTGGTGTTCGCCCCGACTTTTTTACACCTCTTTGATAGCAACTCGAGAGCTCTACGAAAATCAGCCGGTACACAGGCATACAAAACCCAGGAAGAAATTCTGGTGGCACAGGCTTCCAGCCTGTGCAAAAAACTTTGATTTACCACAGAGTTACCCACAGGCTGGAAGCCTGTGCCACTGGTTTTATTTCCTTTGAAGGTGATTTGTCATAGCTCAAGCCATTTTCGCAGAAGTCTCAACTCGGTATCAAATCACGCCTGGAGTTCTTTGATTACCGGCTCCATGGGACTTTTTCCAGAAGCCAGGTTCTCCTGACGCAATGTAACCTCAATCTCCGTGGCCGTGACGCTCCCCGCCACTCCTTCCCACAAAACCGGCAGTTTCCGGAGCCAGGCCCCCACCTCCCGGAGCTTTTCCGCCACGCCTTCTCCGCCTTCGCCGCCGGCCCCCTGGAGAATCAATTTCACGGCTCCCAGGGTGGCAATCAAAGAACTCTTCAGATTATCGCTTATCATCCCCAAACTTCGCGCCGCCCAGTCTTCCCCTGCCGGCCCCAGGGAAGCGGCGCCGGTCTTGGGATCTGCCCCGGAAGCCTGCTCCAGGCACTTACTCACCCGCCGCCACAGTTCCCCGGCGCTGATGGGCAGCAAAATATAGTCATCCAGGTCGATGTGATATGCCTCCCAGGGGAAGGGCTGGTCCTGGGGACGGCTGATGGCCATAATCTTAACCCCTGGATTCAGCCGCCTGGCCCACTTCAGAACGTCAAGGACCTCAGTTTCCTCCGGGATGAGTTTTACAATGATTAAATCGAAATTCTTTTTAACCACCGCTTCCACCGCGGCTTCGGGCTCCAAAGCCCTCTCTACCCGGTAATCTTTGGATTCCAACACCCAGCTCATGGCTCGAAACAGGTGAGACCCATCGCCTAACAGCAGAATGTTCCCTTCCATCTGTCCCCTCCTTTGGAGCTGCGGCCGGAAACCCGCGACCAAGGCCAACCGTATGTGCCCCTACAATACCGTTTTCGGTTTTCGGTTTTCGGCTTTCGGTTTTCGGTTAAAAAGACCAGGATTATCAGCAATTTGAAACTTAAGTTTGTTGCATTGGAAACCGAACCTGGTATAAGACAACACCGGGAAACTTAAAACAATCAGCACAATTAACTATTTTTTCCTGGGTCAAAGTACCTATAAATACTGTTTTCGGTTCTCGGTTTTCGGTTAAAAAGACCAGGATTATCAGCAATTTGAAACTTAAGTTTGTTGCATTGGAAACCGAACCTGGTATAAATACCCATGGCTGGTTTCGTTTAAAGGTTTCCTTACATATTTTCAGATATCAGAAAACAGTCTTAGGACCGGCAAGACCTGGGGTTATGGGGTAAAAAGCGGGGGCCGAGAGAGGGCGGCCCCCGTGAAGTTGTGCGGCAGGTAAACCCCGCCCCGGCGAACGGTTTCTATGGCCTTGCAGAGATCCACATCCGCGTTTTGTTTTAAGATGCAGCCGCTGGCCCCCGCGGATAAAGACCTGTCAAGGTACTCCCGGTTCCAGTCCGAGAGCAGCATCAACACCTTGACTCCGGGATACTTTCCTCTGATCTTTTGGGTAGCTTCTATGAAACGGAGAAGGGGCAAGGAGATATCCAGAATCAGCAAATGGGGAGTGGTTGTTTCCAAAAAGTCGAATAGCGCCTGACCGGTGGCCACCTCTCCCACTACTTTTATCCCATCGGTTCGGTTGATGATCTTTTTGACCTCCTGGCGGAACCGGGCATGGCCTTCGGCCAGCAAAATCAGATAGGGTGAACTCATAACCTATACTCCCAGGGGTGTCGCTAACCGGCCTCGCTTCCCCGTATTGCATACTCCGGCGCATGGGTATCCATGATGCGGCGGTAGTGGGAATCACCCTAAAGGATTGACCCCACCGAGTAAATCGGTAGTAATACCTATTTTGCTATGGGCATAAGTGCCTATGGAGAGTTTCGGCAGGGGTGAAGGAAGGGAAAAACGGGGGCGCCCAATTCCGATCAAGCGCCTTAAGAGGTGATATAACCCTTCTGGATGGCGTATTTCACCAGGTCCGCGGTTCTCCGCAGGTTCAGTTTCCGGATGATATTGGCCCGGTGATGTTGCACTGTGCGGTTGCTGATGTAAAGTAGGGCCGCGATCTCTCTACTGGATTTGCCTTCCGCGATGAGTTTGATGATCATCTTTTCCCGGGCGGTGAGCATTTCCCCCGGAGGGTGCAAGGCAACCGTGGCATAGTGGGATTTTTCCTTAAAAAGATCCGTTAGTTGAGGTGACAGCAACGGGGACACATAAGTCCCGCCCTGTCGCAAGGTTTCAATGGCGCGAAACAGCTCCGTATCCGCGTCCTCCTTCAGGAGGTAGCCTTCCGCACCCGCGGACAAAGCATGGTAAAGATATTCCTTATCCTTGTGCATGGTCAGCATCAACACCTTGACCCGGGGATGAATGGTCTTCACTTCCCGGACAGCTTCCAGACCTCGCAGCTTGGGCATGGAAATATCCAGGATCACCAGGTGGGGCGCCGTCTTCTTGAGAATCTCCAGGAGTTCCAGGCCATCACCGGCTTCCCCCACCACTTCCACGTCGCTCATGCCCTGGAGCATTTTCTTGACTCCCCGGCGGAACATCACATGGTCATCGGCCAGGACGATTTGATAAGGACTCAAGGACGCGTCTCCTTTCCCAGGCCGGCAGCGCCCGGCGCTGATAAGGCGTCAGCCGTTATTTTGAAATAGTCGATGGGTAATTTTCCATGAGCAAAATGAATCTGTGGGAATTTCTTGCTAACCGCTAACCGCTATCTAACCACCGACCAACCGGTCATCGCGCTGCTCTAAGGAAATCTCCAGGCTGACCTTGGTGCCCTCCCCGGTTTTACTCCGAATCTCCAGGGAGCCCCCCAGCATCCGGGCCCGTTCATCCAGGGCGGGCAATCCCAAGCCCCGGTCACCGGCCTTCCGGCCCCGCGCCTCGGCCACCTCGAATCCCACGCCGTCATCCTCCACCGTAATGGTGACCTGCCCACCCTCCCGGCGGATGGCAATGTCAACCCGGCCGGCATGGGCATGTTTGGAAATATTGGTGAGCAATTCCTGAAAAATCCGATAAATGATGATTTGCGCTTCCCCAGGAAAGAGATCGTTCAATCCCTCCGGAACCATGGAATATTTAAGGTCGTAATGCTGGCTGAATCCATCGAATAAATATTTCAACGCCGACGTCAGGCCCAGGTCTTCCAGGATGGCCGGAGATAAATCCCGAGACAGGCGCCGGACGTTATCTATGATTTCATCCACACATGACAGCAGATATTCGCATTCTTCCCGGGACTTCTCCGGGTCTTGCCCCAAACTCCTTTCAATGGCCCGCATTTGAAGCTTTAGCACATTCAACGACTGGCCCAGTTCGTCGTGCAGTTCCATGGAGATCCGCTTCCGCTCGCGTTCCTGGGCCGTGAGCAATTGCGAGGTCAGCAGACGCAGATTGTGTTCCGAATCCCCGAGTTCTCTTTCGGCCCGCTTCCGCAAAAAAACTTCCACGATGGGCACAGCCAGGCTCTCCACCATTTCCTGATCCGCGCGGTCATAGCCCCCGGCTTTGTTGCCCAGGCCGATCATGCCTATGGTCTTGCCCCCAAGCTTTAGCGGCACTCCCAGGAACGCAGTGAGAGGGGGATGGCCTTCCGGAAGCCCGATGCGGTTCGGGTCTGAGGCCGGGGAATTGGCGATGTAGGATTGCTCTCCCAGGAACACCTTGCCGAAGAGACCCCGGATATGAAAATTTCGGGGAGGTTGCTGAAGGCCCATTTTACACGCGGCCCAGCCCGGATCGCTGACGGCCAGGCCGTCCAGCTTCCCGGCCTTATTGATTTCATTGATGAACCCGAACCGGCTCCCGGTCAACTCCTCCACCACTGCCAGACAGGTGCGCCCCAGTTCTTCCTCCGTCCGGCAGGTCAGGGCTTCCCGGAAGATGCGGTTCATGCCGTCCAGCACCGCCCGTTGCCGGGCCGTTCGGATCTCCGCGTGTTTGCGCTCGCTGATGTCGAAGAGCACTCCGCTGATATGGTCCACTTCCCCCCGGTCATTGCTGATGATCTGGCCCCGGTCCTGGACCCACCGGGTTCTCCCCTCCCGGCATTTGATCCTATATTCCCGCACGTAGGACCGGCTGGCTCGCAGCCCCTGTTTAAATAGGGCTTTGACCGCTTCCAGGTCTTCCGGCAGGATCAGGTCGAGCCAGCGGATTTTCCTAACATCGAAATCCGCCTTGGAGGAACCGGTCAATTCTTCAATTTTATCATCAAAAAAATCCACCGTCCAATCCAGATAGCCCTTGTAAACTACGGCCGGGAGACTCTTCACCAGCAGCCGGTAGTCTTCTTCGCTGTGTCGCAGCGCCTCTTCCACCTGCCGGCGTTCCCGTTGGATCCGGGCCTCTGCCAGGGCCCGCTGCACCGCGGGGACCAGTCGGACCAGCCGATTCTTCAGAACATAATCCGTGGCCCCCTGCTTTAAGGTGTCAATGGCCACCTCTTCGCCCATGGTCCCGGAGACAAAGATGAACGGCGTCTCCGGACACTTTTCCTTGGCCTGGGCCAGGGCCTGCAAGCCGTTGTAACCCGGCAGCCGGTAATCCGCCAGGATCACGTCAGGCCGAAACGACTCCAGGGATTCCAGGAACGCCGCTTCATCGGCCACCACCCGGAGGGTAAAAGAAAGGTCGGCCCGGTGCAGTTCGAATTGAACCAACTCCGCGTCAGCCGGAACGTCTTCCAGGATTAAGATCTTGAGCGGGGCACTCATACAGTATCCCTTTAACCCCTGGTAGGCTTGGAACGTTTTCGGTTTTCGGTTTTCGATTTTCTGTAAAAAACCGGTGAGGAGCAAATCTTCCCGTTCCCAAGCTCCTGCTTGAGAACGCCACTACCCGGCAAGCTCCTGCTTTTCATGGGGATTTTCCATGTGGCGTATCGTAGGGTGCGTCCCACGCACCATCCAATAGGACTACAGGCTCATCATGTTATTACAGAAAACCGAAAACGGAAAACAGAAAACCGCCATTCACGCCGGCGCCTTGTTCAGCACCATCCAATAAAGCCCTAAATCAGACACCGCGTCGATAAATTTGTCAAAATCCACCGGCTTGACAATGTAGCTGTTGACTCCCAATTTATAGCTCTCCACGATGTCCAGCTCTTCCTGGGAAGAGGTCAGGACCACCACGGGAATGGTTTTGGTTCGGTCGTCATTCTTAATCCGGCGCAGGACCTCCAGGCCGTCCACCTTGGGAAGTTTCAAATCCAGAAGGATTAACTTGGGGGTGCAACACGGCCCAGCCCCGCTCGCGCCCAAAATAAATTCCAGGGCTTCAGCGCCGTCCGTCAGAACCCGCACGTGGTTGGCCAATCCCCGCTTCTTCAAGGCCCTGAGCGTCAGCTCCGCGTCGTGGGGATTATCCTCCACCAAAATGATTTCCACCCTGTCTAGATTATTCTTCAAGCCTGGCCTCCTTTCCGGGGAAGGGTAAAATACACCGCCGCGCCTTCATCGGGCCGGCCAGTGGCCCATACCCGCCCGCCATGGCGGTGCAGGACCCGCTGGACGATGGCCAATCCCACTCCCGTGCCTTCGAATTCGTCCGTCCGGTGAAGGCGCTGGAAGACCCCGAACAGTTTATCCGCATAGCGCATGTCGAAGCCCACCCCATTGTCTTTCACAAAATACAGGCTTTCCTCCCCTTCTGTCCAACCGCCCACCTCAATAATCGCCGCATCCCGGGGCCGGGTGAATTTTACCGCATTGGCCAGGAGATTCACCAGGACCTGGGCCATGAGGCTCCGGTCTCCCCGGGCCGGGGGCAAGGGGGCGTGGATCAGGAGTTGGAGGTCACGGGATGGCTCCTGTGCTTCCATCTCTCGTAAAATATCCCGCACCATTTCTTCCAGGTCCAGGTCACAGATGCGCAGTTCCCGACGGCCCAGACGGGACAGCGCCAGCAGGTCGTCGATGAGCCGCCCCATGAGTTGGGTATTGCTGCGGATGACCTGCAGGCGACGCAGGCCTTCCTCATCCAGTTGCGCTTCATAGTCCTCCACCAACATCCGGGAAAAGCCTTCAATGGCCCTCAGGGGCGTCCGCAGGTCGTGGGACACGGAGTAGGAAAAGGCCTCCAGTTCCCGGTTGGCGGCCTCCAACTCCAGGGTGCGCCGGCTGATTTCCCGAACTTTTTCCTGGAGTGCTTGGTTCAATTCCTCGATGCGCTTACGGGTCTGCACCTCTTCGGTAATCTCCGCCACCACCCCCATGAGGTCCGGTGGATCCCCACCGGCAGAAAACAGGGGAAGAAAGAAAGCCCGCCAGTAGGTGACACCCCGCCGAAACCCATGATATTCGAATTCCGTGAGGATTTCCTGCCGCCCGGTCTCCACTACTCCCCGGAACAGGTCTCCCAGGCCGGTTTCTTCAAAATCGGGAATGTACTCCCGGGGATACAGACCCGAAAGGGGCCGGCCCCGGTAGGGCTCTTCCAGGAACTCCCCATAAGCCGGATTAGACCACTTCATCCGCAGGTCCTCACCACTCATGACCACGATGCCCGCGGGCACATGGTCGGCGATGGTTTGCAAAAGATGCCGCTGGGATTCCATCTCTCTTAACAGCCGGTCACTCTCCACTTCCGCCTGATGGTTTAACAAGGCGATGGCGGCCAGTTCTCCGAAACCCGCGGCCAGACGCACGTCATTTTCGGTAAAATCCCCGGGTTTGTTGGCCAGGCCCAGCAACCCAACCGTCTGGCCTTTGATCACCATGGGGGCAAACAGGACATTTTTTAGAGGCGCATGCCCTGCCGGGAGGAAGGCCGCATAGCGGCTATCCTCAAAAGCATTATCATAGACCGGCCGGCCGGACCGGTAGGCTTCGGCCCGCAGCCCCCGGATAGGCATGGACAGCTCAGGGTCCACCGAACACGGCATCCCTCCGGCATCCAGAAACAGGACCTCGTTATAGGCGCCATCCGCGCCCAGCAAGGCCACATAACCCGAGGTGGCTCCCACCAGACCTTTACAATGGTCATAAATAATCCGGGCCTTCTGGACAAAATCCCCCGCCTCCAGGACCGCCCGGGTGGCTCGCAGCAGCGCCGCGATTTCCACCTCCCGCTGCCGAGAGTCCGCCAGGGCCAGGGATATCTCCCCGGCCCGATATGGTTCCGGTTCCATCTGAAGGCCCGGGTCCTGACCGCATGGGGCGGCGCGCTCTTTGCCCGGGGTCTCCGGAAAGGGGCAGCTTGCGAGGCCGGAGTCCGGCGACCCAGGGCGGGAAGTCGCTTCCCAGGGCCGCAGTTCCCCCACCAGGCGCTGCAATGCCTCCAGGTGCGCCGCCAACCCCTCTTCCCCCAAGTCCGGGCGCTCTTGGGCCCATTGCCGCAGCCGGCCCACCTGTTCCTCCAGGGCCTCGATTTTCAGGCCAAGATCGCTATCCATGGTTCTCCGTTACCCGCTAATGCCGGTTTTCTGCTTTCGGTTTTCTGTTAAAAACCGGTAAAACGCGAATTTCCGCGGTCCCAGGCTCCGTTTTACAACTGTAGGGTGCGAACTACGTACCTCTTCCCGTTCCCAAACTCCCGCGGGGGAACGACCGTGGGGCCGAAGCTCCTGTTCTGAAAAGTTTCGAGTTTCAAGTTTCAAGTTCGTGGGGCGGGCCTCCGTGCCCGCCAAAGTAGGGTGCGTTCCACGCACCATCAATATTTGCAACTTTCCATGGTTTACGGATGCACCAAAGGCCCATAAATGACTGGTCTAAAAAATTCCCCAGGCGGCGCCTTCCCCACGTTCTCTTTGCATCCTTAGGTCTTCGCGCCTTTGCGTGAGAACCATATCCCGCCAAGACGCCCCCCAAAGGCATAATAGCATAAATTTTCGAAAATTAATCAGGATGATGAGAGAGGGAGGAGATTACGCCCTTCGGCCCCTTGCCGGGTTTTTCCCGTAGAACAAAGGACATCTGGAAAACAGTGATTACCTTACAATGAGATGGTGAACCGGGGCCCAGGACCTGCGCCCTTTAACCCCTCCCCCGAAATATTATAAACATAATTTTACCAAGATTGCTTTTTTTTCACAAGAATTCATTATTACTGAATTCACTAGGGGATATAATATTGCATGTTCAGTTTGTCTGTTGCAACCAAATATATGGCTAACTTATCGATAAACCAAATTCTTTTAACCGAAAACCGGAAACCCCAATAATAAAAGCAGGGCCCGCCATGGAATTTATGTTATACTTTTAATTGTTTAGACGCTATTAATCTAGGCGCCTGCCTCAATGAATCGGATACCCCATGTCGCCTCCTGAAACGATGTGCCGCAAAAAGCTCCAGGTTTCCGGCGTGGTCCAGGGCGTAGGCTTCCGGCCCTTCGTTTACCGCCTGGCCCAAGAGCATTCCCTGGCGGGCTGGGTAAAGAACACCTCCAGCTTTGTGGAAATCGTCCTGGAAGGCCCCTACCCTACCCTGGAGAGCTTCGTCCGCCTACTTCACACCCAGGCCCCGGCCCTGGCCCGCATCGACTCCCTGACGGCCCTGGAGGAGGAACCTGCCGGGCTGGAAGGATTTTCCATCCTGGAGAGTCTGCATCTGTCCGACACCGAATCCATGATCCCCGCGGATGTTTCCACCTGCCGGGATTGCTTTCAGGAAATCGCCAACCCCGGGGACCGGCGGTATGAGTACCCTTTCACCAATTGCACCAATTGCGGCCCCCGCTTCACCATCGTCCGGGAGGTCCCCTATGACCGGGCCCATACCACCATGAGCATATTCCCCATGTGCGGCGACTGCCGGGGGGAATACCTGGACCCCATGGATCGCCGGTTTCATGCGGAACCCACCGCCTGCCCGGTGTGCGGTCCCCGGGTCTGGCTGGAGCAGGACGGCCGGACCCAACAATATCAAGTCCTGGAAACCGCGGGCCGCCTCCTCCGGGAAGGCAAGATTGTCGCCATCAAGGGCCTGGGGGGCTTTCACCTGGCCGCGGACGCTCGGAATCCCCAGGCCGTGCAAACCCTCCGGGAACGCAAGGGCCGGGTGGCCAAACCCTTCGCGGTCATGGTCCGGGACCTGGCGGAGGCCCGGCGTCTGTGCCGCCTGGGGGACCTGGAAGAATCCCTGCTCCTCTCCCCGGAGCGGCCCATCGTGCTGGCCCCCAAACTTGAAACCTGCGAGGTCGCCCCCCAGGCGGCTCCCGGCAATAAGTATTTGGGTCTCCTGCTCCCTTATACGCCGCTGCACTTCCTGCTCTTGTCCCACGCCCCCCCGGCCCTGGTGATGACCAGCGGCAATCTAAGCGAAGAGCCCCTGGTGTTCGCCAACGACGCGGCCCGGAGCAAGCTGGGCTCCCTGGCCGACGCCTTTCTCATGCACGACCGGGATATCCAGGTTCCCTGCGACGATTCGGTGGTGCGCCCCGTGAGTTCCGGACAGGTCATCCCCATCCGCCGGGCCCGGGGCTTCGTGCCCAACTCCATTCCCCTGCCGATAAATTCGGAACCCATTCTGGGGGTGGGCGCGGAGCAGAAAAACACCTTCTGCCTGGCCTGGAAGGGTACTGCGGTCCTCAGCCAACACATCGGCGACCTGGACACCGTGGAGACCTTCGACTACTACCAACTGGCCATTGCCCATTTCCAACGCCTCTGCCGGAAAACTCCCGCGGTCATAGCCTACGACCTCCACCCCCAATATCTCAGCGCCCGCTACGCCTTGCAGCAGACCGGCCTGAGACTCATTGGGGTGCAGCATCACCACGCCCACATCGCCGCCTGCCTGGCGGAAAACGGCCGCCGGGAGCGCTGCCTGGGCCTAGCCCTGGACGGCACCGGTTACGGCCTGGACGGCTCCATCTGGGGCGGGGAAATCCTCATGGCGGACCTGGCCGATTTTGAGAGAGTCGGCCATTTCGCCCAGATCCCCTTGCTGGGCGGGGAAGCCGCAGTGCGGGACCCCCGGCGCCTGGCCGCGGCCTTCCTCCGGGCCGCGTTCGGGGAAAACTGGGAAGAGGTCGCCGCCCGCCTGGACCTGACCTTTACCCCTCTGGAACGGCAGGTCCTGCGCCGGCAACTTGAAACCGGCTTGAACTCCCCCCTCACTTCCAGCGCCGGGAGGCTCTTCGACGCGGTGGCCGCGGCCTTAGGGATTTGCCGTACCCGCACCTATGAAGGCCAGCCCGCCCTGGAGTTGGAAATGGCCGCCCACCCGGAAGAGGAGGGCTTCTATGCCGCGGCCTTCCAATCCCTGGGGGACCCCCTGATTTTGGATACCCCCGCCATCTTCCGGGCCGCGGTGGCGGATTACCTGGCGGGAACCGCCCCCGCCAGAATTGCCGCCCGCTTCCACCATTCCTTGGCCCGCCTCCTGGCCCAGGCGTGTGTTCATCTCCGGGAGCGCACCGGCCTGGAATTGGTGGCCCTCTCCGGCGGGGTCTTCCAAAACGCTTTACTGCTGATTAACCTGCAAAAACTCTTAAAAGAACAGGGCTTCGAAGTCCTGACCCATAAGCTGGCCCCGCCCAATGACGGCTGCATCTCCTTGGGCCAGGTAGCCGTAGCCGCGGCGCGGCTGGCAGGGGAATCGTAGGGGCCGATGTGGAACAGCCGCCCTCGGCTGTTTCTTTGAGCTTTCAACCTTCTAATCCTGTCATGCAGTATGATAACTTGATAAAATAAGGCAACACTGAGAGAATAGCCCCGGCGCCCTGGAACCGGGCAAGTCAAGGGTCGTCCCTTCCCGGTCTTCTAACCGAAAACCGAAAACAGGCTACTTATGTGTCTCGCCATACCCATGCAAATCATCGAAATTGACGGCGTCCAGGCCGTGGCCGAAGTGGACGGGGTCACCCGCCAGGTGCGCCTGGATTTACTGCCGGAAGTCATTCTGGGGGATTACGTGCTGATCCACGCGGGCCTAGCCATCTCCCGGCTGGACGCGGCCTCCGCCCAAGAAACCCTGGCCCTGCTCCGGAGCCTGGTCGATGAAGTTTATTGACGAATTCCGCCAAAAAGAACTGGTACAGGCCATTGTCCGCCGCATGGGGGAGGAAGCCTCCCCGGCCACCGTCATGGAGGTCTGCGGCACCCACACCATGGCCGCGGCCCGCTTCGGGTTGAAATCCCTGCTGCCCCCCGGGGTCAGGCTCATCTCCGGCCCCGGCTGTCCGGTGTGCGTCACCGACCAGATTGACCTGGACGGCTTCCTGGCCCTGGCCGGCCTGCCCCAAACCATTTTAACCTCCTTCGGGGATATGCTCCGGGTCCCAGGCACTTATACCTCCCTGGAGCGCCAACGGGCCCAGGGCGCGGAGGTGCGCGTGGTGTACGCCCCTCTGGACGCGGTGGACTTGGCCCGGCAAAACCCCGGCAAACAGGTGGTGTTCTTCGGGGTTGGTTTTGAAACCACCACGCCCACCACTGCCCTGGCCTTGAAGATGGCGGCCCAGTCGGGGGTGGACAATTTTTTCGTGTATTGCGTGCACAAAACCATCCCCAGGGCCTTGCGGGCCTTGCTGGCCGGCGGCGATGTCCAGGTCTCCGGATTGCTCTGCCCCGGACACGTCACCACCATCATCGGCTCCGGCGCCTATGATTTCATTCCCGCCGAATTCGGCATCCCCTGCGCGGTGACCGGCTTCGAACCTCTGGACATGCTCCTGGGCATCGAGTCCATCCTCCGGCAACTGGCCGAAGGCCGCCCCCGGGTGGAAAACGTCTATGCCCGGGCGGTGCAGGCCCAGCCCAACCCCCGGGCCCAGGAACTCCTAACGGAGGTCTTCGCCCCTGGCGACGCCGCCTGGCGGGGCTTAGGGGTCATCCCCGGCACCGGCGTCCGGATTCGGGATAGCTACCGCCGCTTCGACGCCCAGGCCCATTTCGCCCAGGTCCTGGCCCAGGTTCCGCCCCCGCCGCCTTCGCCGTGCCGCTGCGGCGAAGTGCTCCGGGGCGTGCTCCACCCCAGTCAATGCCCATTATTCGACACCGCCTGCTCCCCCTCACAACCCCTGGGCCCCTGCATGGTCTCCAGCGAAGGGGCCTGCGCCGCGGTGTACCGGTACGAAAGGTAGGGGGCAGGTTTTCTGTTTGCTGTTCGCTGTTTTCTGTTTGCTGTTCGCTGTTTGCTGTTTTCTGTTTGCTGTTTACTGTTTACTGTTTTCTGTTTTCTGTTTACTGTTTTCTGTTTTCTGTGAAAAGCGGTAAGGGGCAAAATTCCACGGTCCCAAGACCCGGTTGGGAAAGCATGTAGGGTGCGTCCTACGCACCATTCATTTATGGGTCGGGATATTTCGCCGGTACATGATTAATTTCCATAAGAATCCCCGGTGGCACAGGCTTCCAGCCTGTGCTTTCTTGAAAATTAAGGATCTGAAGAAAATGACCTACCAGGATAAAAGCGATATTTCTTTTACAGAAAACAGAAAACCGAAAACCGAAAACATCTTCAGAAAAATCCCCGGTGGCACAGGCTTCCAGCCTGTGCTTTCTTAAAAATAAGGATCTAAAAGAAAATGGCCGACCCGGATAATCGCCACATGGCCTCTACAGAAAACAGAAAACCGAAAACAGAAAACACCCCCCGCATCCTCCTCTCCCACGGCGCCGGCGGCCGGGAGATGACCGTCCTGATTGACCAGGTATTCCTGGCCTGTTACGCCCCCCCCAACCGCACCGGCGACGACAGCGCCATCCTGGAAATCGGCTCCCACCGCCTGGCCTTCACCACCGACTCCTTTGTGGTGGACCCCCTATTCTTTCCCGGCGGCGATATCGGCCGCCTGGCCGTGGCCGGCACGGTGAACGACCTCCTCACCGCCGCGGCCCGGCCCCTGTTCCTGTCTGCGTCCTTCATCCTGGAAGAGGGCCTGGAAATCGCCACCTTGACCGCCATTGCCGCGTCCATGCGCCAAACCGCCGAAGAATGCGGGGTGGCCATCGTCACCGGCGACACCAAGGTGGTGCCCCGAGGCCACGCGGACAAGCTGTTCATCACCACCACGGGAGTGGGGCCGGTGCTGCGCCCCGGCGTCTCCGGGGCCTCGGCCCGGCCCGGCGATCAAATCATCCTCACCGGTTCCGTGGGCGATCACGGCGCCGCGGTGATGCTGGCCCGGGAGAAGTTGCTGGACGGCGGCTCCATGGAGAGCGACGTGGCCCCCCTCACCGACCTGGTGCTGCCCCTGTTGGAGGCCGGCTGCGATATCCACGCCATGCGGGACCCCACCCGAGGAGGCATTGCCGCGGCCCTCAATGAAATCGCCCGCCAGTCCGGGGTCTCCATGGAAATCGAAGAAGCCCTGGTGCCGGTGAAACCTTCAGTGGCCGCGGCCTGTGAGGTTTTGGGACTCGATGTCTTTCAGGTGGCCAATGAAGGCAAGATGCTGATTTTCGTGGCCCCGGAGGACGCCTCCCGGACCCTGGCCCTGGCCCGGCAGAGCCGCTATGGCCGGGAGGCTCGAATTATCGGCGAAGTGCGGGCCCAGCCCGCCGGACGCGTCCAGGTGCGCACCGTCATCGGCACGGCCCGGATTTTAGACCCGCCCATGGGAGAGCTGCTGCCCCGCATCTGCTGAACTATTAACTGGTCGCCAAGGAGATTTTTTTCGGAATCGGCCTCGCGGATCTCCGGTCTTGTCGGCTAATACCAAGTTGCAATTATACGGGTATTTTTTGTAGGGGCGAACCTTGTGTTCGCCCCTAACAGAGGGGACACGCAGGTCCGCCTCTACAAAATATTTCTGCAGGTAATAACGCCGTTACACATGGTTGCGTAACTTCAGCTCGATGGGGTGGGGATGAAGATAGTATTGGCTTTGCAGATAGGTCTGGTCGTATTTCCGCACATAGTGATTTATGAGGGTAACAGGCACAATTAAAGGAATATAGCCCTTCCGGTAGTTCTCAATAACCTCCAATAACTCCTCTTTCTCTCCCGCCGAAAGTTGTTTTTTAAAATAACCCATTGCATGGAGCAGAACATTCACATTTTTCTTGACGGTGGTTTTCAGGCTCAACGCTTCCATGAGCCTGGCCTGGTATTGCTCGTACAATTGCGGCAGGGACATGGCTTTGGCCTGGGCCACCAATTTTCCCAGGAGACGATAGTGGTTAGGGCTGTGGGCCAGAACCAGCAACTTATGGCGGGTATGGAAATCTACCAGATTGCCCCGGTTTGGCCCCAGGGCTAAGGTTTGCCGCCAACGCTTTAGGGTGAAAAGGCGCTCAATAAAATGTTCCCGCAGGCCGGGATCGTGCAGGCGGCCTTCATCTTCCACCGGCAGCAGGGGAAAATGCTCCATGAAGATTCGGGCAAACACCCCCACCCCTTTGGCTACCGGCATCCCCCGGTCGTTATAAACCTTGACCCTTTCCATGCCGCTGCTGGGGGAGTCGCTTTTGAAGATAAACCCGCAGAGATCTTCCGCCTCCAACCGGGCCACTTTCTCTTTGGCCCACCCGGCCAGCCGTTCCGTACGATCCTCCCGGGTACGCCTGGTCATCAGGCGAGGCGCAGACGGATCGCCCTCCAGCCGCATGGCTTCCCGGGGAACTCCCAGGCCGCATTCCGCCTCGGGACAGACCGGCACGAATTCCACGAATTTTCCCAGGGTATCGGTGATGAAACGATCCCACTTGTGCCCGCCGTCGTAACGGACCTTTTGCCCCAGCAAGCAGGAGCTGATTCCCAACTTAATCTTGTTCAGCATAAGGTTGCAACATGCTTTGCCATCCGGTTTTCGGGAGGAAATCCAGGTTTTTATAACGGGCAAAAATCACGGCTGAGCGCTACTCATTATTATACTATCTCCACTCCTCCCGCCACTTCTCCACCATCTCCCGGGCCGCCTTAACCAGCCGGGGCAGGGCCGCGGCCACTTGGGGGGTCAACTCCAGGCCGTAATCAATGACGGCCGGCTCCACCCCCAGCACCCGGATCTCCGGCGCGGCTTGAGGCACAAATCTGAGCGCCGCCCGGAAGCCCACCTCGTGCAGCGAAGCCTGGAGCTCCGGCTCCGCCACATCCTCGGGGCCGAAGACATAGATGGCGCCGGGCGCGCCCCCCGCCTGCATGGCGTCAATGGCCAGGACCTTATCGGCCCACTCCAGCAGGTGCAGCGCCCCCAGTACCGCCACCCCCACCTCGGCCACCAGCACCCCTGGAGGCGGGTCCTTTTGCAGTTCCCACACCGCGTGGACTCCCACCCCGTCATCCTGGAGCAGGACATTTCCCAAACCCGCAATGAGAATCCGGGGCCTTCTCTTCTTAGGGGAACTTCCCATACTTTCTCCAAGATCTAGCAATTGTCATAAGAGGCTTTTGCAAAATCGTTGGTTTTGTCATCCCGAACGCAGTGATGGATCTCGACTTTTTATAATACCAGGATGCGGTCAAAATACGATTATCTGTAGCCGCAGGCTTTAGCCTGCGCCAAGGAAAGACGAACTTCCAATATTGCCTTTTGAGTGCAATTCGGTATAAATACGAGATTCTTCGTTTCGCTCAGAATGACCAACCAGGGCAAAATCAGATTTTGAAACAGTTTCCGTGAATTTTGCAAAAAGCTCAAAATAAAAGGGAGGCCCATCGGGAGCCTCCCCCTTGTAAGAAACCGGTTTAGATCAAGGTTGATGATTGGTCAAGTCGACTTTGGAGTTGCCAATGAAAATTTCATAGCCATCAATGCCGCCTCCCCCTTTAATCACCAGGGAAACGGTTGCGGGGTTTTTGCCGGCGGCTGCCTTCCAGGAGCCGCTAAAATCAAGGTAAACAATGCCATCCTGGTTGCCGGGGTCGGGAGCACCGAAGTCTTGAAAAACCCCCGTTCCCACGCCCAGAAATTTTACGTTGCCGGGTTTTACATCCGTATCTATAAAAACAAGCTGTTTAATGCCGATTGCAACTGGTTTATCAACCCCGCTGATTTTTATGTAATCACCGTCAGCATTGGGGGTGGGGAGTCCGTCACCTCCAATATATAATTCCAACGTTCCCGTCCGTGATTTGGATTTGGTTATGAATTGCCCTCCATTGAACTTGGTGGTTTTTTGCTGAAAACTTAACGGTCCCGACCAGACACCAAACGCCGGTTGGGCCAGCACGCCCGGAGCGAAGTTTAAGATAATTCCCGCGGACAACACCAACAAAATGGCCAACCTCAGATTATCGGAAACATTCCGCTTCGAGAACATCGGGGCCCCCCAAGGGTTAGATAGTTTTTTTATACTTTACTCCGCTTCCTGTAAATAATCAAAGAATTTATCATATTTGGGGGTCAATTATTCCACAACGGCTTAAGATCAGCCGGATACGGTCCTCTTCGGTAATAGCCGAGATTGTGCGGCAACCTTGGCCGCCGCAGTAAAAAAATAGGTTTGGGAACCTCAGATATATAAGAATAACTTGTTGACTGACTAAATTCTGGTTCCCAGGCTCCCGCTTGGCGAAATAATTCATGGTATTTTAAGAGGTTGAATATAAGTTAAAGCTGTCCCCAAGCAGAGCTTGGGAACGAGAAATGAAGCAATCTACCGTCTGACCTATCTTAGGATAACACTCTCAAAAAAATTAAGCCGGCGCGACCCGGCGGCGGTTTATTCTTCGTCTTTTTTAATCTTCCTCGCCCCTTTTTTGGGTTTTGGTTTTGGTTGTAGTTTGGGTCTATCGATTTTTGCGGCGGGTTTTGGGGGGCTGGGAGGTTTTGCCGCGGCTTTTCGGTCTATCTCTTTGTCTTTGGTGGATTTCCATGCGGTGGAACCGGCGCCGCCCCCTCGACCAAGAACTGGCACTACTAAAACAAAACTGATGAGTATTACCCAAAGCCAGGTCATTCGGTTATCCTCCTAATGAAAAGAAAAGGGAGGCCCCTCGGGAGCCTCCCCATTGTAAGGAACCGGTTTAGATCAATCAGTGGGCTGCTGCTTGTACAAGTTGACTTTGGGGTTGCAGCTGAAAACCACATCGCGATCGATGCCGCCTCCCATTTTTATCACCAGGGAAATGATTTCTGGCTTTTTGCCCGCGGCTGCCTTATACGAGCCGGTAAAATCAAGATAAACAATGCCATCCTGGTTGCTGGGGTCGGGAGCATTGCCGTCGTGAAAAACCCCCGTTCCCACGCCCAGAAATTTTACGTTGCCGGGGTTTAAGTCCATATCTATCAAAGCAAGCTGTTTAATGCTGATTATAGTGAGTTGGTCATTACTGATGAATTTCATGTAATCACCTTCACCATTGGGGATGGGGGGGCCTTCCACTCCCGTATATAATTCAAACGTTCCCTGAACGGAGTTGGATTTGGTTTTGAATTTCCCTGCATCTAACTCGGTGGCTTTTACCTGAACAGTTAAATTCCCCGCCCAGGTCTCAAACACCCCGTTGGCCAGCGCGCCCGTAGCGAAGCTTAGGATAATTCCCGCGGACAACACCAACAAAATGGCCAACCTCAGATTATTTGAAACATTCCGCTTCGAGAACATTGGGTCCCTCCAAGGGTTAGATAGTTTTTTTTATACTTTACTCCGCCTCCTGTGAATAATCAAGGAATTTATCATATTTTGGGGTCAATTATTCCATAACGGCTTAAGATCAGCAGAATACGGTCCTTTTCGGTAATAGCCGAGATTGTGCGGCAACCTTGGCCGCCGCAGTTAAAAATGGTTTCGGGAATCGGTTCACACGAACCTAATCCCCCGGGGTGTCTTGGTCAGCCACTCCACCCCCTCCCGGGTGATCCGGCCGGTGTCCTCCTGTCCCATCATGCCGATTCCCGGCAGGAAGAACTTGGGTTCAAAGGCCAGGACCATATTTTCCTCCAGGGGATAGGGAAACCGGGCGGTGATGAAGGGAAAGTCGTCCAGCTCCAGACCTACCCCGTGGGCCAGGAAGCTCACCCGGTCCTCCCCCCGGCCCATGAAATAATCTCCCAGCCCCCGGGACCGCGCTTCCTGCCAGATAAGCCGGTGCACCTCGCCGGGCATGACTCCGGGCCGGGCCGCGTTCTCATAAATCCGGTAAAGTTCTTCCACCACCCGGAAAGCCTCCAGGGCCGGGCCGGGGAGGTGATCCAGGGCGTACATCCGGGTCATATCCACGGTATAGCCGTTGACGCACCCGCCCAGGTCGATGCTGATGGGCTCTCCCGGGGCCAGTTTCTTTAAAGACGCGCCCTGGGGAAACGCGGGGCTGAAACCCAGACCGCCGCTGGGGGTGTCGGTATAGGCAGCGTGAAGGCCGGAGTGTCCCGAGAGCACGTGGCCGTAAAAGGTCTCCAGGTTCCATTTGCGTACCCGGATGAAACCTTGATGTCCCAGGAGGCGGAGGCGGTATTCCAGGGCCGCGGCCACTTCCAGTTCGCTGATCCCCGGTTGCAACAACTCCGGCGCCAACTCGAAAGCCTGGTCCAGGACGGTCGCGGCCCGGCGCAACTGTTGCAGCTCATAGGCGCTTTTCACCATGCGCTGGACCCGGATCAAGGTGGAGATATCTTGCACGGCGCGATCCGGGAAGATTTTTTGCAACTCCAGGCAAAGGGCTCCTGGCATGACGTCCAGCTCCAGGCCCACCGGGCCCGGAAGCTCATGGCCGGCCCGGGCCAGAAGGGCGGGAAGCTCCTTGAGGCCCCGATAAAATGCCAGGGGCCAGGGGGAGTTCCCCTCCATCACCCGGTACTGGGGCCGGCGCACCAGCAGCAGGGGCTCAACTCCCGGCGACACCGCCAGGAAGCCTTCCACCAGGGTGCCGGTGTAATAGAAGAGGTCCGCGGCCTGGCGGATCAGGGCCAGAGCCACCCCCGCGTCCTTAAGCATCCCCTGGAGGATTGCCGCCCGGGGGGTAATTTCGTCAATAGGCACCGGTTCCATCAAGTCTCCAGCGTAGGTTCCCGAAAGGATGGTTTTCGGTTTTCAGTTCTCGGTTTTTGGTAACAAATAAGCGGTCAGCTTACAGCTTGCAGTTTTTAGCATTTAGACTTTGAACTTTGAACCTTGAACCTTGAACCTTAAACTTTTCGTAACAGAAAATATGTTGTGTCGATGTAGGGGCGGGTTTAAAACCCGCGCCTGCGTTGCTCCCTACTAGTCCTCATAAACTACCACTTCCAACTCCCCCGGGCCCTGGGCCCCCAGGATCAGGACCTTTTCGATGTCCGCGGTGCGGGTGGGACCGGTAAGCCAGGTAACCAGGCCCCCGGGCGTCTGGCGGGTCAGTTCCAGGGCTTGGGCCAGGGTGAGCCTGGCCTGAGGCAACGGCACCAGGATCAGGTGCCGCCGGGCCCGAAAGGGGAGCCAGGCCCCGGGGCCCCCGCCGGAGACCAGGACGCTGGCGGTTTCGGGAATCGCGCCCATGCCCACGGTCACCACCGTATCCGCGTCCGGGGCCCAGGCAGTAGCGGCAAATTGAAATTGTCGCCTTAGTTTGACCAAATCCGCAGCCGCCTGTCGCAGCCAGGAATGATCTTCCAGCCACAGAGGCTCCCCGGCGCGGCGCGCCAGGAGCCGGGCCAGGGCCGCCGAACCCCGCACCCGGTGCAGGTCCCCGCCCACCTCCCGGAGCCGGGTCTTGAGGAGCGATAATGTCGGAGCTGCAACTTTGCGGGCCATCGATTCCTTGACGATTTTTTTTATCCTTTTATCCTTTCCCCTTTTATCCTTTTTCCCCGCTCTTCCAGCGCCGGTGAAAACTCCGGGGGGCTAAGGAAAAACCCGGAAAAGCCCGCCCGGTCAGGCCGGCAATCAACCTGGGGACCAAGCGCAATCCCGGCTCCAAGCCCCGATACAGCCACGGCAGCCTAAGCCCCCATCCCGCCAGCCGGGAAGCCGCGTGGAGGCCCCGGAATTTGGGACTGAAGCCGCGAATCCGGATGATCTTTTCCGTTAGGCGGATCTTCACCGGGCAGATTTCCTGGCACGCACCGCATTGGGCGCACAGATCCGAGATATCCCCCCGGGGGGCCAGATAGGGGGCCAACAAAATGCCGATGGCCCCGGGGTACACCCGTTTATACAGGTGCGCGGCCCCTACCTGAAACACCGGACACACATTGAGGCAGGCGCCGCAGCGCAGGCAGAACAGAGCCTCTTGCATCTCCGGGTCTGCGGCCAGTTCCCGGCGGCCGTTGTCCAGGATGACCAGATAAAATTCCTGCCGTCCGGCGGGGTGGGGCTTCAAACCCCGAATAAAATGGACCAGCGAAGTGAGGCGCTGGCCGGTGGCGCTGGCCGGCAGCAGGCGCAAGAACACCTCCAGGTCGGCCAGGCGGGGGATCACCTTTTCCAGGCCCATGAGGGCCAGGTGCACCGGGGGCCGGGTGGCGGCCAGGCGAAGGTTGCCCTCGTTTTCCAGTAGGACCAGGTCGCCTTCCGGGGTCGCGAAGTTGACCCCGGTGATACCCATCTGGGCCTCCAGGTAAAAGGGTTTTAGATACGCACTGGCCTCACGGGTGAGGAGTTCCGGCTCGGGCGGGCAAGATGTGCCCAGATGCTCCCTAAACAGGGCGGCGATCTGGCGGCGATCCAGGTGGAGGGCCGGAGCGGTGAGATGGGCCGGGGGGTGGCCGGCCAATTGGACGATGAACTCCCCCAGGTCGGTTTCCCGCACCTTAAGGCCCGCCGCGGCCAGGAACGGGTTGAGCGCGATCTCCTCCGTGGTCATGGACTTGGATTTGATCACCCGGGTGACCCCATGGCGCCGGGCCGCCTCTAGGATGAGCTCCCGGGCCTCCTGAGCGTCCCGGGCCTCCAGGACCCGGCCCCCCCAGGCCTCCACTTCCCGTTTCAGCCGGGTAAGTAGCTCCTCCAACCGGGAAATGGCCTCGGCCTTGATGGCCCGGGCCTGGCCGCGCCATTCCTCCCAGCGGGGATACCCCTGGAGCAGGCGCTCCCGGGCTGCCAGGGCCCGGTGACTGGAGGGTCTCACCGCGGGTTGCAGCATAGTTCAAGGTTCAAGGTTCAGGGTTCAAAGTTCAAAGTTCAAAGTTCAAAGTCTAAAAGCTAAGAACTGCAAGCTGTAAGCTAATAGCTAATAGCTAATCGCTGTAAGCTGTAAGCCGATTGCTAAACCGCGGAACCGGT
>CAZUBT010000004.1:0-70902 GCA_964618815.1 uncultured Desulfobacterales bacterium | reverse complement strand
GCGGGAGCTTGGGAACGAGAGAGGGGGATGCCTTCAGGAAACCAGGTACGCTTTATTCGGATGAACCAGAATTTGCCCGTGCGGCCTTGGGCAAACCTGGGAATGAAAATCTTCCTTGGTCGGATTCTGGAAATTCCCTTGCATCCGTGATATATAAGACCATATATCATGGAGGAATATAAAATGACCACCAAGCGCTTAATCATTACTATTCCTGATGAGGATAAGCTTTGGTTGGAAGGGTATAGCAAAGTGCACAAAATTTCCGTAGCCGAGGCTATCCGCCAGGGTATCGGCCAACTAAAGAGAAGCCAGCGGCGCCGGACCTATCGAAAAATCGTGGAGAGTACCAGTGGCATCTGGAAAAAGGGTGACGGTCTGGCATATCAGCTAAAAATGCGCGCCGAGTGGGAATGATCTATATGATTACTCGTTTGCTGGATTCGGTTATTCTCATTGACCACCTTAACGGGTTGGCGGATGCCAAAGAGTTTGTCTTGTCCCTGGACCAGGAGCAAACCGCCATCTCGGTAATAACCCGGGCAGAGATCTTGGCGGGGGCAGAAAAGGATAACCTGCCGTTGGTGAAGGCTTTGTTGGAGCAATTTCACCTTTTGATCATCGATAAACCCATTGCCGATCTCGCGGCATCCCTGAGACAAAGCCAGGGATGGAAATTGCCGGATGCCTTCCAAGCTGCTTTGTGCATTTATCACAAGATAAAGCTGGCAACGCGCAATACCAAAGATTTTGACCCCGACCGCCATGACTTTGTCGAGATTCCTTATGAACTGAGAAGGAAGTAACCTTAGGCTCGTTTTTTATTTGGTTCCCAAGCTGCGCTTTGCACAAACAAACCCAGACCGGTGGGCAATGGCAGGCCCAGGAGAAATAAATTATCGGGTGGTGCGCCCCCGTTGGGGGAGTGAGGAGAAACCGTGAGCGTTCGTATGGCAGCCCACAAGATTATCCTGGCCATAGCCCTAACAGCCTGGTTGCCTTCCATGGCGTTCGCCATGACCCCCGGCCAGGTCTATGAGAGCGTCAAAGACTCGGTGGTGGTAGTAAAGACCTATGACCGGCAGGGTAAGCCGGTGGGGCACGGCAGCGGGGTCATGCTGCCGTCCGGCGACATCATCACCAACTTCCATGTGGTCAAGGCGGGGGAGCGGTACACCGTGGGCCGGGGCAAGCAAGCCGCCCCTGCCACCTTGAAAGCGGGCGACCCCGACAAGGACCTCTGTCTGCTCACCGCCCCCGGGCTGGTGGCCGAACCGGCCCGCCTGGGCAAAGCGGCCAGGCTCAAGGTGGGGGATCCGGTCTATGCCGTGGGCGCGCCCCAGGGGTTGGAACTTTCCTTGTCCGAAGGGATTGTTTCCCAACTGCGGGGAGGCCCTCCCCCCATCATCCAAACCACCGTGGCCATCTCCCCGGGCTCCAGCGGTGGCGGCTTGTTCAATGCGAAAGGGGAGCTGGTGGGCATCACCACCTTCTACCTGAAGGACAGCCAAAGCCTGAACTTTGCTGTACCGGTGGAGTGGATCGGCGAGGTCGCCGGGAGAAAAATTCGGGAACGCCCGATAGGTGAAGCGCCCGGGGCTCCTGAACCGCGAGCGAAACCATCTGATCGTTTTACGGTTGTCAAGGGAGGTGTTATTTTTGATTCCAAAACGGGCCTGGAATGGTATGTCGGCCCGGATCGGGACACAAACTGGAACCAGGCCAAGTCCTGGACGGAGAGTCTTACCGTGGCCGGGGGCGGCTGGCGGATGCCCACTATTCCGGAGTTGAAAGCCATCTATCAACAAGGGGCAGGCCGCAATAATATTGACCCGATATTTCAAACTACCGACACCTGGGTATGGTCAGGGCAGATGGGAGGGTCCTCGTCGTTCGGGTCCCCGTCGGCCGGGTTCTTCGGCTTCAGCCACGGCAAGTGGGGCTGGGCCGGCCTGGGTGCCGCCGTCGACGGACGGGCGTTTGCGGTGCGTTCCCGCAAGGGAAAAATTCGGGAACGCCCCAGAGGTGAATCGCCTGAGGCTACTGCACCGGGAGCAATTAAGAGGAAAAAAGATATTAAAATTATTAGTACTAAATTAGGTGATATAGCTTTTATTAAAGGCGATTTATTTGAATGTTCAGTTGTATTGAATAATAAAATTATCTACGAAAATAATAAATTAATAATCAGTTTTCATACACTTTTTAATGAATTAGGTGAATACGAAGCAATATTAATTCAAGAATCTTCAGCAACTAGAGCATGGTTTAGACTTATATTATTAAGGGAAGATGGTTTTATTAAGGTTACAGATCAATTTGGCACTGGTAGTGACTACATCTCGATAGATATAAAAAGTGGTAAGACCACTTTTAAATTTCCTAATATGATAAATAAAGGAGATGTATATTACATTTATGAAAAAGGTAGTTTAAGTAAGGTTGCAAATTGATAGATAAATTTTATTACTTCAGGAAACTATTTTAATTCTTATAGATAATTTATGGAAATCCTCATTTTCGGAGTCAATGGCTTCAAAGGATATGCGGCAATAAAGCAGGCCGGCCAGGTGACACCGCTGGGCACAAAGAAGGATGCGCCAAAGGAAAATGAGTTATGGGGGAGAGAGGAAAAACCGTGCGCGTTCATATGGGCGGCGTGGTATGCGAGAGACACCGGCCCGATAGATAATCACCGGAGGGCGGCCCCGGAAGGTGGCTCATGCTCACCATAAAAGCTTGGCTTAAAATGAAACCCGGAAACGAGACTCCTACCCCCCATAGTCAATATGCGCCGTCAGGACCTCATCCCATTTTTTCGAGTTCATCAAGCCTGGGTTCGCAGGCTTGGCTTTTCATTTTTACAAATCCATAGTAATTATATAGTTAATAGATATCAGAATGAGAATCTTCCTGGCCCGGTGTCCCATCTGCGATTGAGAGCGGGAAAATATCCATAAGGACGATGAAATATAAACTTTCTAGACATGCCAAGGAAGAAATCGAGCGACGGGTAATTCCTATGGAACTGCTAAAATCAGTGCTTGAGCGTCCGCAGCAAATAGTTTTGGAACCAAGCGGGAAAAAGGCATACCAGTCGCAGTTCGAATTTGGCGGTGGTAAGATATTCTTATTGCGCGCGATAGTGCTTGACGACATTGATCCTCCCGTTGTCGTCACGGTCTATCGTACCAGCAAGATCCAGAAGTATTGGAGGACATCATGAAAGTAACCTACGATCCTGAAGTGGACGTGCTTCGCATCATATTCAGCAGTGCCCCCATCGAAGAAAGCGATGAAGATAAACCAGGGGTGATCATCGACTACGACAGGGATGGCAATATCGTAGGAATGGAAATCCTGGATGCTTCCAAGCGCATGGATAACCCGCGGGCCGTAGATTATGCGGTGATGGGTTGAGTTAATCTCCCCATAGATCACTTGGGAACCCAAAAGGGTGCAAAGCTCCGCTTTGTGCCACTGAGGAGAGCTTGGTTAGGATAAATAAAGGGTTTCATTGTTGGCATAATTCGTGCTCTATAAATCCGGTGAGTGAAAAACCATGAACATAAATAAGATCAACGCCACCGCCATTGTCCTGGCCGCGGGGCAGGGGACCCGGATGAAGTCGGACCGGCCCAAGGTGCTCCATGAAATTATGGGGCGGCCCATGATTGCCTATCTCCTGGATACCCTGAAGGGCCTGGGGATTGAAGATATCCTGGTGGTGGTGGGCTATCAGGCGGAGAAGGTGCAGGAGGCCGTTAAGAAGTGCGGGTATGACCCGCGTTTTGTGGTCCAGGAGCCCCAGTCGGGCACCGGCCACGCGGTGCAGGTGGCCCTGCCCTCCGTGCCGCCCCAGGCCCGGACCGTCATGGTGTTGTGCGGCGACGTGCCGTTGATTCCGGCAGAGGGCATCCGGGCCCTTTACCGGCTCCATGAAGCATCCGGGGCCGCGGTTACGGTCCAAACCGCGATTCTTCCCGACGGCCTCCATTACGGCCGGGTGGTGCGGGATGAGGCGGGGCAGGTGCTGGAAGTGGTGCAGTCCCGGGACGCGGACCCGGAACTCCTGAAAATCCGGGAGATCAACACCGGCACCTATTTCTTCGACGCGGCCTTTCTGAGAGAAGCCATCGGCGACCTGCGGCCCAACAACGTCCAAAAGGAGCTGTATCTCACGGACCTGATCCTCTTGGCCCGAGAGCGGGGCCGGGGGGTGGAAGGTTTGGCGGAGCCGGAATGGCAGGACGTCTTGGGGATCAACAGCCGGGCCGAACTGGCCCAAGCCAATCAGCGAATCAAGCGCCTCATCAACGAGGCCCACATGGCCCAGGGAGTCACCCTGATTGATCCCGAATCCACCTACATCGAAACCACGGTGAGCATCGGGCGGGACACGGTCATCTATCCCAACTGCTACCTCCAGGGCAAGACCGTCATCGGGGAGAATTGCCTCATTGAACCCAACGTGAAGATCGCCGACTCGGAGTTGGCCCACGGGGTGGTGGTGAAAATGGGCTGCTATATCGCCGAAAGCCGATTAGGGCCGGGGGTGCAGGCGGGTCCCTACTCGCACCTGCGCCCCTTGAGCGATCTCCGGGCCGGAGTCCATGTGGGCAATTTCGTGGAGGTGAAAAAATCCGTGCTCCACGAAGGGGTCAAGGCCAACCATCTCACCTACTTAGGGGACGCCGAAGTGGGGGCCGGGACCAACGTGGGCGCGGGCACCATCACCTGCAATTACGACGGCGAAAAAAAGCACCGCACCGTCATCGGAGCGGGCGCCTTCATCGGCAGCAACACCGCGTTGGTGGCCCCGGTGACCATCGGCGCGGGGGCCTATGTGGGGGCCGGGTCCACCATCACCGAGGATGTGCCGCCCGGCAAGCTGGGCATCTCCCGGGCCCGGCAGGTGAACCGGGAACGCAAGATTTTGCGCAAGAAATAAGCAACCGGCCCCTGGGGCAGGCCATACGTGTCGAATTACGGCGGCCACAGGCCGCCCTATGTATAAAAGAGGTAACTATGTGCGGCATTATCGGATATCTGGGACCCCAGGAGGCCATGCCCATCATCCTGGACGGGTTGAAAAGGCTGGAATACCGGGGATATGACTCTGCGGGCATGGCCGTCATCGGCGAAGACGGCCTCCACATCCGCCGCAGCCAGGGGAAATTGAAGGAACTGGAGAAACTCTTGGCCCAGGACCCCCTCTCCGGGCAGGTGGGCATCGGCCACACCCGGTGGGCCACCCACGGCCGGCCTTCGGAGAGCAACGCCCATCCCCACCAGGTGGGGGACATTGCGGTGGTCCACAACGGCATCATCGAAAATTATCTGGAAATCAAGCAAGACCTCATCAAGGAAGGCCACCGCTTCGCGTCGGAGACGGATACGGAAATCGTCTCCCACCTCATCGTCAAACACCTGCGCCGGGGCGCGGAGTATTTGGAGGCTGTGGCCTTGACCCTTCAAGAGATCCGCGGCTCCTACGCCTTGGCCCTGGTCAATGCCCGGGAACCCCGGATGCTGGTGGCCGCCCGCAAAGAAAGCCCCCTGATCCTGGGCCTGGGGGAGGGGGATTTTTATCTGGCCTCGGACATCCCCGCCATCCTGCCCTACACCCGCCGGGTCATCTTCCTGGAAGACCACGACCTGGTGGTGCTGCGGGACGGCGAATATCTCCTGCTGGATTCCACCGGACACAAGATCGACCGTCCGGTTAACACCATCACCTGGAGCCCGGCCATGGCGGAAAAGGCCGGGTACAAGCATTTCATGCAAAAAGAAATCTTCGAGCAGCCCCGGGCCTTGATCGACACTTTTCGAGGCCGCATCGACCCGGACCTGGGCGACGTGATCCTGGAAGAAGTCACCCTGACGGATGAAGAACTAAAAGGCGTCCGCAAAATCTTTCTGGTGGCCTGCGGCACCTCCTACCATGCAGCTATGGTGGGGAAATCCCTCATCGAGAGCCTCTGCCGCATCCCGGTGGAGGTGGACCTGGGCTCCGAATTCCGCTACCGGGACCCGCTGGTGGATGAGCATACCCTCCTGATTCCCATCTCCCAGTCGGGGGAGACTGCGGACACCCGGGCCGCTCTCCAGGCCGGCAAAGAGTTGGGGGCCAAATCCCTGGCCATCGTCAACGCAGTGGGCTCCAGCATCGCCCGGGATGCGGACGCGGTGCTTTATACCCACGCGGGGCCGGAGATCGGAGTGGCCTCCACCAAAGCCTTCACCACCCAGTTGGTGGCCCTGTACCTCATCGCCCTGTTTCTGGCCCGGCGCCTGGGGCGCATGAACCGGGCCGAGGCCCGGCGGCGGCTCAAAGACCTGCTGAAACTGCCCACCTGGGTCCAGGAAACCCTGGACTTGGACCACGACATCCGGGAGCTGGCCCGGCGCTATATGACGGCCCAGAACTTCCTTTACCTGGGCCGGGGCCTCCATTACCCCATCGCCCTGGAAGGGGCCTTGAAACTCAAAGAGATTTCTTACATCCACGCGGAAGGCTACGCCGCGGGGGAAATGAAACACGGCCCCATCGCCTTGATCGACGAAAAGATGCCGGTGGTGGTGCTGGCCACCCGCAGCCCGGTGCTGGAGAAAGTCCAGGGCAACATCGAAGAGGTGGCGGCCCGGGGCGGCAGGATCATCGCCCTCACCGAGGCCGACAACTACCAGGTGCGGGAACGGGTGGAAAGCGTCATTCTCATTCCCCCGGTTCCCCTGGAACTTTCCCCCATCGTGTTGGTCACCCCCCTACAACTCCTGGCCTACCACGTGGCCGACCTCCGGGGCACCGACGTGGACCAGCCCCGCAATCTGGCGAAAAGCGTGACAGTGGAGTAAAAGACTCACCACCAAGGCGCCAAGGACACCAAGGTTCACAAAGAACTTAATTTTTCTTGGTGATTCTTTGTGTACTTCGTGCCTTGGTGGTGAATATATCCCTGGCACCCAGGCTCATTTCTTTACCACCTCAAACCGCGGGCGGCGGATGGATTCATGGCGGCAGATGGGGCAGCGGGAGGGGATGGTAAGACGGTCCCGTTTCTTGAAGGTAAAGCCGCAGTGGTTGCAGACCGCCGGGGTGAGGCGGAATTGCCGGCCGGGGCCGGGGGATTTGGCGATATGGGTCAGATGGTCCAGGACCTCTTTTTCCGGCAGGGATAGGCGCTGGGAGATTTCCAGGGCGGAAAGGGGTTGCTCCCAGAGCAGCTCTTTGATAGCCTGACGCATGGTAATCATGGGTAGCGGCCTTTTATACCGTTTTCGGTTTTCGGTTTTAGGTTTTAGGTTAAAAAGACCAGGCTTATCAGCAATTTGTAACTTAAGTTGGTTGCATTGGCAACAGAACTTGGTATCAGGTCATTTTGAACGCACCGGCTTAGTAATAAGGATAGTGCGCGGTGCGCGCCTTACAATTTTTATTCAGAATGACCATGACCTAGATTAAGGGTAATCTCAAGAAAATCCTGCTTCGATGAAACCGATTATATCACCTGAAGAGCAGCCCCTTTCGCCGGAAGTGCGGGAGCGGTTTCAGCAACTGCGGCCCCGGGGAAGGCCGGTGGGTGATCCTGGGGCGATCCGGCGGATCCTGGTGCGCTCCCCCAACTGGGTGGGGGATGCGGTCATGAGTCTGCCGGTAGCGGCGGGCCTGACGCGGATCTTTCCCAGGGCGGAGATCACCATATTGGCGGCCCCCCGGGTGGCGCAACTCTTTAAGGGGCAGCCGGGGGTAGTGGATATCAGGGTTTATCCTCGGGGCCGGGGCAAGTGGTCCGGGCTGTGGAGTCTTAGGGGGCGCTTCGACCTGGCCCTAGCCCTGCCCAACTCCCTGGAGTCGGCGCTGGGTTTATGGGTGGCGGGAGCGCCCCACCGGGTTGGATATAATGCCGACGCGCGGCGGCCTTTTCTCACCCTGGCCCTGGGAGGCCGGGGCCGGCTGGCGGGTTTGCACCTGGTGTATTATTACCTGGGGCTGCTTCAAGCCTTTGGGGAGGTGAGGACCTTTACCCCCCCTACCCTCTTTCTGGAGCCTGAGGAATTGAGCGCGGCCGCGGAGCTGCTGGAAGCCGCGGACCTGCCGGAGTCGGGGCCCTGGGTAGGGTTAAGCCCCGGCGCGGCTTATGGACCGGCCAAACGCTGGCCGCCGGAGCGTTTCGGGGAGTTGGCCGCGCAGTTGCAAGATGAATTTCAGGCCCGCATCGTGCTCCTGGGGGGGCCGGAAGACCGGGACGCCGCGGCCGGGGTGCAGGCGTTGATGTCCCGGCCGCCTCTTGATCTGGTGGGGCGCACCACCCTCCGCCAGGCCCTGGGAGTCCTGTCGCAACTCAAAGCGCTGGTCACCAACGATTCCGGCCTGATGCACGTGGCCGCGGCTTTGGGGACGCCCCTGGTGGCCCTGTTCGGCTCCACGGACCCCACGGCCACGGGGCCCTTTACCAACCGGGCCACGGTGATTCGCCATCCCCTGGATTGCAGCCCGTGCTTTAAGCGCACCTGCAAAGAGGATTATCCCTGCCTCACCGCCATCAGCGTGGCGGAGGTGATGGTTGCGGTCCGGGGTTGGCTAAAGGAGCACCCATGAAGCCCGCGGTGTTTTTAGACCGGGACGGCTCCATCAACGAAGAAATGGGGTATATCAATCATATCAGCCGGTTCGTGCTGCTGCCCCAGGTCATCCCGGCCATCCGCCGCCTCAATCAGGCCGGGCTCAAGGTCGTGGTGGTGACCAACCAATCCGGCGCGGCCCGGGGATATTTTGCGCCTGATCTGGTGGACCAGGTCCACACTTATATGCGGAGGCTCCTGGAGGAAGGCGGGGCGCGGCTGGACGGGATTTATGCCTGTCTCCACGGTCCCGAGGCGGGCTGTGCCTGCCGCAAACCTAAGCCTGGTTTGATTTTGCAAGCCGCCCGGGACCTGGACCTGGATCTGGCCCGCTCCTACATAGTGGGGGACCGCTTTAAGGACCTGGAAACCGGGGCCAACGCCGGGGTTCCCAAAGGCATCCTGGCGCTCACCGGCTACGGCCGGGGGGAATATGAGTTTATAGGGCCCTCTGGGAAAGTCCAACCCGTTTATGTGGCGGCAGATCTCCTGGCCGCGGCGAGATGGATCGTGGAGGATTTGAAATGATTCACCACAGAGACACAGAGAACCCAGAGATATTATCGGTCTATCTGTGAACCCTCCGGGTCCTCTGCGCCTCTGAGGTAAATTTAAAAGGTGCCTAAAATAACCACCGTTAATCCCATCTGCCCCCGGATCTTACTGATCAAACTCAGTTCCTTGGGGGATGTGATCCATACCCTGCCCTTCCTGGAGGCCCTGCGGGAGGCGTTTCCCCAGGGGCGGATCACCTGGCTGGTGGAACGAGGCTTCAGTCCGCTGCTCACGGGGCATCCGGCCCTGGACGAGGTGTGGGCCGTGCCCCGAGTGCGCCTGACCCAGGGCTGGAGCGCCGCGAATTTGGGAGAGCTGGGCCGACTGGTCCGGCGCTTGCGCTCCCAAGAATTCGACCTGGTCATCGACCTCCAGGGGTTGCTCAAGAGCGCCGTGTGGGCCGCGCTGGCCCGCAGTCCCCGGAAGGTGGGCTATGACCGCACCCGGGAAGGCAGCTATCTGGTCTTAAACGAGCGCCTTGAGCCTTATGACCCCGAGGCCCATGCGGTCAAGCGTTACCTGAACCTGGCCCATTACTTGGGGGCCCCCCCTGCCCTGCCCCGCTTCCGACTGGGGCTGACGCCGGAAGTTGATCCGCCCCGGTTTTTTCCGGATAGCGCTCCCCAGGAATTTGTGGTCTTGCATCCCGGGGCCAGGTGGGCGACCAAACTGTGGCCCGCCGGGTCCTGGGCGCAACTGGCGGACTGGTTGAGCCGGCAGGGGTTCCGGGTGGTCATCACCGGCAGCGCCGGGGACCGGGAACTGGCGGAGGACATTGCCGACAGGATGAGCGAGCCCGCCCTGAATCTTGCCGGTCAAACCTCTCTGGCGGAGCTGGCCGGCTTGCTTAAGAAAGCCCGCTTCGCCATCACCGCGGACACCGGGCCCATGCACCTGGCCGCGGCCCTGGGGACCCGGATGGTAGCCATCTTCGGACCCACCGCGCCCTGGCGCACCGGGCCTTTCGGCGAAGGCCACCAGATCGTGCGCCTGGAACTAGATTGCAGCCCGTGCTTCCAGCGTCAATGCCCCCAGCCCCGATGCCTGACGGAGTTGTCCTGGGAAACGGCCCGGGCGGCTTGCGAGAAAATTCTGTCTTCCGACTGAGTTACTTGATAATATTAACCAAAGATGGTGCGTGGAACGCACCCTACGTTTTTTGATTTATTTGATATTATTGAGTAAACTGGTTTAAGCTTTCGGACTAAATCCTGGGATTTTTGACCGAAAACCGATAACCGAAAACCGAAAACTGTCTATGGAGGCATCATGGCCATCAGCAAAGAACTCCTGGAAATCCTGGCCTGCCCCAAGTGTAAAGGCGACATCCGCTTGAATGAGACCGGAGACGGCCTCATCTGCGAGAAGTGCCGCCTAATTTACGAAATCAAGGACGACATCCCCATCATGCTCATTGACGAGGCCAAACCCCTTAAGTGATGGTTTTCGGTCTTCGGTTTTCGGATTTCGGCAGGGTATTTTTAATTTGAAATAACAGACCCGAAGAAAACAGAAAACCGAAAACAGAAAACAGAAAACTCCCTATGCCCCGCGTCTCCGTCTTCATCATTGCCTTGAACCAGGAGGCCAATATCGGCCCGTGCCTGGAATCCGCCGGGTTTGCCGACGAGATTGTGGTGGTGGACACCGGGAGCACTGACCGCACCGTGGAGTTGGCCCGGGCTTATACGGATCGGGTGCTGGAGTCCCCCTGGCTGGGCTTTGCCGCCACCAAGAACTTTGCCCTGGACCAGACCCGGATGGAATGGGTCTTCAGTCTGGATACGGACGAGCGGGCGCCGCCGGGCTTGCGAGAGGAGATACTGGCGGTGGCGCGGGCCGACGGCCCGGCCTCGGGATACCGCGTGCCCCGGAAGAATTACTTTTGCGGGCGCTGGATCAAACACCTGGGGTGGTATCCGGATTACACCCTGCGGCTGTTCCGCCGGGGCCAGGGGCGGTTCCGGGACCGGGAGGTCCATGAAGAAGTGGAGGTCGCCGGGCCGGTGAGCAATTTGAAGACCCCCCTGGACCATTACTCCTACAACAGCGTCAGCGAGTATGTGATCCGCATGGACCGCTACGCCCGCCTGGCGGCCCGGGAGATGGCCAAAAACGGGCGGCGGCCCTACCCCGGGGAACTCCTGTGGAGGCCCTGCTTCACCTTTGTGAATCTATATTTCATCAAACGGGGGTTTCTGGAAGGTCCCACGGGGCTCACCCTGTCAGCCCTGGGCAGCATGTATAACTTTTTAAAATATCAATATCTACGAGAACTTATCCAGGAGGGCAAGCTTCATGCCCATTGATCCCACGGCCCGGATCGCGCCGGAGGTGGAACTGGACCCCACGGTGGAGGTGGGTATGGGGGTGATCATCGACGGCCCCAGCCGCATCGGCGCGGGCACCCGCATCCTGGCCCATGCCTATATCGGCCCGTACACCACCATCGGGGAGCACAACACCATCGGCTTCGGCGCCATTATCGGCCATGAACCCCAGGATTACGCCTTCACGGGGGAAGAGAGCTATACCATCATCGGGGATCACAATCTCATCCGGGAATACGTCACCATCCACCGGGGGACCAAGCCCGGCACCGCCACCCGGGTGGGAGATCACAATTTTCTCATGGCCATGAGCCATTTAGCTCATAACGCGGTCATCGGCAATCACGTCATCGTGGTGAATAATTCTTTGGTAGGCGGATACGTGGAGGTGGCGGACCGGGCCTTTCTCTCCGGCAACTGCGTCTTGCACCAGTTCATCCGGGTGGGCACTCTGGTGATGATGCGGGGTCTGTCCGCGGCCAGCCGGGATTTGCCACCTTACTGCGTCATTGACTGGCAGCATACCGTGCGGGCTCTGAACCTGGTGGGCCTGCGCCGGGCCGGGTTTACCCCGGAACAGATCCAGCCCCTGCGCCAGGCGGTGCGGATTCTCTTCAGCACCCGGCGCAATCTCAAGCTGGCCATGGCCCAGGTGGAACAGGAAGTTCCCCTCACCCCGGAAGTAGCGCACTTGCTGGAATTCATCCGAGCCTCCAAACGGGGGGTGGCCACCGCTCCCACCAAAAGGGATGCCGAATTTTAACCATTGATGGATGCATAAAACAAGTTCCATTGATCATAAACCCGTTCAGAGAAAAATCCCCCCTGACCCCCTTTAAGGGGTCGGGGGTGAGGGTTTGGGAGAGGGGGCTAAGGTCCACAGGCGAGACGCCTGTGCCACTGGCCCCTGGCCCCCTTTCCCAAAAGACTTTTGCAAAAGCCTCTTGGATTTAGGGGGATTTTTATTTCCCGGTTCACAGCAAAATGCGCTTTATTTTATGAACTAAGCAAAAATATCCCGGCCTAAGCCCTCCCGACAATGTTCCCATGACCGATTATAAGCGCATCCTGGTAATTAAATTGAAGCAGCCGGGAGACGTGCTCCTCAGCGTGCCGGTGCTCGCGGCCCTGAAAGAGGCCTGGCCCCAGGCCCGGGTCACCTACCTGGTGCCCCAGGGGACCCAGGATATGGTCAGCCACCACCCCCTCTTGGACGAGGCGTTGGTAATGAACCGACGTCAGGAGTCCTGGGGGGACGCTTGCCGCTTGCTCCGAGAACTCAGGCGGCGGCGTTTTGATCTGGTGCTGGAACTGTCCGGGGGGGACCGGGGGGCATTTCATGCGTGGCTCACCGGCGCGCCGACACGGATGGCCTTTGACCGCCTGAATAAGCCTTTTTGGTGGTCTTACTGCATCACCCGGGTGGCGCCCCCGCCGCCCCATGATATGCACATGGTGCAGCAAAACCTGGAGATCCTGCGGGGACTGGGCCTCAATCCGCAGAATCCCCGGCTGGAGTTTTTCTGGCCCCCCCAGGCGGAGATTCGGGTGCAGGAATTGCTGGCCTCCCTGGAACTGGCTCCCGGGGCCTTTGTGGTGATGCACCCCGGCGCCGGCTGGCGCTTCAAGAGCTGGACGCCCCAGGGGTACGCCCGGGTCATTGAGCGCCTCATGGAGCAGGAGGGCCTGCCGGTGGTCCTCACCGGCACCCTGGCCGCGCATGAGCAGGAATTGCTGGCCGCCATCCTCTCCCAATGCCGGGTGTCCCCCGTCAATCTGGCCGGGAAATTGAGTTTGAAGGAGTTAGGCGCCTTGATGTCCCGGGCCCGGTTCTTCTTCGGGGTGGACAGCGCGCCCATGCACCTGGCCGCGGCAGTGGGGACCCGGGCCGTGGCCCTGTTCGGTCCCACCGGGGCATACAACTGGTCGCCCTGGGGACCCGGTCACCTGGTGATTCAAAAAGCATGGGACTGCATCGGCTGCGGCCAGGACGGCTGTGAGGGTTCCAAGGTGAGCCGCTGCCTGGAGGAGATCACTCCCGAAGAAGTCCTGGACCGGATGACGGAGCAAGGGTTTTGGGGGAGCGGATAGGTTGGGGATAGTTTCCTGTTTTCTGTTTTCTGTTTTCTGTTTTCTGTTTTTTTGTCCTTATCGAAAACTCATCATTTATCTATCAGGCATTTTTTTCGTATCGTTAGAAGCAAGGGATTAAAGCTTAGGATGCATCATATGCCGGCATCAGAAGATAAAGGGATAAAGTTCAGATATCTCGACGCCTCTGCCCTAGTGAAGCTCGTTATAGATGAAGTTAACTGCCATCCCTTGCGAGAGTTTTTTAACTCAAACACTCACTTCTTTACAACATGGCTTTGTCTTGCTGAAGCGCTCGGTATACTAAAAAGCAAGTGGATTGGAAATCAGAGCAAGGAGCCTGCTACTAAAATCGAAACCGACAAGTATTTTGAAGCCACGCGCAGTCTCATAATCAATTGGAGAACGCGTATTGAATTTTACGATCTCGAGTTGGTTGATCCATCAGTTCCTCTCAAAGTAGAGGAGATGGCTAAAAAACACGGCCTCGATTACTCCGATGCACTTCAATTAATAACTATCAAGAGTGGGAAATATTCACGTTTTTCTTACGGTTCGGCACCCAATATTTATGAATCGGCATTGGTTCTTATCACCGCGGATAAAAAGCTCGCAACTGCTGCCATCTCTGAGGGAATCCGTGTTTGGAACTGTACCGCTGGATCAGCGCCAGCATGGGCCTAATTTTTGTGGCAAAATCACGGCGGCCGCGGGCCGCCCTATGAGACTGCTCCATGCCGGTGCTTTAACAGAAAACCGAAAACCGAAAACAGTTATAAGGAGGCAAACCATGGCCCGAGTAGTGGGTGACAGCCTGGTAGTGAATGTGGCCCGGAAACCCGGGGAAGAGCAGATCATTGATTTGATGAAGCTGTTCAATGACCACCCCAACAAGATCATCGTGGTGGCCGGCACGGTGGGCACCGACGGCGCGCCCAATACCGCGCCGTTGTCGCTGATTTACGCCAAAGACCCCAAAACCCTGCTCCTCGCCACCCTTCGGACCACCGCGACCACGGCCAACCTGCGCCGGGATGGCCGGGTCTCCCTGGAGATTATGGGGGCCGACGATCTGGTCATGGGGGTCCAGGGGGAAATGCGGATCATCAAGGAACCCATGGCCTGCAGCGAGGCCATGGCCTTGTGGGAAATGCGGGTGGATAAAGTCAAGCTGGACACCTCCCCGGCCCAGAAGGTCATTCAAGGCCCGGCCTCGGCGCCCCGGTCGGAAAAAGCCCAGGAGTTCGAAAAGGCCGCGTTCGCGGAACTGGTGGCCGCGGCCCAGGCGGGATGAAATGGAAAGAAGTAAACAGTGAGCAGTAAGCAGTGGGCGGCGAAGGGCGAGTTGCGAATTTTGGGTTTTGGGTAGCTAATAGCGCCGGTATTCTCCTGTCGGTCAGCAATCCGGAGCCAAAGGCTGACTGCCAACTTTCTCTTTTTACTGCTCACTGCTCACTGTTCACTGATCACTGATTACTGCTCACTGCTCACTGCTCACTCCACTATGACCATGAAAATCGCCATATTAAGACAGCGAGTCGCCGGTATCGGCGGAGCTGAGACCACCCTTGTCCACCTGGTTCGGGGGTTGGCGGCTCAAGGCCATGAAGTGACGGTCTATGGCACGGAGACGCCTCAGGCCGCGGCGCCGGTCCTGGGTCCGGGAATCAGTTATGTGCCGGTGCCGGTGTGGGGCGGGAAAGCCGGGCGCGTCCTTACCTATGCCCTGAACTCCCGGCGGCTCCTGCGACGGTCTCCGGTCCAGGTGGTTTTCAGCCTGGAGCGCACCTTCTTCCAGCAGGTCTATCGAGCCGGGGACGGCTGCCATAAGGAGTGGTTGCAGCGCCGGGCGCGGTTTCTCTCCCCCGGGGTCCGGCTGGCTCAGAGCCTCAGCCTGTTTCATCGGGTGATGCTGGGGGTGGAAGCGCGTCTTTTTGCCCATCCCGGCTTGAAGCGGGTCATAGTCAACTCCCGCCAAGTGCAGGAGGAAATCATCCGGCATTACCGGCTGGACCCGGACAAAATCCGGCTGGTTTACAACGGCCTGGACCACCAAAGGTTCCATCCCCTGTCGGAAGCGGCCCGGGCCGGGCTATTGGAACAATGGGGGGTTCCCAAGGGCGCCAGGATCGTCTTATTTCTGGGTTCCGGTTTCGGGCGCAAGGGTCTGAGTTTTCTCATGGAGGCGTTTCAGGGGCTCCCCAAGGAAAGTCTGCTCTGGGTGGTGGGGAAAGGCGCCCCGGGGCCTTATCAACGGCTGGTCCGGGGGGAGGCCGCGGCCCGCGTCAAGTTCTGGGGTCCCCGGAGAGACGCGGCTCCCTTTTACCAGGCGGCTTCGGCGCTGGCTCTGCCCACCATCTATGACCCTTGCAGCAATGTGGCGCTGGAGGCTTTGGCCTGTGGAACTCCGGTAATCACCACCGATGCCAACGGCGCGGCGGAATTTTTGACTCCCGGGGTAAACGGCGAGATTCTGTCTCGTCCGGATGACCTTGCCGGGTTAAAGAAGGCCCTGGCCGCGTATCTGGAAAGAGGGCTTGATCCCCAGGTGCGCCGGGCCGCCCAGGAGGCGGTGGCGTCCTTGAGTTGGGAGCGCACCTTGGCCCAAACCCTGGCCGTGTTGGAAGAAGCAGCCCTTAGTTGAACAACCGGGGGCGGCGGTTGAACATTTTCTCTGAATCCAAAGGAAACCGAATTACGGCGGCCATGGGCCGCCCTATGGAACCGGAACCAGCCGCCCTTCCAGATGACCGCTGAAACCAAAGTACCGAAAACTGAGAACCGATGAATATGCTGGCCTTATATCTTGACGAATCATTATCTGTCAAAGACCTGCCCGTCCCGGAGCTTCAGGTCGGGGAGGTCTTAATCCGGGTCCGGCTGGCGGGCATCTGCCGCACCGACCTGGAGACGCTCAAAGGCTACCACGGGTTTCAGGGGATTCCCGGCCATGAGTTCCTGGGGGAGGTGGCGGGGCCTGCCGATTCCCCCTGGCTGGGCCGCCGGGTGGTGGGAGACATCAATATCGGGTGCAGGGTCTGCCCGGAGTGTCTGGGCGGCCTGGCTCACCACTGCCGCAACCGGCAGGTGATAGGGCTCAAGGGCCGCAACGGCGGGTTTGCCCAATACCTGGCCCTCCCGGAGGCCAACCTGCACGAGGTTCCCCCGGAGATTGCCGATGACGCCGCGGTGTTCACCGAACCCCTGGCCGCGGCCCTGCAAGTGCTGAACGCGGCTCCCATATCCCCGGACAGCCGGGCGCTGGTGGTGGGCGACGGCTCCCTGGGGCTCCTGATCTCCTGGGTCCTGGCGCTGCACGGCGCCCAAGTTCATCTGGTGGGACATTATTCGGAGCACCTGCAACTGGCCCGGGCTTACGGCGTGGTCACCTGGCTGGAGGAGGATTTTACGGAGAAAGATTTTGCCGTGGCGGTGGAAGCCAGCGGCTCGCCGGGTGGGTTGGACCTGGCCCTCTCCCGGGTCCGTCCCCGGGGCACGGTGGTGCTGAAAAGCACTTATCAGGGACGCTACGACCTGGACCCCGCCGCCCTGGTGGTGCCGGAAGTACGCCTGGCGGGGTGCCGCTGCGGCCCCTTCGACGCGGCCCTGCGCCTGCTGCGTCGGGGTTGGATTGACCCCCGGCCCTTGATCCGGGCGCGGTTCCCCCTGTCCCGGGGCAAAGAAGCCCTGGATTACGCCCGGCAGCGGGGCGTTTTGAAAGTACTGCTGGAATGCAGGGATTAGGCAGGGAGCCGTCAGCCTTGAGGTTCAAGGTTTAAGGCTTAAGGTTTTGAACTTTGAACTTTGAACTTTGAACCTTGAACCTTGAACTTCTCCACCGGTGGCTGACTACTAACATTTTCAGGGCCGCATGGTCAGAATATTAGAGTACGAAGCGAAAGCCCGGTTTTAGTCCATGGAAAAATGGTATAATATTTTCATATAAGGGATTGACCCAACCTCATCATGCGGCTCCGGATGGATACGCAGTTTGAGGGCACGGCGCCATGAGTTCCGTTAATCACTGAATAATGCCAAGTTCTGTTTCCAATGCAACCAACTATAATTTCAACTTGCTGATAATCCCGGTCTTTTTAACCGAAAACCGATAACCGAAAACCGAAAACGGTATAAAACATCGGAGACCTATATGAAAACCCGGTTTCACATACCGACTTTTTACGGGTCGGCCTTGGCCCTCCTGATGGCCCTGGTGGCCCTGGCGCCCGTGCCCGGGTATGGCGCCAGCGCCATGGGACTCCAGCAGGACTTCATCCGAGTGGCGGAACAGTCCATGCCTGCGGTGGTGAGTCTAAAGTCCGTGCGGAAGGTGGCCGTGCAGCCCCGGGGCGTCCCCAATGACTTTTACCGGGGCACTCCCTTTGAAGGGGTATTCCGGGGCTCCGGGCAGTCCGTCCAACGGAAAGTCGTGGGGCAGGGCTCCGGATTCATCATCGACAACCGGGGCTACATCCTCACCAACAACCACGTGGTGGCCGGTTCCCAGGAACTCCTGGTGCGTCTCAACGACGGGCGGGAGGTGCGGGGCCGGGTGGTGGGGAGCGATCCCCGGTTCGACGTGGCCCTGGTGCAGATTCAGGCCCAGGGTTTACGGCCCGCATCCCTGGGGGACTCTACCCAGATCAAGGTGGGCCAATGGGCCATTGCCATCGGCAGCCCCTTCGGGTTGGAGCACACCATGACCGTGGGAGTCATCAGCGCCACCGGCCGCCGGGGACTGGGCCGGGGGACTTACGGCGACTACGTGCAGACGGACGCGTCCATCAATCCCGGCAACAGCGGCGGGCCCTTGCTGGATATCAACGGCAAGGTGGTGGGCATCAACACCATGATTGCCGCGGAGGGCCAGGGCATCGGTTTCGCCATTCCCATCAATATAGCCAGAAAGATTATCGCCCCCTGGTTGAAGTAAGCAGTGAGCAGGAAGCACTAATACCAAGTTCTGTTTCCGATGCAACCAACTTAGGTTTCAACCTGCTGATAATCCTGGTCTTTTTAACCGATAACCGAAAACCGAAAACGGTTTTAATACCCTTTCCCGCCTACTTCTCCTTCATGACGTACACTCCCTGCCAGTCCGGCGGGGGCGGGTGTTTCAGGTAGTGACGGCAGCGGTTCAGGAAGAGCCGGGCGGCAAAATCGTCGGGGGCCGCCTGGAGCGCCTGCTGAAACCGGTCCGCGGCCTGGGACCAATCCCGGCGCCGGTAAGCGGCCAACCGGTTGACCAATTCCCCGTGCAAGCGCTGGGGCAGGGCCAGGGGCGCCGCATTTCCTGAAAGGAAGCCTCGTCGATGCCGACGATGAGTAAATCCGGAGGGGGGGGCAAAGTGGGCCGCAGCCGGTAGCAGAAGTCCAGGCCCGGGTTTTCCAACGCCTGGCCCCAGGGCAGCAGGCTCAAGAGGGCAATGAGGCCAAAGGCCGCCAGCCCCAACGCCAGCGCCCGCCCCCGGGAGCCCTTGAGAAAATTATCCATAACGCCATAAATAGTGGAGCATTGTTAAAGGATATTACAATATTTTATTGGCTAAGAACTTGGTTATAAATAGTAGCTATATTTAATTTTATCTTGCTTGGTTTGTGGTTGTATATGAGATTAAGACTTTGGTTTCCACTACTTTTGTCTTGCGTGGGTTTCAGGAATCCCGTGATTTCCTTTTTTGGGAAAACAAGGCGATCGTAACAAGTAAAGAGAGGCTCCTTCAGATGGTAGGAAGGCTATATTATCAGTCTGGGGTGATATGGAGGTATATCTTTTTTTGTGAACTATGGGCAGCACCGCATTGAGCTAAAAGAGTCATCATGCGCAAAAAAACTGGATAATGTATTTGACTCGTGGTTGCGCCCCATAGTTCTCTGCATGTAGGCAATACAGGCGGATTGCATTGTAGGTTATTTAAGATGATCTTGTTAAGTTCAAAAAGGTTGATACCACCTTTTATTAAATATGATCGGACCTGACCTGCTACAATTCCATTAAATAATGTTCTTCTAACCGCCTGTCTCCCAGCCTCTGTTAGACTTCCATCAGAGCTAAGTAATCCTAAAAGGTAGCAGAAACCTACAGTACGTCTAATAGACCGATCTGATACATCTGTTACAGGTATATCCCTTTGGGAGTCGTATTTTTTTGTAATAAAATTTGGTGGCCTACGGTCTCTAATTTCAGCCTGCAAATCACCGATGCTGGCAACCTTAGCAGACACAGCTATATCGAGTACAATTTGAATTTTACGGTAAATAGAGTTTTCGCTAGCCATTTGATAATGATTCCAATGCCGATACTATTTTTTCGCGGACATCATGCTTAATTTGGTTTGTAGAGCCAATGAAGATATCATTTATGTCGTTAGGTAAGCCTTTGAAGCCATATCGCCGCATCTCAACTAAGCTCTCGTGCCATAAGTAACCAAACATCTTCGTCACCTTCGATGAACTTACAACTCTTTCTTTAATATGGTTTCGATAATAAGAAATGGAGTGAAGGTATTTCGCAAAAGCTCGAAATTTACCAGCTTTATTAGAGAGCTCAATTATATCTTGTTTCTTCCATATTTGATCTGGATGGCTTTGGCGTTTAAGAAAAGCATTTCGCAACTCATGGGTTTTAATTTCCGTCAACATAATGTTATAAGCATCACTATAATTATTGCGGTTCCCTGTAGATTTGCGCCATGCTTCTTCACAGTATTCCATTAATTCCCTTGAATCATCAAAAAAACAATTTCCTTTCGTTATCCTTTCGATGACGACACGATGATGTGGTTCAAGATCCTTAAATTCTTTATTTATATCGGAGAGAGTCTTTTGATAATTCTCATGGGTACCTAGAGCTCGAATCTGCGCAGCCGACAAACGTTTTAAACTATTTTCCAAATCCATAAGGGTTTTAAACTCTAGGTGAGTGAAATCTTTGAAATCGTTTTCCGGACTTGTGATAGGTACGGCAGGCCCAACTGTTGTTCGATAGTCATTTGCTACGTCAGGCGCTTCAGGATGGGGAGTTATTTCAAAATAATGAAGGATATTATTCTGCTGTAATTCATAGAGGATTTGAATTAGATAGATAGGCTTTCTCTTTCCATCATGTCTTGCTATACCACGCCCATGTTTTCCCCTTAATTCTTTAAAAGGAGAGGGAAAGGTCACGAGCTCAGTTTCTTCTTGTGGTAGCAAAAAATCTACTTTATTTAGAACGTTAGCACCAGTTCGCTGATAAATCTCATTCCATATCCTGTATAGGAACAATGCCAATTTATCAAAGTAGATAGCTCCTAATATCCCTCCTTCTTCGCTTCCGCCTCCGGCTCCCTGTCGTCCTGAATATTTACACCACCCGTGTAGTAAAAATAAAAGGGAGCGAAAACTTCGCTCGATTTGTTTTCCTTCACGACCAACACGGAGTTTTTCAGGGATAAAACTCTGAACAGACATTTCAAAAACCATAAGGCAATCCCCACTGAGTCGTATAACGCCTTACCCAATCGCTGACTACCTCTCCATCAGGCTGAAATGTGCGAAACCATCTCTCACAACCACTTTCATCTGTTCTTCGTTCGACGTGTGGAATTATATAGGCCCCATCAATGAGAATATCAAATAACGTGCTTATTTGAACATCTTGTAAATTGAGATCCTCCATTTTCCCCAGATGAAAAATTTCTTTAGCTGTCAGACCATAAGGATGGGGAGGTCCCTTGTCTTTAAGTATGTATTCTTCCATGACCCGTTGGTCCAAAACATGCTGTATAACCTGCAATAGGTTTATTGCTTTTTGGTAAAGCTCCTCGTCACTGCTTAGTGGAAGTTTACAAGACTCGAATTTTATTTTCTTCAGGACATTGCCTTCCGATTCAGCCTCCTTTCCAATCTTGTATATTAATTGCGTTAGGCGTTCAACATCCAAGGTTGGAAACATCACCTTTAAGTGGTTCAAGGCGTAACCACTCTTTGAATCTGACTCTTTCGGATTCTTAGGAAACGATAGGGCATATTTATCAGCACCCCAGATTGAAAGATCCCTTAATACCCACTTCAGTACTTCTAAACCCGCTAACAGTCCGGCACCATAGAAGCGAGCTTTTTCACTCGCTTTAACTCCATCACCAAGTAATTCTAGTAAATCTTGATTATCAAGCCATTCTGTCGAAGGAAATGGTATTGACGGATAGCAAATAGGGATTAATGCAAATTCATCTCCAAAATGGTCACGCTGAATGACGCGACACTTCATTACAATATTAGAAAAGTCAGTATTCTTTGGGAAACGATCATGGGGGAAACGACGAGTATTTTCGTAAAAAACCGTAATGTTTGTACGTTCATCTAAAGACCGAAATACAATTACTTTGGCTTTTCGTCCGAGGGCTTTAACAAATTGATTTAGATTGCTATGAAGCCGGACTCTTACTTCTATGTGTTCTGTATCAAGCATCAGAGAGCCAGCCTTCTGCAGCATCCCGACAATCAGCATTCTAATCAGCTGATAATTTGCAGATGTCAAATCTCGGTAGAACCAAGCATGCGGTACTTTTTCATCTTGAAATAAAATTCGAGACGAGCTATTCGCATGAACTGCGAATATAGCAATACGCAGGTTTCTGTCCTCGGGATTCCAAAGGCCGCGATCCCGCAATTTTGTTAAAAGTCTGTTTAAATGAAGCCCGGTATTCATCATATCGTCAAAAACCAGGATCCTTTTCCCGAGGAAATAATTGTTCGAGACCTGATCGACAGCACTTGATGAAATCACCTTTTCCCATGACCATTTTAGTGGGTCCTCATCCCAATCGTTTAGGGCACGTATGATAGCCGTCCCTTTTCGTTCAACAGCAATAATTAGATCAGGTTTGAACGCTTCAATCTGCCTAGTCAAGAATGTATGGATTTGTCGCTCTATTGGGACAGAGTTATGCAAGCGCGAACCTGTTGATTGCTCTGCAATTGACATCAGCAGGGGCACTCCCCATATTGAATTACTTTTCTGGGGTGTCATTTTCCCCCTCCTGTACGGGTACGGGCTTCAAAAAGAAATTGTAAGGCCTCTTCCTGGCCTACCCTTAATATTTCTGCCGTTTGATTAATATAATCGTTAAGCATATCTTCATTAGTTAGGTTATATTTCTGCATGACTTTGCTTCTAATTTCTTTTTTTGAATGAGAATCAATGAAATGTTTTAATCTTGCGAAAAATTTATCACAATCTAAAGGTATCCAAATTGCTCCTCGTGAACTCCATATCTCGCTCCCCAAAATATAGGAGAATACATCGCGTGACGGACACACCACATAGGTTTCTTTGTCGATTTTTTTCCTGTCTTTAATGTCTTCTCTATACTTCATATAGACACGACGAAAATCAGGATCATTCATTGAGTATCCTACAAAGACAAAGGCATCAGCATTATGTAGGGCTGTTTCAAATTCATTTTTTAAAACACGATACTCTTGGCTGAATATATCAGATTCTGTAATAATATATTTGGCATGCAACATTCCATGGAGGTGTATTACAGGAATGCGCCCTTTCTGCTGGACCTTTTTAATATCCTTGGCATTTTCTTCTGTTATTGGTTCTGAGAGATCAGGACCCATCACCTGTTCAATTAGCTTATCAAAATTTGTCGTAAAGATCCTATCAAGTTTAAGGCTCCCCCCCCAGGTACATATTGATAAAAAGTCGTGATGCGCTTCAGACGATTCATAACCGGAGTTTAAAAAAACATCCGTTAAGAATTGGGTTAAATCCTCGCGTTTCTTTCCTGGCTTTTTTTCAAATGCCTGAACTATTGCTTCGAAAGGAAACTCATATGTTAACCATTTAATTCTTTCTGACGATGGTCTATTCTCTCCCGAAGAAGGAAAGTAATTCTCCAAGAGAATATTTAAGAGTTCCATGCCGGTAGGGACCAAGCTAGAAGCAGACATTCCAGCTCCGAAAAGGAATTCCGCATCGTTACTGATTAAAGCTTTCATTATTCTTTCAAACGCCTGATCTAATTTAGTTTTATCAGAGGAGCCAACGTATTCAGGGTAGACTAAATGGCTAACCACAATTTTCCTCCTAAACTAATCCTTAAACAATAGGCCATGCTTACTATGCCATTCTCTTGGTGATTTTAAATACTCACGGATCAGTGCAACATGAGATTTACTCAATAACTTGCAATCTAGTGCCACTGCGAGGGAGGTTGTCATATCAGAAATGGTGTGTAGACGTATTCCCTTAACCTCCAGTGTTTCTCTACCGCCCTGTTGGCGATCAAAGAGAACAAGTACATCCTTTATGTCGCCGCCAACGGCTTGAATTGAGTTAATGAAGCTTATTTTACTTTCTGCATCAGTGATAAGATCTTCAACAAGGAGGACTCTAGCATTTTTCGGAACATTTCCTTCTACGAGAGAAGCAATCCCATGATTTTTCATTCCTTTTCTCACATAGATCATGGGCAGAGAAAGGTTTTGAGCCAAGAAGGCCGCAAATGGAATGCCAGCCGTTTCGCCTCCAGCCACGACGTCTATTGCAAGATTCTTGCTTTCACAAACGGCGCGGGAGAACCCACTGAATAGATTCATGAAAGTGGGATTTGAAATTACCTTGCGGCAATTGATATATATTGGGCTGTAGTTTCCAGAAACTAATCTAAACGGTTCATCCAGGTTAATCTTTATTGCCTCTAGATCCCAAAGGAGAAGGGCAGCAATCTCACTAATCCGCGGGAGGATTCCCTTAACAATTTTTGTTTTCAACCCCTGATCTCCCGAACATATTGCTCCAGAGCTCGTCCAGGGTCAGAATTTCCATATAACGCAGACCCGATTATAGCGAAAGGACGGTGGCCCTTTGCAGCTCCAAAAGCTATGTCGATTGACCCTCCTTGGGAACCAATTCCAGGCATCATGATGATTGCTGGTTGAATTTGCTCTAACATGCCTTTATTGCTCATGGTTAAACGCCTATACCGAGACGCCACAATCTATTTAGAGAGCTAAAAAGGATTGAAGAATGATTAGTATATCGAATTCCCAACAAAAAATAAATCGATTTTTTCCTCTGAATGTTTACGATCCTCCGCCGGGGAAAATAGAGAAAACTGACTCTACCCCCTACCCGCCGCTGACCACTTTGTGGGACAAGGCGTTATCGTCTTGCCGGACTTCACGCCTTAGGGAAGCAACCAAGGGAGCTGGGCCATGTCCCAAGAACAAGAGCGAAGAGTTTTGCGGGAGAGTTCATCCACGCCCTTACGCACCGAAAAGGACCCTTTAAACTCATCCGTGGTAGAAAACCAAATTTTCAGAGAGCTTGCCCCAATATGCAGTTTGGGAGAAATTGCGATATGGGGCGCGTAAATTGATGACGCGATGGTTAGTAATAGAGGGCAAGTTTGAACAAGATGCGGCGGGACGGGGAAAAATCCGGTTCAAATTCCCGGAAGCGCTCCAGGGCCTGAAAAAAGCGGCGGTTGGTCAGATTGGTGACCTCCAGGCTGACCAGGCCCCGCTTGTTGGCCAGTTCCTTGCCGAAGCGCATCAGGTCGAACTTGTCCTGGACCCCCACCACGTCGTACAGGTAGATGATCGTCTCCAGGGCCTCGCGTTGGGCAAAGTAATACTAAAACTCGGTCATGGCGCCGTCGGCCTGGGGCAGGAGATGCGGGGTCTTGAACCACCGGTTGAGCAGGCTGCGGCTGGTGTCCGTTGCATCCATATAGCCGCGGTCCCGCTATTCCTTCACCTTCTTACGCAGTTCCGGCGCTGAGGGCGGCATCAGCTTGTCCATGCCGGTTTCGCGCCGGGCTTCATCCGCCGGAAACCAGAGCAAGGCCGGGTCCGGGATGGCGCAGGGCGATTCGGGGAAGTCAGGATACAGGGCCATTGCTGAGCTCCATAATCCGGTCGCCGAAACGGATCAAATCATTCAGGTCTGAGACGATGATGGCTTTGACGATACTCATATCCGTTTGCTGGTATTGATGGATGACCGTATTGCGGAAATGGACCATCTTTTTGAGTTTCTCCGACAGGCTTGCATCAATGATGAACTTTTGCCGCAACAGGTCGAAACTTTCCGTGCTGGAAGTGGGGATGCCCAACTTATGCTTCTTTATCACATAGTTGGCCAGGTCAATCGCCTGTTCGCAGGCCCGCAGCACATTGAGCATGGCGGCATCCTGTTTGGTGTAATTGGTATCAAAGCCCTCGGGGTCGGACCCGTATTCTTCCCGGGCGCGCTGGATGCAGCGTTGAATACTCTGAATTTTATTGATAACGAGATCATTCATACCGCGTAGGCTCTCCCGGTTTTGTGGAAAGATTCAAGGATACCTCGGCGCTCTTCGTTCAATTTCTGATAATAGGAAATGACCAGCATTTCAAACTCATCCACGGCATACCGGTCAGCGCCATGGATCAGTCGGCCGCAGCCGATGATTTCCTTCTGGAATACCGTGGAAACCTGTCGGGCATTCAAGAGATCAACCTCTCGGTGCAGGGCCTTTTCAAGTTCAAAGCGGCACGGACTCAAGATCAGGTTCTTCTCTTGCTTCGCCTGTTCAGGCGGCAAGAGCAGGGCGATATCAATATCGCTGTCGGGCCACTCGTCTTCCGTCCCATAAGAGCCGAAAAGGTAAATACCCTGGACCGCGGGATAGTAAGAGAGCACGGTTTTGATGATGACGGCTGCCGTTGTTTCATCCATGATTCACACCCTCACCTCCACAATGGTCATGGTGTCGTTGCCGAAGATGTCCACCACCTTGACACCGCCCTGCTTTTCAATCTCTTCGCGCCGCGGGCCGTTTTTCAGCGATGAGAGGATCAGCTTGTTATCGCCCCAAATAAGCTTGTTGGTCCAGCCCTTGAGCTGGCGGCCGCGGCTGTCGGTAGCGAACAGGCCCTTTTGCAGCAACGTCTCTTCCGGCTTTTCGGCGCGCGGTTCATCCACCTGCTCGATCACCTGGAAGGGGAGCACGATATTGCAAACCTCGCGGCTCTTGCCGTTCCAGACCAGCTCCACCTCGCGCTTGTCCTCAAAGAGCAGAAAACGGTACTTGTCCGGCAAGGGCTTGTCCGCCTCAATATAGCGGACGATCTCTTGTTGTTCCTGTTCAGTCAGTCGCGGCATAACTATCCTCTTCCATCGAAGGCAAATCTTCTCTTAGAGACCATGATAGCACAAGACGTTGTAAGAAAAGCAATTATCGCGATTGCCAAAAGTTTTTTCCCGTTGAGGCTCTTGCAAAATTCCCTTTTAACAAGCTGTTGAAAAACCTGCAAACCTACATTTTTGTCATTCTGAGCGAAGCGAAGAATCTCGTCTTTTCAGGCAGTTGAGATCCTTCGCTTCGCTCAGGATGACAGGAAAAACGGGGTTTTCAACAGCCTGATAGAGCGCCAGTTTAAACAGGATGCGGCGGGACGGGAAGAATTCCGGGGCATGGTCCCACGCCGGGGCCGGGGAAAGGCTGACCCCCTACCCTCAATGGAGGGGGAGTTTTAAGGCCAAAACCTTGTCAAGGTAGTCGTGGGATATAACACTGGTTAGGGTAGTGATCTTGACTTACCCCTCCCCATGCAGGATGAGGCCGGACCAGAAGTAGGGGTGGGGTTCCTTGGCCCGCACTGCCTGGCGCGCGGCCTGCAAAGCCTGGATTTTGGATTTCCCCTCCTTCAAGGATTTATAAAAGGTGGCGTAGAACTTCATGGACTCATCCACCGGGATGTTCCACAGGGCCACCATGACGCTGCGAGCCCCGGCCTGCTGAAAGGCCCGGGCGAAGTTCAGCACCCCTTCCCCCTGCATCACCTGGCCCACCCCGGTCATGCAGGCGGCCAGGGTGACGAGGTCGGCATCCAGTTTTAACTGTAACACCTTGCTGAAGGTGAGAAAGCCATCATCCGGGGGTTTATTTTCCACCTGGGTCAAGACCAGGGTCGGCTCCTTCACCCCGGCCAGCTTGTCCGCCAAAAACCCGTGGGTGCCGAAGAAGAGATAACGGTACTGCCCCAGGGGAGTCTGGCGCACCCGGGTCTCGGTGGCCAAGACGTCCAGGAGCACCTGGGGCGGCTGGGGCTTTACCTGGAACAGGGCCGCCAGGTCCAGCACCGTCTGCCGGGTTTCAGGAAGAGGCGAGAATTGCAAGCGGCCTCCCCCGGCCCCGGTGGCCGCCATGGTCATTGCCTTTTCCGGCCCCGCATGCTTGAGCTCCCCGCCCTTCCCCTGTCCCCCTTTATAGGCCAGATACCGGCCACTCCCCTTCTCAAAGATAGGATCCCCCAGGGCGAATAGAGGTTCGCGCGCTTTCGATAGCCCCAAATTACGGTTCAGGGCCAGAATGGCGGCGGATTGGGAGTAGGTCACCGGCCAGCGGTCCCCCACCAGGGTGCACTTGCCCCAATCCGGCCCCCCCTGGACCACCAGGGCCTCAAAGGGGAAGGCCCCCAGCGCGCCGTCCGGCACGATGATCAACCGGGTCCCGGGATTCACCCCGGCCAGGGCCGGGGCCAGGATTTCTTTATACAAGGAAGCCGCGTCGTTTATCGAGAAACGTTGCAAATCTTCCCGGCGCAAGACGCTTTGCCGGAAGGGGGCGAGCATGGCGCCCAGGCGCTTCTCCAGGGCCTCCTGCCCCAGAGCCAGCCGGAACACTTGGGTCTTCCCACCCGGCTCCACCCGAAACAGATAGCTTTCCTTCTCACCCAGGGAGTACTCCAGCAGAATTTCCCCGGACTTCAGGGGAAGCTCACCGGTCTTGTAAGGCCGAGGATAGAAGAGGGCGGCGTGCCGGGGGTAGCGCTGGCGGAGCTCTTTGATCAGGGTCTCTTGCTTATCCTGGAGCTCTTTGAGCTGGGCCTGAAAAACGGCTATGTCCCTCTTCCCGCCCGAATGAGGCTGAAAAATATCTTCCCGTTGAGCATCCAGGGCGGCGAGCTGGTCCCGGAGTTTTTGTTCCCGGGAAACCAGATCCGCTGGGAGGTCCTGGCTGGAACTTTTTCCGGCCTTGGCGGCGATGGCCTCCAGGAGAGACCTGGCTTTAATGGACTCGGCTACATAAAACGCAGCCGCCGCTGGGTCGGCGCCGTAAGAGGTGAGGGCCGGGGGCAACGACTCTCCTTTCTGAGCCATGGCAGCCAGCACACCGATCATGGCAAGATAGGTCTTGTAATGCGCGCCCATCCTGCCGCCCTGGAAAAATCCGGTCCGCTCCCCCGGGGTCCGGTTTCGCAGGTCCTCAATAATGTGGATGGCTTCCCCAAAGGCAGCCGCTGCCTCGCCCAAGCGGCCCAACCCCTGAAGCGCCTGTCCTTTTTGGGTGTAAAATTGGGCTTTGGACTGTGGCGATGCCCAAGGGTTCAAAGGAAGAGTCGCCAAAAGCTCCAGGGCTTGCTGGTAGCGTCCCTGCCCCAGATACACCTCAATCATGACCCCCGTCCCCTTTTTTCCTCTCTGTCCCTCCTGCGCCGCGGCCTCAGCCTTGGCATAGTCCTGGCGCCCCGTGTGGATCAACCCCACAATGCGCTGTGCCTGGGCGGTCTTGGGATGGGAAGTCCCCAGCTTTTTTTCCCTAATTTTTAAAGCCCTCTCGGCCAGGGGCAGCGCCTTGTCCGCCGCGCCTTGCTGCTGGTAAATCATGGCCATGGTAATTAGGCTGGCAGCGGTCTCGGGGTGTTCCGGCCCTAAGGTTTTCTCCCTGATCTTTAATGATTCCTGGGCCAGGGCCAAGGCCTGGTCATGTGCGCCCATCTGCCGCCTAAGTTCCGCCAGCGTGTCCAGGCTCTCTGCAATTTCTTCATGCTCCGGTCCGAAAATTCTTTTCCTGACTTCCAGGGACCGCTCCAGCAGGGGCAGGGCCTGGGCATAGGCGCCGGTGCCGATATAGGCTTTTCCCAGTTTGACCATGGTCTCGGTAGTGGCCTGGTGGTCAGCTCCGAGCTTCTCCTCCCGGATGGCCAGGGCACGCTGATACAAAGGTATGGCTCGGCGGTTTTGGCCGAGACCCATGTGGATATTGGCCAGTAGTTGCAGGGCGCCCGCGGTTTTGGGGTCCTTCGAACCCCAACGCCTTTCACAACCCTTCAGGGCTTTCTCGGCCAGGGGAAGGGCTTCCTGAAATTTTCCCGCCCGCGCCAATTCCCGGGCCTGCTGAAATGGACCCTGGTCTGGAGATGGAGAGTTGTCCTGCTCTCCTGCTTCTCCAACCTTGGAGACTTGGTGGCCTGCGCCGGGGGTTCGCTGCCTGCTGCCGGCCCAGCCAGGTGCGGCCAGCAAGCCGACCAGCGCCAGAATCACGAGTCCCTGCCTGCATCGGTGGCTCATGTGTCTCCCTCCACCTTTATTATGCGGCAACCTTGGCTGCCTCTGCTTGGAAAAGTTCAAAGTTCAAAGTTCAAGGTTCAAGGTTTAGGATTATGCCCATCAGGAATTTTCCATAATTTACAGGTGGGCTAAAGGCCAATGATCGACTGTTACGAAAAGTTTCGAGTTTCAAGTCTCAAGTTCGTGGGGCGGGCCTCCGTGCCCGCCAAAGCCTATGAGGCACTATGCACCATTAAAGCGCGCCCCTTTTAATGCTTTTGGAGAGACAATGGCTCATGAGTCTCTGTCTAAAAATAGTTTTTGGGATCTCTCTTTCCGGTTCCCCTAGCAGGTTCCTCTTTTTGTAGCCAAATTGTCTCGTGGGAGGCATGATAGCATAAATTATTGTAAAAAAAGAAATTGCTTTCCGGATTTCAGGCGCACCACTCCATCGGCAAACCGGCGCCTCATTGCTTTGTGGCCTATGGACCCCAGGCCAACACCGCTTCGGCAATGGTGCGCCAGAGGAAAGGCGGAGGCCACGGATACTTTGCCCATGGCAACTTCGGGCAATGCAACCGGTTCGTGCAGTTAAAAGAGTTCTGCGAGAATAGAAGATTACTTGCCAACAATATGGCGCTTAGAAGAAGTGGCGATATGGAGCGCGTAAGTTAATGGCGCGATGGTCAGTAATAGAGCGCAAGTTTAAACAAGATGCGGCGCGCCGGGAAGAATTCCGGGTCCAAGGCCCTGCCGGGCTCCAGGGCCTGAAAGAAGCGGCGGTTGGTCAGATTGGTGACTTCCAGGGTGACTATGCCCCGCTTGTTGGCCAGTTCCTTGCCGAAGCGCGCATCCACCAAGCCGAAGAGATTATTCCCGCGGTCTTTTAAGTTCTGGTGCATTAGGGTGGTCTTGACTCCTGCTTGCCAGCCGGTGTGATGCAAGAAGGCCAATCCCAGAAAGGCGCGGAATTACGAAAAGTCCTTGCTGGGAAGGGTGAAGAGGGTAGCTTGGAAATTAGCGTTAGGGTCGGGAACCACTCGCTTGCCCAGGACCCCGGCGGACAGCCCCAGGGAGGGGACCAGGATGCGGGTGACCGTGAAGGAGGCCAGGTATCTTTTCCAGGTGTCCCAGGTTTTATTACCCACGCCGTCTAGATTCGGGGTGTCGAATCGGTGGGCGTCTAACCGCAGCACGGAAAAAGTTTTAGAATTCCATTGGGCCTCCCAGGACGCCCCGATCTCCCTCACCACCGTGCCGTTGTCCAAATCAATGAGCCAGGGGAAACCCGCGGTTTCCGTAGGTAATAATGAAGGCCCCCAGAGATTGTGGGTGAGCAAGTGACGCTGGGCGGCAAATCGCAAGGCATGCTGAGAGTTGACTTGATAATTGATGCCCACAATAGGATTCCATAAAGAAGTGTAGAGGGGGTTGGGCTCTCTCTGCCGGGATTTTTTGGTCATGGACCTCCAGGACGTTGAAATTTTACCGTTCCCCCCCTCATCCCACCTGTGGGGAAAGGTTATTTTTCTCTTTTTGCTAAATTTTCGATATTATTATTGCCACGTGGAGGTCCGCGGGAGGACCTCTTTCAGAAGGTACGCCAAGGAGACGAATTATGGAGACGCAGAAGGGGACATGTTGCCCAGGGATCCTGGGAAGCGCACCGGTTTCGGGACGGCGGTCAGCCGCCCTGGCAGGGTTATGGTTCGCCCTGGTATGGGGCCTCGTTTTAGGGTTTGGCGCTTCAGCGGGAATGGCGCAAGCAACCAAGGCGTCTAAGCCGGCCGGGGTCCGGCCCGCCACCACCTTGGATGCCGGCAAGCAATTCACCATCCTTAAGATAGAACCGAACGCCGCGAAGGAAGAGGTAAAGATCTTTTTCAGCAAGCCGGCGCCTCTGGAAGCTTTTAAGGGAAACCTGCGGCTCCTGCCCTTCGTTAAAATTGATTGGCGAAATTCCGGAATGAGCTCAGAGGGCATTCTCACCTTAAAAGGCAAATATAAGTATGGGCTGGGGTATGTGGTGACGCTGCCGGAGAACGTCTCCATGGGGGGCCGGACTTACGTCCCCACGGTGACCTCCTTTTTCATGCCGGACCGGCCACCGAAAATAGAATTTGTAGAGCGTAAGACCCTCATTGAACGGGACAGCCGGCAGTTGCTCCACGTTCGCACCCAGAACATCAAGGCCTTGGAGCTGGAAGCCATACGGGTTCCCCCGCTGTTGCTGCCCCACGCCCTAACGGTGGAGGCATCGCCCGGGGACTGGGACGGGATGGCGGCGCAACTCCGGGCCGGGGCGGAGCAGCTCCAGGCTTTAGCCCAGGGCAATAAAGCCCTGGCCCCCTTCCTTCTGGCCCCCCGGGAAGAAAAGCAGGTGTTTCCCGCGGCAGGTGAAAAGAACAAGCTCCAGGCCGTGTCGCTACCCCTGACCTTTCGTCAGGGTAAGGAAGTCGGGGCTTTCGAGCTCATCCGGGTGAAGGAGTATGAAACCGGCCGGGCCGCAGCCGGTGAGCCCAGGGTCTTTTGCATTACGGATTTGGGCCTCACCTACAAGACCGGGAAAAACGGCCTGCTCTTGTGGGTCACTTCTCTGAAGAACGGCATTCCGGTGGCCGGCGTCCAGGTGCTGGGGATTACCCGGGAGATGGCCGTGTTTCCACTGGGCCGGACCGATGACCAGGGGATCCTCATGTTTGCCGCCAAAGAGCTGGAAGGGCTGTCTCTCAAGCGGTTGGGACAGTTCCAGGCGGTGAAACAGCGGGTGGATTCCGGGCAGTTGGCGTGCCTGCTGGCCGGAACGGCCAACGATGTTTCTTATATTAAAATCGAGCCCCAGGGCAACCTCAAGCCCCAGGGGATCTGGCAGATGGCGGCGGGGGAGCAAATCCGCCGCTTCAATGGAAAGGTCTTCACCGAGCGCGGGGTCTATCGCCCCGGCGATAAAGTTTACTTCAAGGGCCAGGTGCGGGAGTATCTGGAAAAACGCATCGTGTCCCCTGGGGGGGAAACCTGCTCCTTTGAAATCATGAGTCCCAAAGGGGAGAAGGTCTTTTCCCATGAGGCCGCGCTGTCGGATTTCGGCACGGCCGCGGGGACGGTAGCCACCGGGGCCCATTGGCCCGTGGGGACCTACACCCTGACCATGTACTTCGGGGATAAAGAGGACCGGCCCGAGACGCCCACCCCCAAGCGCAAGGGACGGAGGGCGGCGCCGGATGAAGACGAGGACGACGGCGTCACCAAGCCCCCCCGCAATGAGGCGGTCTGCACCTTTGAGATTCAGGAATTCAAGGCCCCCCGGCATTTTGTGGATCTTGACTTTAAACGTTTTTCCCGGACCGAGACCGGCTATGTCAACCGGGAGGCGCGTCCCAGGGAGTTTGTCCGCATCGGTCTTACCGGGGCTTATTATGCCGGCGGGCCGTTAAAGCACGGCCAGGTGCGCTGGAAAGTCCATAAATCCAAAACCAGTTACCAGGTTCCCGGTTACGACCAATTCGTTTTCGGATACGCCGGGGAGGAACAGGGCGAGCTCATCGAAAGCGGCCAGGCCATCCTGGACGAGAAGGGCCGGACCGAACTGGAGTTTCCTCTGGATCAGCAAGTCCTGGCGGGTCAATCCGGGTTTATGGTGGTGGCCACGGTAGTGGATTTTGACGGCCGGGCGGCATCCAACAGCAAGACTTATCAAGCGGACCCGGATATTTTAGTGGGCATCGGCAGCCACCCGGCGGAAGTCCAGGCCGGCGAGGAACAACTCCTCAAAGTCGTGGCCCTCACCCGGGACGGCAAAAAGATCACCAAAGGTAAGATTCGGGCCGAAATGCTGGAGCGCAGTTGGGCTTACGTCGCCAAGCGGAATGAACAGGGGGACGTCTATTGGGACGACCATGAAACCTGGCGGAAAATCTTCGCCACCGATCTTTCCCTGGAGAAAGGCGACGCGGGCTTTCGGTTCGACTTTTCCGGTTACGGCCGCTACCTGGTGGCCTTCACTTATCGGGACGAGCGGGGGCGGAGCTTTGGGTCCGCCACGGCCTATCAGGTGGCCACCGAACCTTATGTCAGAGAGGAGAAAAGGGAAAGGTCTTATCAGATATTGGCATTGGCCGCGGACCGGCCCGCGTATGAGCCGGGGCAGACGGCTAAGATAACCGTGAGCCCCAAACGGGCGGTTTCCCGCTACCTGGTGACCCTGGAGCAGGAAGGCATTATCCAGCACCAGGTGATCACCCCCAAACCGGAGGCCCCCCATCTGGAGATCCCCATCCGGGCCGAGTATGCTCCCAACGTCTATGTATCCGTATTGGCCCTCACCTCCCGAGGGGAGTTCCCTGGGTTCGCCGGACGCTACGATACGGAGGCCCCAGGGTTTTTCCAGGGGACCCTGAACCTGTCGGTGCGCCAGGAAGTGGAGGAATTGGAAGTCAAGATCAGCCCGGAAGTGAAGGAATTGAAAGCCCAGCCGGGCGCTTCCGTGACCCTGGACTTCACGGCGCTCACCAAGAAAGGCCGGGGGGTGGAGGCGGAGATGGCAGTGGCCGTGGTGGATGAGGCGGTGCTGGCTCTCACCGGGTTTAAAACGCCCACCCTGGGGCAGTTGCTCCGCTTTGACGGTCCCCTGGGCGTCTTCACCGGAGAGTTGCGGCTCCTGCTCATGCACCAGACCCCTTTTTACCAGGCCCGCAACGAGCCCCTCACCGGCGGCGGCGGCCTGAGCGCCGAAATGGTGTCCAAACTCAGGCGGCGCTTTGAACCGGTGGCGTATTTCAACCCGGTATTGCGCACCGACGCCCAAGGCCGGGCCCAGGTGTCTTTTGTCTTGCCGGACAACATGACCAGCTATCGGGTATACGCGGTGGTGACGGACCGGGGCGGTCGCTTTGCCAGCCCCCAGCGGAACCTGGTGGCCACCAAAGATTTCTATCTGGAACCGGGAATGCCCGGCTTTTTCACCCAGGGCGACCGGTTTACCTTCCTGGTGGCGGCCTTCAATAACACCAAGGCCGCCGGGCCGGTGAAATTCCGGGCGGAATCCGAGGGGGGGCTGTCCCTCACCGCAGAACAACCCCAGGAACCCCTCAAACCCATGGACAGTATGAAGCTCAAGGTCACCGGGGCCGCCACCAACGCGGGACCGGCCGTAGCCCGCTTCGGGGGGCAATTTCTGGGCCATACTGATGCCGCGGAGTTGAAGATCCCCATCAAATCAGGCCATGTCCGGGATACCGCGGTGTTCTCCGGATCTCTGTCGGGTCCATCCCAGATCAAGCTCGCCCTCCCGCCCTATGTAACCGGAGAGCACTTACAGAATCTGGACTGGAGTGAGGTGCAGGCAGTAATGACGCTTTCCGGGTCACCCTTCTTACGGATGACCGACGCCATCCGGTATTTACTCACCTACCCCTACGGTTGTGTGGAGCAGACCAGTTCCGGGGTTCTGGCCCTGGCGGCCTTGCGGGGCCTCATCCGGGACCACCAGGTTCACGGGGTCAGCCTCTCGGAGACCGATGATTACCTGAGTCGGGGAATCACCCGCATCATAGGCATGCAGACCGAATCCGGCGGGTTCGGTTACTGGCCGGGGCACCGAGAACCACAACTGTGGGGTTCGATTTACGCGGCCGCAGCCTTAAGCATTGCCAAAGCCCAAGGGCTGGCCGTGCCCGGAGGGGCCATGGAGAAAACCATCACCTATCTTCAGGAGCGGGTGGCGGACTCCAAGACTCCGGAGGCAGCCAGGGCCTTTGTCTGCTATCTCCTGGCTCGCAATCAGTCCCTGAAACGAGATACCTTCAGGTCGATGAGCCGGAATTATGACAAACTCGGTCAGGAAGGCAAGCTGCTGCTCCTCCTGGCTGCCAAGGCCGCCGGCTTCCGGCCTCTGGGGGAACTGCAGAAAGACCTCCGGGCCCTGCTCGGCCCCGGGGGCGCCAAAGAGAGCGCCGAAGATGAGTTCAATGCCCGGTACCGAGGCCCGGCTCTGGCCCTGGTGGCCGGCGCCGCCATCATGCCCGGAGACCTTCTTACCCAACAGGCGGCGCTGCTGCTTTTAGGCGGCCTGGACCGGCAAGGGATATGGACTTCCACCAGCGATACGGGGTGGGCCCTGTTGGCCCTGGGGGAATACTTTAAAGGCCAAAGCTTCGGCGATGAGCCGGAAACCATCACCATCAGCCAGCCCGGCGCGGCAGCCCCCCAACAGCTGGACCTGGACCCCAAGGGGTTCCGCACCGTGGCCCTGGATGCCCGGGCTCTCCTCAAGAACCCGGTGGTGCAGATTCAAATGGAGCCGGAGCACACCTGGCTCTACAAGCTGGAGCTCACCGCCCCCCGGGGGGATATCGCGGCTTCGGGCGCGGCCCAGAGGTTCAAGGTCAGCAAAACCATCAAGAACACCGACGGCTCCCCGGACATCAAAGTGGGCGACCTGGTCAAGGTCACGGTCCTGGTGGAGGTGGCCGGGAAGGGCCAGCGTTACACAGTGGTGGATGACCCCCTGCCCGCGGGGCTGGTGGCGGTAAATACCGCGCTGAAAACCGAAGAGCCCATCCCCTCGGGGAGGGAGGAAGAACCCGGTGAAAGCGATGACCTGGGATATGTCAGCCGGGAGGGAATTTTATTTTTCTATCCCAATTTCTTTGAGATCCGGGATGACCGGGTCCTGGCTTTCCGAGATCACATTTACTCCGGGAAATACGCGTTCGAATATTACGCCCGGGCGGTGTGCGAAGGCCAATTCATGGTGCCGGCCACCAAGGTGGCGGCTATGTACTCTCCCGGGGTAAACGGCTATTCCCCCCGGAGGGAGCTGACCATCAAGGGGCGCTGAGGTTGCATAGACTCACAAAGCTCCGGCGCCTCTGGCGGCTTGTCCCCGCGGTCATCTTGCTGGCCGTGTTGGGATGGTATATCGAAGCGGCTACCCGCTTTGATCCGCAGGCCCTGGCCCCTGCTCCCGGACCCCTGGTTCTGGACCGCCAGGGGCGAATCCTCCGTTTGGGGGCGGAAGCCCAGGGCCGGAGGCTCATGAAACTGCCCCCGGACGAACTCCCGGAAATAACCGCGGCCGCGTTTGTGGCCGCGGAAGACCAGAGCTTCTGGACGCATCCCGGGGTTGACCCCCTGGCCGTAGTGCGGGCCGGTCTCAGCAACCTGGGCGCGGGCCGCATCGTCTCCGGGGCCTCCACCATCACCATGCAACTGGCCCGCCTGACCTATCCGGGGCCGCGCACGTATTATCAAAAGTTGCTGGAAATGGTGCGCAGTTTCAGGATTGAACAGGCATTGAGCAAGCGCGAGATTCTCAGGCGGTACCTGGAGCGGGTCCCTATGGGGAACAACATCATGGGGGTGGAGGCCGCGGCGCAGCTCTATTTCGGCAAACCCGCCTCCCGGGTTTGCCCGGCGGAAGCCGCGCTGCTGGCGGCCCTGGCCAAGGCCCCGGGGACCCTGAATCCTTATGGCCCTCACCGCGGCCGGCTCCTGGAACGTCGGAACATGGTGTTGAGCCGTATGGTCCGCCTGGGTCTCTTGAATCCCCAGGACTATGCCGCCGCGGTGGATGAACCCGTAACTCTCCGGGAGGCCGGCCAGCGGGCGCCCAAGTTCCCCTTTGAAGCCCCCCACCTGGTGAACCTGGTCCTGTCAAGACCGGCCAATACCGTAGGCCCCATCCGCACCACCCTGGACCTGGACCTGCAGCGGCGCGCTGCGGCCATCGTCGCCTCCCATCGGGCCAACCTGCGTAAAGGGGGCGCGTCCCAGGCCGCGGCGGTGATCGTGGACAACCACTCCATGGAGGTCGCGGCCCTGGTGGGTTCTTTGCAGTATGGCGGACGGGACGGTGGCTTTAACAACGGGGCCGCGGCCTGGCGCTCCCCCGGCTCCACCCTGAAGCCTTTTCTCTATGCCCTGGCCCTGGATCAGGGGTTCACTTCGGGTGCCATCCTGGAGGACGTGGAGCGGCGCTACCAGACTGCCCGCGGCGAATTCATCCCAGCCAACTTCGACGGCTTTCCCCACGGCCCGGTCTCCTTCCGGGAGGCCCTCGCCAACTCCCTGAACCTGTCGGCCGTCAGCCTGCTCCACCTCATCGGGCCCCAGGCGTACTACGAAACCTTGAGCCGGCTGCGGCTCATCAACCACCCGGAGCGGGGGCCGGAGCACTACGGCCTGGGATTGGTGGTGGGCAATCCCGAGGTCAGCCTCCTGCAGCTGGCCGCGGCCTATGCCGGCCTGGCCAACGGCGGCCTCTTCCGGCCGCTGCGGCTGCGGCTGGACGACCCCCAAGACCCCGGCGTGCAGATCTTCTCCCCCCAGGCCGCGTATATCATTAATGATATCCTGTCCGATGCCATGGCCCGCTTTCGCATCTTCGGGGCCTCCACCGCCATGAACCCGCCCTTCCGCCTGGCCATCAAGACCGGCACCAGCGCCCGCTATCGGGACTGCTGGGCCGTGGGCTATACCCCGGAATATACCATGGCGGTGTGGGTAGGCAATTTCGACGGCCGCCCCACGGCCAATCTGAGCGGCGCCGCGGCGGCCGCCCCCATCCTGGCCGACCTGGCCGCGGCGCTCTTTCCCGGCGGGCCGCGCCGACATTTCGTGCAGCCCGAAGGCGTGACCACTGTCATGGTGTGCCACTTCTCCGGGCTCCCCCCCGGCCCCCATTGCAGTGAGGTGCGCCCGGAACTTTTCCTGGCCGGCAACGAACCCGCCGGAGCCTGCGCTTACCACCAGCCCCGGGAACCCTATCACCGGATGCCCACCACGTTTGCGGGATGGCTGCGCCAACGCTATGACCAAGGCGGGGTGGGGAGATACCGCCTGGCGGGCCTTGACCCGGATCTGCCCAAGCTCTTTCAGAAAGCCGGTTTCGCCGGAGAGGCCGTCCCGATAACTCCTCTTCCGCCCCACGGCAAGGTAACCCTGGGACTGAACCTCGCCGGGGCAAATTCCCGGCTGCCTGCCCCCGGGGGTGAACCGCCCTTGACTATCGCCTATCCCCTGAACGGCGACCGTTATCTGTTACCGCCCCAGGCCGAGACGCTCCCCATCAGCCTGAAAGTCATATCCAGGGCGCCCCTCAAGTCCGTCACCTGTTTTGTGGACGGGCGGGAAGCCGCCGCCCTGGGGCCGCCTTACGAAACTACCCTGGAATTGAGCCGGGGCCGCCATCGGCTCACCGTGGTGGGTCCGGACGGCCTGGGCGATTCGGTGGAGGTGTCGTTGCAGTAATCCGGAGGATTTCGGGCGAGCCGAGGAATATTAGGGTTCCGCCCAGAAATTGATATATCAATACTCGTTCCCAAGCTTGGCTTGGGAACGCAATTGCGGCCCAACCTATGCTTGGGCAACTTATAGATTCAAGTTTCGCACCCTCTATGAACGGAAAACCCACTTTTAAGGGGATTGATAGACCTTTGAAAGATGACAATACGGAGTAGGCGCCCTCGCCTGCTCCCCCCGGCCTGCAACGGAACAGCCTTTGGAAGGCTGTTCCACATTTTCCTGCCGGACACTAATGGTGAGCATCAGCTCATATTTTCGAGAGGCCCTATGAAGGATTTCACCCTCAGCGATGAGGATCGTCGCCAACTGGAGGACCGGGGGATTACCGAAGCCCAGATAATAGGGCAGATGAAAAAATTTAAAAAACCATCTTTTTTTCTGCGCCTGAACCGGCCGTGCACCCCGGGCGACGGTATCCGCAGGATTTCGCCGGAGGAAACGGAAAAGTACCTGAAGCTCCATCAGGAAGCCGCGGCCGCGGGCCGTTTCCTCAAGTTCGTCCCGGCTTCCGGAGCCGCTACCCGCATGTTCCAGGCCCTCTTCCAGGTTTATCAATCATATCCTGAGGACCTGGAAGAAATTTGTCCCAGTCCCGATAGCGGAGATGATGCCGCCTGGGCTGTTCCACTTTTGGGGGAACGGATAAAATCCCTGGCGCTTTATGAGGATTTAACCGCAGTGATGGCCCTGGATGATTTCTCACCGGATTTATTAATTCGACAACAAAAAATTAAGATAGTAATGCAATATCTTCTTAAGGAAAAAGGGCTCAATTACGGCTCTCTCCCCAAAGCTTTATTGAAATTTCACCGGTATGCCTCGGGGACCCGCACTGCCTTTGAAGAGCACCTCCATGAAGCAGCCCATTATATCCTGGATCAAAACCGGGTTTGCCGCCTGCACTTCACCATATCCATGGAGCATGAGGAGGATTTTCGGAAGCATGCCCGCATCGTGCATCCCATTTGCGCGGCCCAATGCGGGGCTCTTTATGAGATCGGCTTTTCCCCTCAAAAGCCCTCCACCGATACCATTGCGGTGGACCGGGATAACCTGCCATTTAGAGACGATGACGGCCGCCTCCTCTTCCGGCCCGGAGGACATGGGGCCTTGCTGGAAAACCTGAACGATCTCCGGGGAGACCTGGTTTATATCAAAAACATTGATAACGTAGCTCCGGATCATCTGAAAGGACCCACCTTCCTGTGGAAGAAAATCTTGGGGGGGTATCTGGTTGAGCTGCAAGACCTCATTCATGGTTACGTGCGCAAGTTAAGACAAGAAAGCCCGACGAACTTGCACGAAGAAATTGAGGATTTTGCCCAACAGCGCCTGTTTATTGACTTCCCGGAAGCTTATGAAGGGTGGTCTGCCCATGATCAAAGGCGATTCTTGCTGGAGAAATTGACCCGTCCCATCCGGGTGTGCGGCATGGTTCTCAATGCTGGCGAACCGGGGGGCGGTCCCTTTTGGGTGGAAGGGAAATCCGGGACCCGGTCGCTCCAGATCGTGGAAAAGGCCCAGGTGGATTCCGGAACCCCTGAACAAAAGGCCATTTGGGATTCATCCACCCATTTTAATCCGGTGGACCTGGTCTGCGCCCTGCGGGATGATACGGGGAAACCCTTCAATCTGCACCGCTATGTGGACCAGGAAGCCTTTTTCATTTCCCGGAAATCCAAACACGGCAATACCCTGAAGGCCCTGGAACTGCCCGGATTGTGGAACGGCTCCATGTCCGATTGGATCACGGTTTTCGTGGAGGTGCCGGACGCCACCTTTACTCCGGTAAAGACCATTGACGATTTGCTGCGGCCGGAACACCAGCCCCCAGGATTAGCCTAATAGCGTTTTCTGTTTTCTGTTTTCGGTAAAAAGAAATGGGATTATCAATAAGAGGCTCTTGCAAAAGTCTTTTTGAGGCCGAGATCTTATTCATTTGCTCCAAAAACTATCCGGTGGCACAGGCTTTCCAGCCTGTGCGGACGCAGGCTGAAGCCTGCGGCTACATGAATGCCGGGTAATTTTGCAAGAGGCTCAATAAGTTAGCCATAAAGTTGGTAACCTTAAAAACGCCACCCGATATAACCCGCAGGCCTTAGGGTCGTGGAGCGGGGCCGGCTATCTCACGCCAAGTCGCTAAGGGAAAACCGAAAACTGTTTTCCATACAAAGCCCGGCTCTCCAGAAACCCTTTCCGTATAGGCGCTGATGGCCCCGCAAAAGCCCGCCAAGATCTACTCCTTAGTTTGCTGACGCCTGATTTAATAATTCTTCCAAAATAACCGAGAAGTTAGATAAAACTCCGTGGCTGTCGGGTCATAAACCCACAGCCTGATACCAATTCGCATTCAAAAGGTATTAATACGTAGGGGCGAACCTTGTGTTCGCCCACCCATTTAAGGCGAATACAAGATTCGCCCCTACGAAAAATATTTACGTTTGACGGCGAATCGGCATGAGAACTGCCGAAGGGTTAAGGGGAAGCCTTGCTTGCTCTCCCTAACGGTTCCGGCCCAGGCGTGCCTTACCTACCTGACCGGAGCGCCATGCGGTGACCGGAAATGATTAACAACCGGATGATAAAGAAACCTTCTATGCCCCTCAGGTGGCAGGCGCTTACATCAAGCTGTTTAATGACCAAAGTTTCAAATTCGGTTAATTCAGAGGTTAATAACCCTGGCTTACACTGATTAATATTTCCCGTGCATTTATGGAGAACGTCAACGGAAGTCATAAATGGAGCGAATAATGGCTGATTTTTTTAAGGGCCAGATGGATTATATTTTTTTCTTCTATGGGCTGGCATTCATCCTCCTGGCGGCCATCTGCCTGTCATTTCAGCGCAGACTCCGGCCGAAGCTGGCCTGGATGTGGCTGGCCGCGTTCGGCGCCGCCCATGGGGTTAACGAATGGTTGGACCTTGCGGCCCTGACCCTGGGGAGCGGACCTGTCTTTGACATCGTCAGGCTCGGCGTCATGGCCTTGTCTTTTGTCTTTTTGGCGGAATTTGGGCGGGCCAGTGTGGTCGCCATCGGGGGGCGAAGCCCCGGTCGCTGGATATTGGCGGCGCTGTTGGGCCTTGCGGCTTTGGGAGGTTTTTCCGGCCTGCCCGGGCTTTCCGCCTCTGCTCGCTACGCCCTGGGTCTGGTGGGCGGTTTATGGGCTGCCGGAGCGTTATATCTGGCCTCGAGAGTCCCGGCTCCAGGGAGCCGTGCTTTGCAAGGCGCGGCCCTGGGAATGGCGGGTTATGCTATAGCCGCCGGACTGGTGGTTAACCCGGCGCCTTTTTTCCCCGCCTCCCTGCTCAACGCGGACTTTTTCATAACAGCCGTAGGCTTGCCCATCCAGTTGGTGCGCGGATTGCTGGCCGTGTGGATCAGTGGCTCCCTCTGGCTCATGGCCGGCGCTTTCCTGGTAAGGGGGGATTACCGCCGCATCCTGGTGTGGGGGCGCAACCTGATGATGGGAGGTGTGGCCGGGGTGATCATCCTCTTAGGCTGCGGCTGGCTCCTAACCCAGCGTCTCGGCAATGAGGCCTTCCAGGCGGAAAGATTCATCCAGGAGCATAAAGGAGAAGTCCTGGAGGGCATGATGTTGGAAAAAATGGCAGGAGCCGACCATCTCGTGGCGGTAATGTCAGGCTCACTCTGGGTCGTTCCCGCCCTGGCAACCGGGCAACCCGGGAGGGTTCAAGAGGCCAACAAGGTCCTGGACCGCTACTGCAACTCGTTTCCCCAATCTGTTTGCTATCTCCTGGACCTCCAGGGCGTGACCATCGCCTCCTCCAACCGCCGCCAGCCCGACAGTTTCGTGGGCAAATCATATGCGTTCCGTCCTTACTTTCAGCAGGCCTCCCAGGGCTCGCCCGGCCGCTACTGGGCCCTGGGGGTGACCTCCAGGGAAGTGGGCTATTACGCCAGTGCTCCGGTACGGAACGGCGGCGGCAAGATCGTCGGGGTGGCGGTCATCAAGATACCCCTCACCGGGATGGGCGGATTTTTCACTAAACAGGCCCTCTCCTTTGTCATCGACTCCCACGGGATTGTGGTCCTGACCAACCGGCCGGACCTGGTCTTGCAAAGCCTCTGGCCTTTGTCCGGTGCGGCCCGGGAGGAAGTGCTCGCTTCCCGGCAGTTTGGCGACGGCCCCTTTATGCCGATCCTGACGCAGGAACCGGAGGACGGGGGGGAGGGCCGGTTCCAGGGGGAACGCCTGCTGGTCCTGCGCCGGCCTTTCTCTGAGCAAGGCTTGTCCGTGGTCATCCTAAACTCCATGCGCCCCATCCTCATGGCCCGGCTAACGGGCATCGGCGCCACCCTGTTTTTCTGTCTGGTATTGATTGGGCTTTTAACTATTATCGGCATGACCATCGACGCCACCGCGCACATCCAGTTAACCGAACGCAAGTATCGGGAATTGTATGGAAGACTGCGCGACGGGTCGGTAGCAGTGAACCTCGAAGGGACCATAGTCGAGTTCAACCCCGCGTTTCAGCAGATGCTGGGGTACTCCCCGGAAGAGATGCGCCGCCTGACCTACCGGGATATCACCCCGGAAAAGTGGCATCCGGTGGAAGCCGGGATTATTGAAGGGCAAGTTCTTGAGAGGGGCTATTCCGACCTTTATGAGAAAGAGTATCGTCGCCAAGACGGGGCAGTGATTCCCGTGGAGCTGCAAACCTACCTGGTCCGGGATGAAGCGGGCCGGCCCGCGGGGATGTGGGCCTTTGTCCGAGACATCACCCACCGCAAGCAGATCGAAGCTAATGTACTGAATGAGAAGATTCTCGCGGATACGACCATCGATAGTCTGCCGGGCGTTTTTTATCTCTTTGATCAGCAGGGAAGGTTTTTGCGTTGGAATGAGAACCTCGAGAAAGCCTCCGGCTACTCCGCGGAAGAATTCGCCGGGATGCACCCGCTGGAGCTTTTTGGCGGCGAAGACCAAAAGAAGGTGGAGGAAAGAATCCAAGAGGTGTTTGAAAAGGGAGAATCTAGCGTAGAAGCAGACCTCCTCTCCAAAGACGGCAGGAAGACCCCGTATATCTTCACCGGCATGCGGATCACCTTGGATGGGACACCATGCCTCATCGGCACGGGAATCGACATCAGCAAACGCCGGCGGGCGGAGGAGGCCCTAAGGGAGAGCGAGGAGAAATATCGTCTCCTGATAAATCAGATCCCATCGGTCGTGTTTAATGGCTTTGGGGATTGGAGTGTCGATTTTTTCGACAATAAAATAGAAGCTCTCACGGGATTTCCTAAGGAGGATTTTAATTCCCGAAAAATTACATGGTGCGACCTGATTCTCCCGGAAGACCTCAATAATGCACGCAGAATCTTCATCGAGGCCCTCAAGACAGATAAATCTTATGTGCGGGAATACCGTATTCGGAAAAAGGATGGAGGTATTAGCTGGATTCAAGCCATGGGTAATATAATCTGCGATGCCGCAGGGAAGGTTGATCATATTAGCGGTGTATTCTTTGATATCACCGAGCGCAAGCAGGCGGAGGAGAACCTACGGCAGACCCGTGACTATCTCGATAACCTGATCAATCACGCCAACGCCCCCATCATAGTCTGGGATCCATCTTTCCGAATCACCCAATTTAACCGTGCCTTCGAGAATCTTACGGGTTATTCCGCCCAGGAGGTTGTTGGCCGGAAACTGGACCTGCTCTTTCCAGAAGCCAGTTGCGAGGACTCGCTAAGCAAAATTGCCAGCACCTCAGGGGGCGAATATTGGGAGTCGGTGGAGATCCCTATTCTTCGCAAAGACGGCGATATCCGTTTAGCTTCCTGGAACTCGGCGAACATCCATGCTGAGGATGGCGCCACCCTTGTTGCAACCATTGCCCAGGGGCAGGACATCACCGAGCGCAAGCGGGCGGAGGAGACCCTGCGGGAAAGCGAGCAGAAATACCGGCTGCTGGTGACCAATGTTCCGGCCATGGTCTATAAAGGATACGCGGACTGGTCGGTGGATTTCTTTGACGATAAGATTGAAGAACTTACCGGCCACCCCTGGGAAGATTTTAATGCCCGGCGGCTTAAATGGTCTGAGCTTATTCTAACAGAGGACCGGGAAGGGGCAAAAGAAGCAGTTATACAGGCCCTGAAGACCGATAAATCCTTTGTGCGGGAATACCGTATATGGGGAAAATCGGGCACGGTTCATTGGATTCGGGAAAGAGGCAGGATAATTTGTGGTCCTGAGGGCAAGATTGATTACATCAGCGGCACTTTCGTCGACATCACCAAACAGAAGGCCATGGATGAGGCCCTGAAGCAGGAGCGGGACTTTATTTCCGCGCTCCTGGAAACCGTGGGGGCCCTGGTGGTGGTGTTGGACCCGGAGGGACGCATCGTCAGCTTCAACCACGCCTGCGAACTGGCCACCGGTTACACCTTCGACCTGGTCAAAGGCAAGCATTACTGGGATCTGTTCCTGCCTGCGGCAGGGATCGAGCCGGCCAAAGCTTATTTCCAACAATTGCGGGCCGGCAATTTCCCTTTCTCTCATGAAAGTTATTGGGTAAACATTGACGGCTCGCACCGACTCATCAACTGGACCAATACCTGTCTGGTGGGAGAAGACGGCGCGGTCCGGCATATCATCGGCACCGGCATCGACATCACCCGGCGCCGGCAGGCCGAAGCGGCCCTGGAACACCTGCGGCTGCAAAACAGGATGATCCTGAACTCCGCGGGCGAGGGTATATTCGGGGTGGACCTGGAGGGCCGAGCCACCTTCGTCAATCCCGCGGCCTTGGAAAAATTCGGCTATCAGGCGGAGGAATTGCTGGGCCGGTCCATCCACGAACTTGTTCACTCCAGTAAAGCCAACGGCTCCATCTATGCCAAGAAGGAATGTCCCCTGCAGGGCACCTTACAGGATGGGAAAGTCCGGCGCATCACCGATGATGTATTTTGGAACAAGGAGGGGAAACCTTTCCCGGTGGAGTATGTCACCACGCCCCTGATGGAAAAAGGTGAACTGGTGGGCGCCGCGACGGTATTCCGGGATGTCGCCGAACGGAAGCAATGGGAGGGAGAACTCCAGGCCGCCAATGAGCGACTCAAGCTCCTGGTGGGCGAATCCCAGGAGCGGAACCGCAATATCTCCCTGATCAACGAAATGAACGAGGTGTTCCAGACCTGTCAGGTTTCAATGGAAGCCTACCAGGCCATCGGGCACTTTGCGCCCCGGTTGTTCCCCGGGGAAGACGGCGCCCTGTATGTCCTGAATGACTCCAGAAACCTCCTGGAGGCGGTGACGGTGTGGGGCGAATCCCCGCCCCCGGAATCCATGTTCGCTCCGGAGGAGTGTTGGGCCATCCGGCGAGGCCGGCTATATGCCCTGGAAGATGCCGGCTCCGGCTTGCCGTGCCCGCATATCTCCGGAGCCTTGGCCGGGGGGTATTTGTGTGTGCCCTTGGCGGCGCAAGGAGAGACCCTGGGAATACTCCATGTACGGCTGCACCCGGCCGGCCGGGAGCACGACCCGGGGGACCCGCTTTCTCCCCTGATGGAAGCGAAACAACGCCTGGCCTTAACCGTTTCCGAGAACATGGCCCTGGCCCTGGCCAATTTAAAACTGCGGGAGACCCTGCGGGGCCAGGCCATCCGGGATCCTCTCACCGGGTTGTTCAACCGCCGCTACCTGGAAGAGACTTTGAACCGGGAACTGCACCGCATCCAGCGCTTGGGGGCTTCCCTGGGGGCGGTGATGATGGACCTGGACCATTTTAAGGAATATAACGACACCTATGGCCATGATGGCGGCGATGCCATGTTGAGAGCGGTGGGCGCTTTAATCAAGACCCATTGCCGGGCGGAAGACATTCAGTGCCGCTATGGCGGCGAGGAGTTCTTGTTGATCTTACCGGGAGCGTCCTTAGAGGTTACCTTGGAGCGGGCCGAAAAATTGCGGGAGGCCGTCAAAGAGCTGCAAATCCACCATCGGGACCGATATATCAATCCCACCACCATGTCTCTGGGGGTGGCCGTCTTTCCGGACCACGGCGCCACGGGTGAGGACTTGATCCGGGCCGCGGATAATGCCCTGTACCGCGCCAAAGCCCAAGGCCGCGATCGGGTGGTGGCCGCGTCTGCCAGAGGTGCGGAAATCGGTTAGGGAGCATACGAGAGCCCCTTTTTCGGGAACCGCAGGCGGTGTAGGAAAAACGGTTTTCGGTTTTCGGCTCTCTCTAAGAACAAAAAGGTGAGCCGCGGGCAATCAGCGGTGAGCGATACACTGAGGATAAAGAACATTAATGGTGGGGCGGGCGTCCGTGCCCACCGTCCCGCCATCCTTAATTTTTATATTTCGTTTTGAGCCACGCTCATGGCAAAGTTATATGAAAGTGGCTTTCGGTTCTCGAAGGGGATTTTCTCTGTGTACTCTGTGCCTCCGTGGTTAAAACTTCACCACCCAGGCACAGAGACACCAATAGGCCGGCTGCCATTTTATGGTTCGGCGGGACGGCCCTTTATTTTTTCCCTTCCGCCGGGACTTTTTCCGGGGTAACGCCGGCTTCCTTCATTTTTTTCAGGTAACTCTCCGGGTCCTTTTTGAACATATCCACGCAAACAGGGCAGCAGAAATAAACCCGCATCCCCTGATAATCCGTATAAACGTCCTTATTGATTTTGCCCCCCATCACCGGGCAGATTTCCTGGGCTTTGGCCCAGGCCCCGGGCGCGGCCACAATCAGATGAAACCCCGCCAAAACCAGGATCAATACGCCGATTTTCCATTTAATCTTCTTCATCCGACCCTCCTATTATTGACTTGGCAAACCCGAAACCCCGGATCGGCCCCGGCCCCATCTTCGGTGTCCCGGCGCTTTTACATGAGGCTGATTATTTCACCCCCAGCCGCATGGACTCAAAAGTATTATCGGTTCACCAGGTTGTTACCGAAAAACCGCAAACCGTTTGTATCGTGAACTGCGGCCGGCAGAAAAATACTTTTCCGAATGCCCGCCGACATGAATACTTGTTATCCAATATAATCATAAGGCCGGATTTAATCAAGCTATGACCGGGTATGAACGAACTTGTCCACTTAAAGGGAACTGAGCAAAAATTCTACCATCGCCGCCTTTCCGGCCCGCATTCTCAAGAGACCCCCAGGATTTTCCCCACTTCTTCCCGGATGCGCTCTACGGGCAGCGCGCCGGCAAAACGCCCCTGTCCGCCGATATACACCAGCGGGGTGGGATAGGCCAGGGAGCACAGCAACGCGGTTTGAGGCAGCCTCGGCCCCCGGGGGTCCTTCAGAACATTGATATATTCCACTTCCACCCTGCCCGGGAATGCAGCTTCCAGGGTCAGGGCCAGGGCCCTGGTCAGCAACTCCATATTGGCGGTGGTCAACGGATCAATCTCTTCATGATGGTGGTGGCCGTGATCATGACCATGCTGTGGGCCGTGGGAATGACCGCCGCAACCGCACCCGCAGCCTCCGGCCCCCCCGGTGGGGGCGTCATAGATCACCACAGAAACAATTTCCGATGCCGTCATGCGGTACTCCTTTTAATAAGGTTTTCGGCAACAAATTTTAAAATACCCATAGACAAATGTTTGGTTGGTTGCGCTTGAAATTGCAAATGGCATAGGACCGGGATGACGTCTCTTAATTATACGATGTGAGACCCGGGATGGTCGCTCTGAACCGAAGCAGAAGAATCTATGGTCGCGTTCCAACAATCCTATGAATTAATATTCTGCCGTTCTCAACCCGGCGCCACCGGCAATTCACGGCAACGGGGGGTAACCTTGTACCCAAAGGCGCTGACGGGAGCATCACTTAATTTATGGAATAAGACACAACAACCTCCCCCGGGCAGGGGAAGCGATGCTCCTGATGGTCTTTCCCGGAATTCTCGCGCATAACTGAGGGAACCCCAAGAAATTTTCAGGAGAAGGGATGCTGCCGGCAAGGTCCCCCACCATGCCCTCAGCCGCCTCCCGCTCGGCAGTACCGGTAGCCGCAGTGAGGCGGGGGGAGATGATCAGGCCGTGGCGGTTTTCCTATATTTTATGCTATAATAGTTTAGTAAATATCTTTACAATAGAGAGTTGTGGGGATTGCGGCAATGCAGAACCGAAAAAAAGTCACTCCGGTATACGTATTTGATGAACATAATGAGGCTTATTATTACTGGCATAAGGCAAAATATGAGGGCTATCTTAATGAACCTTTAGACCTTTTTCATATTGACGCTCATAGTGATATGATGAAATCCGAATCTATTCAAACCTCTATCTACTTCCCCAACGATTCTCAAATTGGTTATTTAGAATATTATGAGAATCTTGCAAAAAAAGAACTTAACATTGGGGATTTTATAATTCCCGCCATATTAAATGGCTTAGTCAAGAATGTTTATTTTATTTATCCGAAATGGAAGAATTACAAAGCGAAAAGAAATAAAAACAATATTTCATCGATGTTTGGTGAAGGTAAAGAATTTAAACACTGTTTAACAATCAACAAAAATACAAATCCAAGATTATTTCAGGTACTTCCTGATTTTAAATATTATAATTATTCCTTTATACCAATAGATAGTGTGCCTAAAGATAGAAGGGTCATTTTGGATATCGACCTTGACTATTTTGTCTGCAGCGACTCAAACCTGTCCCATATGATTTTTGAATTGGAAATTACTAAGGAACAATTTCATAAACAAGAGATGTTTTTGCAGGATGAAACCCTGAAATTTGCCGGATTGGATTTTAGATTCATAGAGAAAGATGAAAGATTTTATGCCCGGATTGCCGCTAAAAGAGGGAACGATGAATCCAAATCCTACCTTCCGTCAAAACCGGAGATTGTTTCTGAAATCGATAGGTTAATGACAGCCTTAAAGGTCAGGAAAATCAGGCCCTTGGTGGTGACCATCAGCAGGTCTTGCATTTCCGGTTTTTGCCCCAAAGATTATGCAGAATTCATCGAAACCGAGCTTTTGCAAAGATTGCTATTGTTACTCGATAAATAGCTCCGAGGCGGTGGCCCGAGGGTTAATTGACCCCTGCGATCAATAAATTAGAGTATAATCGATAATATAACCCTTCTCTTAGCTGCAATAAATCCTCATGATGTCCTTGTTGGACAATTTGTCCGTTCTTTAACACGAAAATCGTCTCCGCCTGAATTATTGTGGACATGCGATGGGCGATGATGATGGTGGTCCGTCCCTTCATCAGTAGTTGCAAGGCGTCATAAATCAATCTCTCGGACGGCGTATCCAGGTTCGACGTAGATTCGTCCAAGATTAAAATGGGAGCGTTTTTGAGGAATGAACGGGTGATGGCAATCAATTGTCTCTGTCCGCCTGAGAGTTTAACGCCTCGTTCACCGACTTCGGTTTGAAAGCTATCGGGTAACCCTTCAATAAATTCCCTGGCGTTCGCCAATTCAGCAGCTCTTAAAATTTCTTCCGGAGTGGCGTCGGCTTTGCCAATCTTGATGTTGTCTTCAATGGTGCCGCTGAAAAGCATTAAATCTTGTTGAACTACCGATATTTGAGACCTGAGCGAGTGGAGATTGACCTGCCGGATATCCTGGTCGTCAATAGTAATTCTGCCTTTCCAGGGGTCAAAAAATCGAATAAGTAAACTTATTAGGGTAGATTTTCCCGCGCCGCTCGGCCCCACCAAGGCGACTCTGCCCCCGGCCGGAATGTGCAGATTGATTCCCTGAAAAAGAGGATTATCGGGGGTGTAACCGAAGAAGACATCTTGATATGCTATTTCCCCCCTTCGCAAGATAAGCGGTGGTGAGGAGGCATTTTTAGATTCTCGTTCAAAATCGAAAAATTCAAATAACCGATCAATGGCGGCACGGGAGTTGGCTATCTCAATATTCATTTCGCCCAGACGATTAAGGGGGACGTAGATCATCTCCAGGTAAGCATAAAATGCCATTAAAGCCCCGATAGTCAATTTCTCCTGGAGAATTAAGTGCCCACCCACCCAGATGACTATTACCGGGGTTAACCTGGTCAACAGCGCGGTGATCCCCAATAAGAGCGCATACATGCGAATGTTTTCAAAAACAGCTTCCAGGAAACCGCGGGATCTAACTACGAACCTTTTGGTCTCCTCATTCTCATTGGTGAAGCTCTTAATTTCCGTGATCCCTGCAACGGCCTCATGAAGCTGGCCTTCGACCACATCCATGCGCCTGCGTGCTTCTCTGGCCTTCTCCCGCATGCGCTGGCCGATACGTCTTTGGAGCGCCACATACAGGGGAAGGGTGGAGACGGCGATCAGGGCCAGTTGCCAGTTCATATAGAAAATCACGAACGTAATAGAAGCGAGCCTGGTAAGGTCTATTAATAGATTTCTTCCAGCGATATTAATAATATTTTGGGCGTTGTTGACATCCGTGATTAATCGAGAGGTGATGGCGCCTGTCTGATGCTTCTGAAAAAATTTAATTGGGAGTTCTTGCAGGTGCTGGAATAAATCCTTGCGGATGTCAAAAATGAGTAGATGAGTAAGTTTAAATGAGATATAGGATCGAATATAATTAATTAATGCATATAAGGCGAATATCGTCATGGATATAATCATGATCTGATTGAATGTTAATCCAGTTGCACTGGGTTTTCCAGCAAATAAATTGTCAATCAAATCTTTTAATATCCAAGGAAAAATCACCGGCAAATTATTTTCCACCACTCCCATCACTGTGGATAACACAAATGTCCAGCGATAAGGGCTCACATATGATAGAAACCGTCTCATGTTTTTGGATTTAGGTTTCATAAAATAATTTTCCATCGGTTTGGTCTATGATGCATAAGGATAGTATTTTGTTTTTCTTACTAGGATACAAACTGGGATACAGAAACTTGGAGAGTTTTTCAGGAAAGATAATATTTTCTCTGAGAGATTGGGCTAAAATGGCTATCCCCAATATTTCCAAAAGGAAAAGACAGAGCCATTTATTACCCTGACCCGGCAACTAAGTAGCTTCAAACAGGATTATTGATTGTAATCCTGCGGCGGACCATTCTGGGTCTGGTCAGCCAGGCCCCATAGCACATCCGCAAGGATGGCCTGGCTCAGGTCGCAGGTAATTCTCCGGCTGTACCGGACTACTCCGGGTCTTTTCTCCGCACCGCGGATGCGAGCTATGTTCATCACGGGACAGCCGCCCCCGCAAGCATATCGCCAGGCGCACTCGCGACAATCCTCCCGGTTGTCCACGTGCAAAGTCTCGAGCATGGCGTTGAGAGGTCGGCGATCCAACGCCCCGTCACCGTTGCCGAGCCGGTATGGCTCCTGACCGACGAGATAGATGCACGGATAAACGTCGCCATTGGCTCGCACCACGTAGTTCGTGCCATAGGGCGCCGCACAGGCCACTACGTGTCGGACGCCTGGATGGATCTCTGCCGAAAAATCATTAAATGGGAACAGATTCGCTTTGCCCGGCCGGCCGTGACGGCCCAGCTCCAGGGCTGCGGCAATGACCTTATCCGGATCGGGCAAGATTTCCTCCGGAAAGAAGTCTTGATCCGAATTTATCGGGCGGACCGGGACAAACAGCGAGGACACGGCGCCCAACCGGGTGTGATGTGCCGCCACGTCCGCCAGCCTGTCTTGATTAGCCGAAGTGATCGTCGCCCGCAAGGTGACCCGGACCCCGGCCTGCACCAGGCGCCGAATGGTCACCGCACTCCGTGCGTGTGAGGGGGCACCGCCGGGATAGGGCCGGCAACGGTCGTGGATTTCAGGGGGACCATCGATACCGCAGACGATGGTGATGTCATACCGGGTCACCCATTCGACCAGGTCAGCGGGTCTTAGCGTCAGGTTGCTGGTCAGATGATATCGGATCAGCTTATCGGGATAAGCTCGCTTTAACTCTCCCTCACAGTACCGGATCACTTCTTTGACTAAGGGCCAATGCAACAGCGGCTCACCACCGAAGAACGCCACCTCCAAGGTCCCCCCGGGGCTTAGTTCTTCCAGGCGCCCCTCCACGCTGCGGCGGGCCACCACTGCGCTCATTGAGATGTGGTTGTCCTTCCGGTAGGTCTTCGGCCCGTTGAGACAATAGATGCATGCCAGGTTGCAGGATTCGCCCACCAGGAGATAGAGGGTGATGTTGTTCTTTAAAGGGGGACGGACCGCGTCCGTCAGGCACACCGCCTCGCGGGCATCATCCCTGGGCATAAAGGCGTCGGGGAGAAGGTGATAGTCTAGAAGCAAACGAAGGAGGGGGGCATCGTCCGCGAAAACGGCCTGGAGTTCGGCCGTCGTGCGCCCCTGCGCGGCAGCGGCCAATATTTGCTTGACCCGCTCTCTGCCACGTTTCACATACAGCGGCCGCAGATGAAACGAGTTGGCCAGGAGCAACTCATCGGCGCCTCGTTCCAGGGCGATCAGGTTCTTTGCCACTTCCAGTTTGGCAGATGGGGCCAAGGATAACTCAGCAGAAGAGCGTGCTTTCCGGTGGTGACGGAGCCACCTGCGGTTGCCTGCCGGCCAGGTCGGTTCTCACCTCGTCGGCCATGTTCCAAAGCATCTCCGTAAGCACGGCCTTGGTGAAATCGCAGCTGATTCTCCGGGCGTACTCCGTCGCCTTAGGACTACTGGCGACGCCTTCCCAACGCGCCAGCTTCATCAGCGGACAGCCGCCGCCGCAGGCATAGCGCCAGGGACACGCACTGCACTCTTCGAGATTGTCAACGTGCAAGGTCAGTAGGGTTTTATCGAGCCAGCCGCGGTCCCACCGGGCATCCCCAGAGTTTCCGAGACGGCACTTCTCCTGGCCGACCAGATAAATGCACGGATAGACATCACCGTTCACCCGGATGACCGGGATGGTTCCGGAAAAGGCCGCACAGGACATAACCTGGCGCGTGCCGGGTCGCAGCTTAGCTATGTACTGATTGAAGGGAAACAGACTCTCTTTGTCCCATAAACCGCTGTGGAAAGCTTCCACCAGTCCGGCGATGATCCCGTCCGGGTCGGGCAAGAGCTCGTCCGGTAAAAACTCCCGGTCGGAATTGATCGGGCAGGCCGGCACTACGGCCGAGTTGGTGCCCCCCAGTTCCTTGTGATGCGCCACGGTGTCCATGATGTAGTCTTGGTTGACCGAGGTGATCGTGGCGCGCAGCGCTACCGGTATTCCGGCAGCCGCCAAGCGGCGGATGGTTGCAGCCGTCTGTGCGTGCGACGCTTTTCCATGCCGGTAGGGGCGGCAGCGGTTGTGGATTTCCGGCGGTCCATCGATGTCGGACATTACCGTGATATTGTACCGCCGGATAACTTCGATCAGATCCGGCGGGCAGATGGTTAGGTTGCTGGTGAGATGGTAAGTAATCTGCTTGTCACGGTAGGCGGGTTTAAGCTCTTCCTCGCAGCTCCTGATGATCTCCTTGATGAGGGGCCATTGCAACATCGGTTCGCCGCCGAAAAACCCGACCTCAACCCTGCCCCCCGTACTGATCTGCTCCAGGCAAGCAGTGACGCTTTGGATCGCCACGGTGGGGTTCATCCCGGAGCTGCCCTCCTTCAGGTACGTCCCCGCGCCGTTAAGGCAATAGATGCAGCCCAGGTTGCACGATTCGGTGACCAGCAGGTACACGGTCATCCGGGGCTTCGGCCGAGGACCGGCCGTCGCGATTTCGGAGTGGTCGAAGCGCTCCTTATCCTTTGACGCATCAACAAGGATACGATGGTCGCGCAATAGCTGGATCAGGTCGGCGTCATGAGGAAAGGCAGATTTGAGCCCTTCCAATGTCAAGCCCCGCGCCGCCTCGGATAGCAGCCGCTTGACGCGCTCTTTCCCCCGCGCCACATACATGGTGCGCATGTGGAAAGAGTTCACCAACAGTAGTTCGTCGCCGCCTCTCTCCAGCGAGATAAGATTGCTTGTAAGTGCAAGAGACCCGGATGGGCCCATTTATCATCTCCCTGCCACAAGAGACGACGGCGCGCCGGGTGCCCCCGGTGCGCCGCGGCGCCCCACTAATGTCCTTGTGAAAAAAAGTCCTGGGCCGGCCTGGCCCACATCTAAATGCTCATGGCCCTGCTCAGGCTTTCGCTTGATTAAGGCATCAATTCGTGGCCACACCCTGCCTCAACAGGCGCACGGAACCGTCGTATAGTTCGGACACCTGTCGCAACAGGTTAAGGGATATTCGTCTCCTTCGGCATTCTGCCCCAGGTGCTCGCATAAGGACACGATGGTGTAGGCCTCGTTCTCCAAGAGCACCTTTCCCGACGACTGGTGCTCAACGGCCGCAATTTCATCAATTCTGGCTGCCATCTCATTCTCCTCCCAAGGCTGTGCTTACCAGGTTCGTTGTGCGTTGGGCAACTCCAAATGCTAATTAGTACAGTATCTGATGGTTGTACGAATGTCAATTTCAAAAACAATCGGGGTTCTTCCGACTAAACGACCATGACCCGATTTGGGCCACCCCCAACAATGAAGGCCTCCGTAGGGGCGGGTTTTAAACCCGCCCCTACACCCGGACTTTCACGGTAAAACGTACCTGGTTTAGTGAAGGCGGCCCCCTCTCTCGTCCCCAAGCCCCCGCTGGGGAACGCACCCGGGAGGAAAGCTCCTGCTTTCCAATATTAACAGGCTTAAGTTCCCGCCAAGAGGGTCTGACACCGATTCAACCTCAAAGGCGTATTTTCTGTAGGGGCGAACCTTGTGTTCGCCCTGGAATGGCTGGCGAACCTTAAGTTCGCCTCATGTATGTTAACAAAGGAGCCGCCACCTTCCCCCGGCGCCTCTCATGGGGTAAGATACGTGCCCAAGGTCAACAAGTTTTTTCCCCCAAGGCCAGGCCCAGGGGACTTCCGGCGGTGCAGGTGTTCACCTATGCAAGGCGGCAAATCGGAGCCGTAAAGACGGCTTTTAAACCGGCCTGTGCGCCACCGGGGATAGAGAACTTCACCTTTCACGACCTGCGGCATACGGCGATTAATAACTGGCGGTTGCAGGGGCATGACTACTTTCGTATAATGGCGGCTACCGGCCACAAAACCATGACCGTTTTCAAGCGATATAACACCGAGAGCAAGGAAGAATTGAAAGCCCTGGTGGGGGAGAAAATCTGACGCAATGACACCAGGGAACTTCTCAGACCCGCAAACTCGCCAAGCGCCTGTAGCTCAGTTGGACAGAGCAACGGACTTCTAATGCTAACTTAGGGGGTCAGCAGGACTTAGCAAGATAGAGCAAAAGCTATTAGTTGTAAGCACTTAGCCATTGCGCTGTTGTGCAGGTGAAAGCATAAAACAGCAGGAAAAACCGGAGCGGATGACACCTATAATGACACCTAAAACCTGACCAAATGTTCATAACCCTCGCCCCCCCTCACCTGGGATTAGCTACCCCAGGGACAGGGTGATTTCCTCATCACCTTGGGGGGACTTTTTTCTGAGGGCCACAAGAGGGGGTGGCAGATGACCCGCGAGAAGAAAAATCTGGTTCATCCGACTAAAGCGTACCTGGTTTCGTGGAGAGCCAGGATTTTAAGTTTGAAAAATTCGCGATCACGGAAGCCATAGGCCTGACGTTTCATAGTTTTGATCTTGTTGTTGGTGCCCTCCAGGGGGCCGGTGGAGATGGGATAGTCATAGTAAGCCAGGATGCCCCGGCGGTAAAGGGCCAGGGTTTTGGCGAACTTGATGAGCATGGGTATGCCTGAAGCCCAGGCCCGATCCACCCAATCCTGTAACACGTAGGCGGCCGTGGCTTTATCGGTTTGCATCCAGAGCTGGCGCAGGTCTTCCTTCATATAGTAAGCCAGGGCCAGAGGTTGGTTGAGTTCCAGGGCGGCAGTCAGGCGTTGCTGCTCATTTCTGCTCTTATCCAGGTTTCCCGGGTTCTTGAGCAGCAACCAGCGGGTCCCCTTCAGGACCTTTTGGTGCATGACGTTGGTGGCTTCGTGGTAGAGTTTGCGCCGCAGGTCCGAGAGGCCTTCATTATAGAGCTTGATGATATGGAAGTGGTCGAAGACATGGACGGCTCCGGGCAAATACTCCATAACCGCGCTGATATAGGCCGGCGACAAATCGGTGGCCACCGCCTCGATGGTGGCGCCGCTGCGCCGGAGTCTCTGCCAAAAAGGTTCCAGAGCGTCCCCGCCTTTGCCGTCGCCCACGAAGACCACGGCCCCGCTTTTCAGATCCAGAACGATGGTGAGGTACCGGTGTCCTTTGCCGATGCTGATCTCGTCAATGGCGATCTGCTTGAGTTTATGAAGTTTAGGCCGGGCAAAGCGTTTTTGCAGATATTGTTTCTGGATGTCCTTGATGACGTCCCAACTCACCCCCAGATGCCGGGCCACATCCTTGATAGTCATGTGGCGGGCCAGTTCCAGGGCATAGCGCGCAAAGGCCCGGGTGTAGCTGCGCCTCCAGAAGGCAAAATTGACCTTCACCTGACGCAAAATGCCACAAAGGAGACAGAGGACCCGCTGCACCGGCATCTCAATCCAGACCGGCTTGGATCTATGGGAAGCGTACGAAACCGGCGCATTACCCGGCCTCGGCGCTTGACCTGATAAGAGCCGCATTCCGGGCAGCGGAGGGCAAAGCCATCCTGCTGCACCCGGAAGTGGATAGCTCCACTGTAAAATTTGGTGTGAACATGCCGGTATCCCTGGAGACCAAAACCATGGTAAAGTAAGCTGGTGGACATGTGAAGCCTCTCCTTTTGATCGACTATTGCAGGTCGTCTTTAGGAGAACGCATGTCCACTCTTTTGTCAAAAAGTACGCTTAAACCGGATGAACCGAATTTATCAAGTTCCACGCCTACTACAACTTTACGCCGCCGCTTTTGCAATCCTGCCAGCGCGCACGAGAAGGGCGGCGTCGAGGGACTGATCGGTTATGTCCGGCGTAACTACCTGGTTCCCATTCCCGAGGCCGAGAGCTTGGAGGACTTGAATGACCGGCTCTTGCAAGAATGCCTGGCCTATGGCGATCACCGGATCAGAGGCCGGGAAGGCACCGTCAACGAGTTGTTTGCCGGGGAGCAGAGCTGGCTCTTACCTTTGCCGGCAGCGCCATTCACCGTTATCCAGATCACGACCGGCAAGGTTGATTCCTATGCCACGGTGATTGTAGATAAAAACCGGTATTCCGTACCCACTTTCTATGCCGGGCTCAAGGTCCAGGTTCAGCTGGCCGTGACGCACCTGGAGACCTTCCATAACGGCAAAAGACTGGCCACGCACCTGCGGCTCTTTGGCAACAATAAATGGCAACTCAACCCGGACCATTATCTGGAACTGATTCAGCAAAGGCCGGAGGCCTTTCATGGCGCCCGTCCATTACGCCGCTGGCGGGAGACGTGGCCTCCATGCCTGGAAAAACTCCTGGCCCGGTTCCAGGAAAGCCAGGGAGAAACCGCGGGCATCCCAGTAGAATGGGTGAATCTGATGAAGGCGGCCATGAAGAGTAGTGGTCCATTTTTCAGCGCCCGCCGGATGGTGAAGGAGTATTCCCGGAAATTTTACCAGCCGGCGCTGCAATCCACAGCAAATTAACATCCTCGGTAAGTCTTACTATGCCTCCAGCCGTGGGGAGGAGTACGCAGGGGAGGGCCGTACAATCATGAGTGGTCGCCCTGTCGAGTATCTAAACGCTGCCAGCGCTGCAACTCTTGCTTTTCCGCGAATTTTCCGCGGATGAACCTGGCGGCAAAATCAGGATGCCCGAAGTAACCGGGCGCCATGTCCAAAAACCTATCCTGCATGTCCTTAAGGATTTTGGGGGCCTCCGTTGCGGCAATAAAGTTCCGCTCGTCTTTGTGGAAGAAGATAATTTCGTCCCCCAAGGCCTCCTTGACCTGGTCTGCTTGCCCTCGCAGCTCCGGCGGCAGGGTGTCGGGCCGAATCGGAATGGCGATCCGGACCTCCAGGAGAACGAACCAGCGGTCGCCGGCTATGGGCCGGGAGTAGTCCCAAAACTCCAGGGTCAGACCGTTATTGAGAGGATGCCGGGACATTAATCTTTCCGAGTTCATTGGCGAACTATACCCCCCGAGACTATGCGGCTACCGTGGCCACCGCAGTCCAAAAATGGTTTTGGGGACCTCTCTCCCCAAGTAGGACACCGAAAAGCTTCCTCTTCGCCTCCAAGGGGTGCAGTATAGATGGATTAATTATTGTTTTTGCGGTGGTTACCTAGCTTAATCCTTGCCGGTAAAGGTCTTTTCGACTGCTTCGCCGGCCTTTTTAATTCCTCTGCCGGTCGCTTCGCCGGCACGCTTCACTCCCCGTTCAGTGGCATTGGCGGCTCGCTTGATTCCCTTGCCCGCGGCCTGCCCGGCGCGCTCGATCTTTCCCGGAGGCGCACTATGAGGGGTTCCCGCTGCCGGAGTTTCTGGAGCCGGCTTGTTCGTTGCTGCCTCCTCCGCAAAAGAGACGGAAGAAAAGACCCCCAATAGACAAAGCGCAACAAAGAACAAGAAAACCTTTTCTCCAATAGATCGAATCATTTCTGTAATAGTCATGGCGCCCTCTCTCTTGTAAACCGAGATTATGCGGCGATTTTAGCCACCGCAGAAAAAATGGTTTTGGGGACCTCTCTCCCCGAGTTTAACCCCTAAAAGGTTTCTTTTCTTCAAAACAACCTGGCTTCAACCCTGCCCATATTACTGCCATGCCAGGCCAGCATACCGGCAATCGGGCTTTTCTCTCCTGAGGCCTCCAGCGCCTCAATGGCTAACTGAATAGCCGCTTCCACTATCAGGGACTTGGTTATCTTAGCCCTGCCCTCTGGCCTGGCCATCTCTTTCAACTTGAGCCTGGCTTCCTCCAGGGAGAATAAAACCTCTTTAGTAAGATAAAAAGTGGCCTTGACTGACGGCCATTCATGATATCCTTTAAGTCTTGAAGCCGAAAGGCCTCTGGCTTTCTTCTTGGCAGGCTTGCCGATAGCCCATGGCCCTCAGCTCCACAACTTGAGTCCTTAACTCCCATTTCCCCTGTTCATACATTAAGGAAAGCTACTTCCATTCGTGGTTTGGGTCAGGCACAAAGGTTATGCCACCACTATCTCCCACCTCCATCCTAATAAGCCATCCTCCTGGAACTTTAGCTCTCTCTATTTTCCGATAAGCAGGTTCTGCTTCTATCATCTCCAAAACCAGTTTTGCCATATCTTCCACCTCCCAATCTATAGGGGGTTTTGACCTGCCCCCAGCAATGGGCCGGCACGCCTGGGAACACCGTCGGGGCGCTACGATTCAAGTGGTTTGCCCATACTACTCCGTCCCTTCGCCCATGAGCAACGCCACTGGAAAACTGAGTAATATATCTCCGACAGACAGTGCCTTGCCCGCAGAAAGTACCTCGCTCGTGATAACATTCCGCCAGGCAGCAGGTGCCCCGTTAGGCATTATCACCTCTGTGTCCTGCCATACTTGTCTTCCCAGAGGAAAATCTCCCTCTTGAATCAGGTGGCTGAGAAACCTCGGAGCGATGACCAGGGCCCATTGCCGCTGATACCTCCAGGCAAAGGCGATGACATGGCTTCTGAATCTTCCCGCCGACTCAAGGGGAATATAAGCGCCGGAACGGAAGATCTCTCGATTGGCTTTTTTTGCTTTGAGCGCCCGATAAATGAGAAAGAGCTTAATCTTTCCATCCTCTCTCGAGGAAAGGAGATCTTGGACCAGTCGGCCAATATCAGCATCATCCTGTTCACGGATGCCGGCCAGCATGGCGCGCCTTTTTTCAAAATCTACCGGCCGGCGATTGTCAGGATCCACCAAGCTCAGGTCCCATAGTTCAGATCCCTGATAGAAATCAGGCACACCGGGTGAGGTAATCTTGATCAGTGTCTGCGAGAGGGAGTTGAGTATCCCGTAGTGAGAAACTCTCCGGCAAAACGGGATAAATTCTTTCAGAAATGCGTTGGCTTCTGAGCGGGCCAGGATTTTCTCAGCGAATGAGACGTAAGCGTCTTCATACTCAGTGTCGGGTTTCAACCACGCGGTATGGACTTTGGCTTCCCGGACAGCTTTGACAATATACGCCTTAATTCTTTGAACGAACTCGGGATACTCGGCATCTGAAAATGGCCAGGCGCCAATCAGCGTCTGGTATAAAAAATACTCGTCGTTTCTATCCGGAACGGCTAAGCCGCGGAGGCGCTTTTTTTTGCCCCTGTTTATCTTGATCCAGGTCCGGAGTTTTTTTAGCCACTCGTCCGGCATCTCGGACAATACATTTATTCTGGCGCGCGCGTCTTCGCCTCTTTTGGTATCGTGAGTCGAGGTTGCATTTAAGGAATCCGGCCACAAGTCTCTTTTCTTCGTGTTGAAGTTGTGGAATTCTTCCAGCGAGCAGCCGAAGTGACCCGGCCGTCCACCTACCTCATTGAGTGACAAGAGCCGGTTGTACACATAAAAGGTGGTATCTTCGACTCCCTTCGCCATTACCGGCCCGGTAAGTTGCTGAAACCTCATGGCAAAGTGGAGCCAACCCCGCTTCTCTTCCTCTGAAACATAATCGGGAAAGTCCAGGAGAAGGAATCTGCGTACGAACGTAAATCCATGTAAGAGGGCGGGGAAATTGGCTTTGGCCCGGTCCACCGCGGCCAAAATGTATTTCCTGTCGTCGTCCGAGACCACAACCTGGCTGATGTAGGTCCGGTATACGGGAAATACTGCCAGGACTTCGGTCAAGGCTCTTTGCAGCGCAGTGAGAGTTATGTCGCTTCCATGGCGGTCCCGGCTGGAGATCTTTTTCAGGAGCTGGGCGAGGTTGTGGACGTCGCTCGCCATATCTTCCTGAATTATCAGCTTTTTGTTGTCGCGCACGACATGTTCATAAGATTTCTTTAAGCCAGTTACGCTGGCATAGATTCTGCTAAATGCTCGCTTATTTTCCTTTTGGCAAAACAACTCATTGACATAATTTGTAAAATCATAGCCGGTGGTTCCCTGGACCGGCCAAGCAGGTGGCAGGTCTTCCTGAATTTTGAGTATTTTTTCAACGATTATATAGTTTGCCGGTGCTTTTTCTCTCACTTTTTGCAGATAGCTTGCCGGATCGTACAGCCCATCAACATGATCAATTCTTACCCCGGTGACAACTCGTTTTTCAATCAGATCGAAAATCAGGCCGTGCGTGTAGTTTAGAACGTGCTCGTCTTCCACTCTTAGTGAAATTAGCCCATTAACACAAAAAAAGCGGCGATAATTTATTTCTTCCGCGGCCACTTTCCAAAATGAAAGCCTGAAGACTTGTTGGGAAAGAAGGTCATCAAGAAAATTAAAACTCTCGGCCTTCCCCTTTTCACCATTGAAGGTCCGCACGTTTTCATCAACAAATGCCTTTATTACGGCGTTGCTGTTGTAGGCTTCCCACATAGTGTGTTGGATGAATTTTATCTGGTTATTGCGCTCCTCCGGCTCATCGCTCGAAGAGAGCGACTTCAAGACATAGAGGATGCCTAAAAGTTTGATAAAGTCGGGATTGTCTTCGGCAAGTTTCCTTTTTAACTGGGACAAGTTGTTAAAAAGATTTAGATAAGATTCGATTCGTAACGGGAAGGCGAGGTTGTAGTAAGCGGCCTTGAAGCCATCAGGACCGTATTGGAGGGCGATCTCTCCATCTTCGAGACACTCCCCATAGAACCTGCTAAGAAATGGCGCCAGAATTCTCTTGTTGAGGCTGGCGGCCGGATAATCCCAATCCACGTCGAAAAACTGAAAGTACCTGGAGCTGGAACCATTCTCCAAAATATCCATCAGCAGCCGATTTTCCGAATCTATCGCCATATGATTCGGGACAATATCCTGAATCCACCCCATGTTGTATGCTTTTAGCTCCGCGGCCAGCCCCTCCAAGTCAGAGAGCCCTCCCAACTCAGGATTCAGGTGATTGGGGTCAACCACATCATAGCCGTTGAGGCTGCCCTTGACGGCTTTGAATATGGGAGAAGCGTACAGGTCGGATATACCCAGGTCCGCCAGATAGGAAATGACTGGCTGCGCGGCCTGAAAGCCGAACGCAGGATTGAATTGAATCCGATAGGTCGCGGTTGGCATATTCATGAGAGACTTCCCGGTCTTCTATCCATTTGCAGGTTTGCTGTTTACGGGGCATATGGGCGCCCGTAGCAAAAAATTCTCGGCCAAGACCGTGTAATGGCGTAGCCATTCTTGCGCGTTTTGGTCGCCCAGGCTGGCCTTCTCCTTGAAGTTGGGACAATGGGCGTGAAGGAGCTTGTAGCAGATGTTTTGGGTTTTCCAGAGATTAACCTCGAACGGCAAGGTCCGGACCAGTTGTGCAGCCTTATTCAATCCCTCTAGGCGAGAAAGGTCGTCAGGTTGCTCGGAAAGTTGTTCGGCCAGACTCTCAATGTTGACGGCCAGTAACAAGCCCAGAGCAGTCGCATCCAGAGTTGCGCCGGCCAAACGAGCTTCTTCCAGAAGAGGTCTTACGACTTCGGGGTCAAGCCCCTCCCCTTGAAGTATCCTGCGAAGCTTGGCATTCAAGCACAACTCCGCGGCGACCGACAGGACTGGGGGCCGTGGCGTGCCGGACCCGGTCAGAAAGCGAATCAAAGGAGCATGGTGCTCGTAAATCGAGCTATATGCAGCTTCAGCCTCTCTAAGAGTTGGCTCCATGATGATGTTCAGGACTCTGCGCCGCTCATCGGCAAACAGCGAGGTCAGCGAGTAGGTGGACGCCCCGAAGTGCTTACCCAATAAAAGTATGGTCTTCGGGAAGTCAGCTCCGGCGAAAGCCGCGGAAATCTCTTGGGCTAGCGCTTCATATTTTTGCGCGCCCTGATATTCACCGGTGCCGCAGGCGATACTGTGATCACCAAGATGTAGAACGCCAAAGCACAAGCTGGAGGATATGCGCGTAACTTCTGAAGTGACCGTGGCCCGCCCGATTACCAGCCTTGAGCCTCCGACCTGAAAGCTGCGGTAGTCCTCCCGGGTGGCGGAATACGCATAGATCGAGCTGCGTTCGCCGATGTCCTGGAACAATGAGCTTAAGGCATAGTGGGCGCCCACGTCTTTCATATCGAGCATGACCGGCCTGACCAATTTCTCATATATGGTGCGACCGTCACGGTGTTCAGGTATGTTGCTCTTGGCCAGTTCAAGATGTTCGAGAAAGGCAGGTTCGAAGGGGTCGCTAAAAAGCTGGTCGGCCAACTGCAGAACTCTGCCGGCATATTTTATGTCCTGAACCGTCTCCATCCCGGAAAGCTCGTCAAAAAACCAACCACAACTTGTGTACATGAGCATTAAGTGGCGTTGGAGCTCCATAAGCTTCAGGACCGTGATCTCGTCCCCGGAGTTTAAGGGGCGGGTTGCGTGGCTGTTCATAAACGCCGTGATGCGCTCGGGTGATCGATCCACGATGATGTCGATGTAGTCGTCTCGAGCCGCCCAGGGATCGGTCAGAAACTGTCGGGCCATTTGTTCAAAAGCCGGATTTACGGCATCGCGGAGCCAGTCCAGGGCCGCACGCAGGGGGGCTCGCCAACCCTGGTTCCAGCCTGAGTGGCCGCCGCTGTTGCACCCGCAATCGGACCGCCAACGTTCTATGCCGTGCTCGCAGCTCCACGAGCTGTTTTCAAAGATCTCCACTTCGAACGTCGGTGGATGATCCTCCAGGTACCGGCCATAATTCGTCACCTGTGCCAGTCCGTTGGACTCAATGTGATGGAGGGCGTGCGCCAGGGCCATGTCGCCGTTGCGATGATGATGCCCATAGCTTTCGCCATCCGTGGCGATGTGGACGAGGCGAGGAGAGTCGTCGGCAAACGCGGACAGCAGCCGGTTGGCGAACGCCTCGCCGTTGTCGAGCAAGCCTTCAAAAGCCAGAGCCTGGGCAATGGGACCGTCGTAAAAGAACAGGTTCATGGTGCGGTCGGACGGCAGCGACACCCGGTAGGCTATGGCAGGATAGATTTTTTCCCCACTCACGTCCTGCCATTCATCACCATCAAGGGGCCGAACCCGGCTTGCCTGCCTGGGGGCAAGTATGGCAAAGCCGATGCCGTGTTGTGCCATGAGGTCCAGGGTTTCCAGATCTACCGCTGTCTCCGGGAGCCACAACCCTTCCGGCTTGCGTCCAAAGCGATATTCAAAATCTTTTATTCCCCAGATAATCTGGGTGTTCTTGTCGCGGCTGTTGGCCAGCGGTAGGATCATGTGATTGTAGGCTTGGGCCAAAGCATTTCCATGACCGGAGAATTTCTCCAGGCTCTGCCGGTCAGCCTCTATAATTGCCTCATAGGCGTCGGTGGCATACTTCTGCATCCAGAGCAAGACCGTCGGACCGAAGTTGAAGCTTATACTGGCATAATTGTTCACCAGTTGGGCGATGCGTCCTTCCGTATCCCAGATTCTCGACACGGCGTTGGCCGCGTAGCATTCGGCGGCAATCCGCTCGTTCCAGTCGTGGTACGGGAACGCCGAATCTTGGATCTCAATGGCCTCCAGCCAGGGGCTTTCTCTGGGAGGTTGATAAAAATGCCCATGGATACAAACAAATCGGTCCATCAGTTAGTCCTCCGGTTGCAGACTTACAATGAGAAAGGCATGTTTCGTCAAGGTCACCGAGACTTTCCCGTCCGAATGAAGCACTGAGGGCAGGTCGCGGCCTGGACCGTTCCATCGTTCCTCTCCCGACGCCAGGCGTTTCAGCCAGCGTCCGTAAGGCAAGGGGACGTTGACAGACACAGCAGTATCACCAAAATGGAAGATGGCGGCAACCTGCTCCTCGCGGCCCCAGCGCCGAACGACCAGGGTATTCTCCCTCTCCAAGCAAACAACTTCCATGCGATCCTTGCTTAATCCCGCGCCCGCCCGAGTTTCATTTCGGAGCTTTATCAGTTCCTTGTACAATTCATAAAGGATGCGATGCTTCCCCTGATGCCGCAGGCTGTGATCCAAGCCGGCGCTCTGCCGGGTCGCTTCTTCATGAGGGTCCGGTGGCTCATCCGACCACTGCAAATAGGCAAACTCTTCTCGACGCCCGCGGCGGACCACCTCTATCAGATCCGGATCCGAATGGCTGACGAAATAAGGAAACGGCGCGGTTTCCCCGTATTCTTCACCCATGAACAGCAGGGGTATGAAAGGCGAAAGGAGCACCACAGCAGCAGCCAGCTTCAGCCCTTCGAAGGAGACCAAGGCGCTGAGCCGATCGCCTTTCAGACGGTTTCCCACCTGATCGTGGTTCTGGGCGAAGACCACGAACCGGCGCGCGGCTAGATCTTTGGAGCTATTCCCGTGTCGACGCCGGCGCGCCGGGGAATACGCTCCCGAATAGACAAACCCCTCGGCAAAGGCCTTCGCAAGATCTTGGATGCGTCCGAAATCTTCATAGTACCCGGTTCGCTCACCGGTAAGAAGCGTGTGGAGGGCATGATGGAAATCGTCGTTCCATTGGGCGTCCAGTCCATAACCACCAAGCTCTGGAGGACGAACGAGCCAGACGTCGTTCAAATCACTCTCGGCAATGACATGGATCCGGCGATTAAGCCGTTCGGCCTGCTCGTGCACCGCCGCGCCCAATTCCTGCAGAAAATGGAGTGCAGAAAAGTCGAAAATCCCGTCAACCGCATCGAGGCGCAAGGCATCCAGGCGAAATTCCGTTACCCAAGAGAGGGCATTTTCAATAAAGAACCGCCTGACTTCGTCGCTGTCAGGCCCGTCAAAATTGATGGCTGCACCCCAGGGAGTGCGGTATCGGTCGGTAAAGTAAGGCCCAAAATCCTGGAGATAATTTCCTTCCGGCCCGAGATGGTTGTAAACCACATCCAGAACCACCGCCAAGCCACGCTGATGGCACGCATCAATCAGTCTTTTGAGCCCCTCAGGACCTCCATAAGAATTTTGCACCGCGAAAGGGTAAACGCCATCATAGCCCCAGTTGCGATCCCCCGGGAATTGCGCGACAGGCATGATCAAAATTGCTGTTATGCCCAGATCCTTCAGTTCATCCAGGTGTGGGACGATGGCGTCAAAGGTGCCTTGAGCAGTAAAAGTCCCCACATGGAGTTCGTAAATCACATAATGGGAGAAAGGTATTCCGGACCAGTGAAGCTCTTCCCAAACAAAATGGGGGTCAATGACCTGGGATGGCCCATGGACGCCTTCGGGCTGGAACTTGGAGGCGGGATCAGGACGTTCTGTGTTCCCATCGAGACGATAAAAATATCGGGTTCCCGGCTTAACCCCCTGCACCACACCATAGTGGTAGCCCCGGGAGACTTTTTCCAGGGGCACAATTCGCTCTTCCGGAGAAAGAATATGGACCTCCACCCGGCTAATCAAGGGGGCCCAGACGAGGAATCCGCCTAGGCCTCCTCCCAGGTAGGTAGCTCCCAAACCACCTTTAAAATTCACCGCGATTCCCTCCGTCGTAGGAGCGAGGCAACACTAAACATTGAAGCAAAGGCGAGAGAATCCAGCTACCTTTTCTGGCTCGCATAAAGCAGGAGCACACCACCGCCCACTATTGCCAACACGCCGGCCCAGAGAGGGACGTTGACCGTCTGCTTTTCCGCAATCGACATCTCCAGCGGGCCCAGCTTGATGTCGTGAGTCTCCTTGGTGTAGCTGAACTTGCCGTACGCTATCACCACGATGCCGGCCACAATCAGCACGATTGCCATGATCTTGACTGCGCTCATCTCGTCTCCTCCTTAGTGGTAGCCCCGCGATACTTTTTCCAGGGTCACAATTCGTATTTTTTCTTATGGTGTTAATTATTAATAGTACCCAAATCCGCCATGTCAATTTGGGGCGGCGCCCAGGAACTTTGCCAAGAAAGCCTCGGCTTCCGGGGGTACGGAGGTGAAATGGACCAGGAAGGCAGGGGGGGATTCGGAGAGGTGAGCCACCACTTTGCCGTAAAGGTCGTCGGTAATTTCGTGGTCGTCGGGGTCGTACAGGGAAACCCGCAGGTTCGCCAGTGGGGAGGGCAGGACCTTAGAATGAATTTCGACCATATTATGGGCTATTTGGGTGATGGCCCCCCGATGCCCCAGCTCTCCGGTATGTTTCCAATCCACCGCGGTAAACTGGACGGGGAGCCCTTGCTTGAGTTCTATCCACGTAATCTCTTTTTTCGGGGGCAGAAAGAGCTGAAAATCTCCGCCGATACCTCCCACTTCATGGATGGTCAGCGGTTTTTTAACCCCTTTGGCCATAACCTGCATGGCAGTGTCTATCCGACAGATATCGCCGCATTCGTATAAGGTGCTTTCTGAAATTAAGATTTGGCCGCCCACCGTATAGGATTCAATGCGGGCCGTGAGGTTGACCGCGCGGCCCACCACGGCATACTTGATTCTCTTCTTAGAACCGATGTTGCCCATCACCACTTCACCGGTGTTGATGCCGATGCCTAAAGCAACCTCGGGGTACCCGGCCTGGCGATTCCGGTCATTGACCGAGGTCATGGCCAATTGCATTTCCACGGCGCACGCCACGGCCCGCAGCGGGTCGTCGGGGCGCAGGATGGGGGCCCCAAAGATCACCAGGATGCCGTCGCCGATGAATTCGTCGATGGTGCCCTGGTACTTCTGGATGATTTCCGTCATGGTCTCCAGATAGATATTGATCATCGCCACCACATCCTCAGCGGGAAGACGCTCACTTATGGAGGTGAAGCCGCGCAGATCGGCCATGAGAATGGTAGCACGCCGTTTTTCACCCCCTATTTTCAGTCCACCCTTCTTCAGAATCGTGTCGACGATTTCATCCGAGAGGTAGCTTCCGAAGGTCTCGCGAATAAACCGGTTGCGCAGTTCCAGAGCGGCGTTGAGTTCATGCAATTTTCGCTGTTGCGCTACTTTTAGATCTCGCAGCCGCTTTTTTTCCAGACAGGCCTGCACCCGGGCTCGCAGCAGCACCGGGTTGAAGGGCTTGCGCAAATAGTCTTCCGCCCCCAGTTCAATGCAGCGGATCGCGCTGTCTATTTCGTCCAAGGCGGAAATCATAATGACCGGCAGGTCCCGCCAGGTTTCGGATTGCTTCAGGTGTTGGAGCACCTGGTAACCGTCCAGTTCCGGCATCATAATATCGAGGAGCACCAGGTCGAAAGCGCCGGTGGCGATCATCTCCAGGGCCTGGCGGCCATTGTCTGCCACCCGCACCGTATGGCCTTGACGCTCCAGATAACGAGACAGTAAGTCGCGGTTTATTTCATTATCATCCACCACCAGTATAGAGCCGCTTTCGCCTCCGGTGACGGCAGCGCTATCCTGAGCCAATTCCCGGAGACTGGTCAGGGCGCGGTGAATCAGAGATGACCGGTCTGAGACTTCCGGGCCTGATGCCTTCAGACCGGCATCGATCTTGGAAAAATCGACAATTTCGTTGACCCGAGAGAGGAAGAGTTCGGCGGCAGAGTGAATCTTCTTTAGGTCAGCAATAAGATCCGCCAACCTCTGATCGGTGGCGTTCTCAAGCAGGATCTCACTGAAACCGATGATGCTGTTTAAAGGGATGCGCACCTTATAGTGCAGGTTGGCGACCAGGGATTCCAGATTAAAGACGACATCGCCAGAGGCGACTTGGTTTGGGTCCAGGAGGTCGTTGATTATCTCCAGGAGTTGATGGCCGGCAGAGAGAATCTGGTTAAGGTCGGAGACATAATCCGCCAGGCCCAGATCATCGGCGTCTCCCAACAGCATTTCACTATAACCGATGATCGCGTTCAGGGGCGTCCGCAATTCATGGCGCAGATGGGCCCACAGGGCTTGCGGGGTTTGCTCGCCTTCAGCTTCTGGACCGGAACCTCTCTGAACGGCCGGAGTGGTTTCCTGGGTTTCGGTCTGACGGGGTTCGGATTCGGTGGTGGACATGGTTTGGCTAAGTCGTCTCCTTGCCTAAAAAACCTTGTATTTTTTCCAGCAGCCGGCGAAAGTCGATGGGTTTGGTGTCATAGTCATTGCAACCCGCGGCTAAGGATTTTTCCCGGTCTCCCGCCATGGCATGGGCGGTGAGGGCAATAATGGGAATGGACCGGGTTTCCGGCATGGTTTTGAGCAGGCGGGTCGCTTCCCAGCCGTCCAGGCCGGGCAGACTGATGTCCATGAGGATCAGGTCAGGGGCTTCCGAGCGGGCCAGATCAACTGCCTGTTCGCCATCCACCGCGATGACCATCTCAAAGCCCTGCTTGAGCAAGCGCCGCGATAACATGTCTCGATTCATTTCATTATCTTCTACCAAAAGGATCTTGGGCATGCAGTTTTGGCTCCTTAGGCAATTTCCTTCTTAACAGTCTCTCATGAGCCTTCGGCTCACTCCAAAAACATGAAAACTATTGGTGGCACAGGCTTTCCAGCCTGTGCCGGTTGCGCGGTGCGCACCTTACACCTGGCTTGCCGCGACGTTTAGAAATTTTTAAAAAAACTCTAAACTTGAAACTAAAAACTTTTCGTAACAGGTCTATTACCTGTTTTCAACTTGCTCTTCTCAAGGCAAGATTTCACCAATTCGCTCACTTCGGCCAGTAACTCATCTCGCGGACGAGCGTCTTTCTGGATGATCTCCAGGACATAACCATTCAGCCGCAAGCGGTCTTCTTTGGTTAAATCTTTGGCGGTGACGACGACGATGGGAATGGTCCGCCAGTTTTCGTGCTGGCGCACGCGGTCGACAAATTGAAACCCGTCCATCTCCGGCATCAT